>JAJZXC010000077.1 GCA_021846365.1 Bacillota bacterium | reverse complement strand
ACCACGTCTGCCCCCTATAGACATTGTATCAAGTTGAGTTGCGGGGGCTGTAGGCGGCGAGAACATCAGAATCCAAGCCGACAATAAAGCTACGGTTTAACGACGGTTTGACGGTGTTGAACCTCGCTAAATCCACCCGTCCGCGAGCGAATAGTGGCCCCACAACGACGTTGTAGATGGAGAGAGTGCCTGAAGGAACATGATATACTTCGTTATAGGGAGGTGCCTTCGATGGATGTGATCCGACCCGCGCTTAGCGTCGCGGATCTCGCACAATTACCCGATGACGGCAAACGCTACGAAATCTTGGAAGGAGCGTTGGTTGTGAGCCCGTCACCCAGGCCCAAACACCAACGCATTGTGCTCAACTGCGTCGAATTTTTGCGAGCCGCTGAACGCCGCGGATATGGGCAAGTCTATGTCGCCCCGCTCGATGTCGTGTTGGACGATCTCAACGTGACCGAGCCCGATGTATTGTTTGTCCGCTCAGAGCGCTTAGAGATCGTTCGCGAATCGAATGTGCAGGGTGCACCGGACCTCATCATTGAAGTGTTGTCGCCCTCCACCCGCGAGCGGGACCGCGGTTTAAAAGCCCACTTGTACGCTCAATATGGCGTTTTTGAATACTGGATTGCGGACCCCGATACGGAAACCCTCAGCGTCTACCGCCTGACCCCGGAGGGATTTGTGCGCTCAGGCCCCTATCATGCCGGAGACACCGTCACCAGTCCGCTCTTTGCCGACGTTCCGCTGGCGGTGACCGACCTCTTTACTCCGTGACCGCTGGTCGATGAGCGGATTGGCCCGTACGTCCGTCTGCCACAGATCGCCCAGGGCGCTGGCTTCCAGCGCCGATACCGTTTGGGCACGGCCGCGCGTAGTTGCCGACGGATCAAACCATGGCGCGCCCACTGCCGATAGAGTGTCGCCCGCGAAATGCGGGTGATCACGGCGAGCGGGTCGATTGTCCCGGTTTCCTTACGCTCGTACTGACGCCGACCACTAAAACACAGGGCGCAGCATTGGAAGGGACGGTCCCGTTTTTGAACACGGTCGTACCGCCCTCGTTAGCGTTCGCTAAGCGTTACCAGAGATGTCGACCAGCTGGCCAATGGCGTCACGAATTCGCTGAACTGCGCCAGGTCGGAGTACCACGAGGCCAGGGGGGCGAATAAAAGTCCGTACATTGCACGTCACCAACCAATTCGCCTGGGTCCGGATAGCGGCGGCCACAACATGAACATCCTTCACATGCGCCTACTCAACATACGAGTCACTATCCTGCCCCGAAAATATTTATACGCTACGAGAGGCGCACTGAACTAGAACCCCCTTATGGAGAACGGGTGTTCGTTCCATGAGGCGGCTCCCTGGCGGCTGAAGCTCCCGACGCGCCGCTACCCGGTCGCGCTCTCGGGCGGTTCGACTTCCTTCCTTCAGCGTCACCTCATAGCCCAGCGCCCGGAGGCGACGCAGGCTCCGCTGGACGATCTGCTGCTGATCGCGTTGATCGTGGTAGGTCACCCCCCAAGTCGGGATAGGGTTCGCGCGTCCGAATGACGTGATAAATGATCACCAGCAGCCGGTGCGCCAGGGCCGCGGTCGCTTTTTTGGGGGGGCATGCGGCGGGCCCATCGGTGATAGAGGGCGCCCAGAAAGGTCCCCTTGGTGTGACTCGCCGCCCAGGCGGCCAGAATCAGAGCGGAACGCAAGGTCACATTCCCCTTGCGGGTTCGGCCGGACCGCCGCTTGCCCGCGCTTTCGTTCTGCCCTGGGGCAAGGCCGCCCCAGGCCGCCAAATGATCCGCATCGGGCCAGCGGCTCACGTCGGGGCCGATTTCGGCTAAGATCGCTTCGGCCGTTCGGCGGTCGATCCCCGGAATCGAATCCAAGAGGGCGATGAGATCCTCGTACGCCGCGACCCGGTCGCGGATCTCGCGGTCCAGGGCGCTCAGATGGCGGTCCAATTCGTCGATATGGGCCAGCAGTTCCTTCAACAAGAACCGCTGATGGGGCCCCATCAGACCGGTGAGGGCGACGATCAGCGACGCGTGCTTGGCTTTGAGACGGCCTTTGGCGAGATCGGCCATCGCTGGCGCATCGGTGCAGCCCGCAATGAGAGCCTCGAGCATGGCCCAGAAACGCCGAGGATATCGCTGGCGACGGACGGCGAGTTTAATATTGGCGCCTTCGAGGACCTTTTGCACATCGTCCCCGCACTTGCATCCAGTGCCTGAGCGCCTTGGGCACGTTCTCCCGCCAGATCTTCAGGCCTCCCCGCCGTCCGATCACCAACGCCGCCGCGTGGTGCACACTGATCCCATACTGCGGCTCATACTTCAGCCGTCAGATCAGGGAGGTATACGCCGGGGGGGGGACCTTGCGCAGTTGCGACCCCTTCTCGCGCGGATTGCCGTTCCAGTGCGGTCAGCAGGGCTTGGTAGGTAAACTGATGTAACTGTTTAGGTAGACCAATCTGCTCTCCTCTCAGTTGCTACCATGGCACTTTATATGATAAGACTCGATTGTTGTCAACCGCTTCTCTACGGAGACTTGAAGGGGCTGGGACTGCCGATGGCTAGGGAACGTGGCCAATCCCACTCATCATCCGCCATGGTGATAAACGCCGGCAATACGGCCAAGTTGGCTACCCGTGGATGCGGATGCGCCACGGTCCGTCTACCCTGGGAATGGCGGCATAGGCCGACCGGGAATATGGAGGAGCGGGAACCAGTGCAGTCTGGCGATGGGCTGCGGAGTAGGGGAGTTCGGAAGAAATCGTGCGGTTTCTTCAGGCGCAGAGTTTCGTTATCCTGTTCTCCGCGTCGGGTGACGGTCTCCCGGCGACTCATTTGCCGTTTGTACTCGATGAGCATCGGGGCACCTCAGGAGCGCTCTTGAGTCATATGGCCAAAGCCAATCCCCATTGGAAGGCGTTGGACCAGCGCGACGTGTTGGTCGTCTTACCGGGGCCACACTGGATTGACCCAGGATCAACTGGCTATATATTAGGTGCAAGCCTTGAAAATTCCCTTCCCTTCAACGGATCTTTCCCTCAAAGTGACGTTCTCCACGGCTTTCATATTTCATGCGTCAGTCCTGTGTAGCAGTTACAACCTCCTCGGAATATGCGGAGTCTGGTCGACCTGTGTGTGCCTGTGTAGGAATTGCTCCTGGTATCGATTGTCTCCCCAAAATTGACGTCAGCATAGTCATAATATAAATTGTATAGTATTAGGAAAGTCAAGTTCGTTCTACCCGGCGATTGCAGGAAGAACACCTTAACGAAGCAAAATTGAAGAGGGGATGCTCCAAATAGAAAAAAGAGGGGAACAACCTCACGCATCTCGGTGGGTGGCGCTCGGGTGGATTACCCTGGCGGAATTGCTTGCCATGAGCGTGTGGTTTAGTACCTCGGCGGTCACCGGGGCGTTAGTACTCCAATGGCATTTGTCGGGCACTGCGGTGACCTGGCTCGCGGCGTCGGTCCAATTGGGGTTTGTCGCGGGTGCCCTGATTAGCGCCACGCTCGGACTGGCGGACCGCTTCCATCCGCGACGCTTGATGGGGTGGGGCGCGTTCGGGTCGGCACTCACGACCATCGCATTGGTTGAATTGCCGCACGGGGGTTGGATCGCTTTCGTTTTACGTGCCCTGACCGGCACCTGCCTCGCGGTGGTGTATCCCGTTGCGGTGCAGTGGGTGGCGCGCTGGTTTCCCCGTCAACGGGGACTGGCAGTCGGAATCCTGATTGGCGGTTTGACCGTCGGATCCGCCTTGCCCCACCTCCTGGTGGGCTTGCCGCTCTTGCAACACTGGCAGCGCGTGTTGGCGGGCAGCGCGGGTTTGGCTGTGTTCTCGTGGGCACTGGTGCTCTGGGTGGTTCCGGAATATCCGGGACCCTTTCATCCCCCCGTGTTTCGGTGGGATCTGGTGGCTGCCGTGCTCCGCGATCAACCCGTCATGTGGGCCAACCTCGGCTACTGGGGGCATATGTGGGAGCTCTATGCCATGTGGACCTGGTTACCTGGGTTTTTTCTGGCGAGTTGGGTCACCCATTGGAAGGGGACGACGCTCCTCGGCATCGCCGGCATCGCGAGTTTTGCTGCAATTGGACTGGCAGGGCTGGCGGGAGCTCTGGCTGGAGGATGGGTCGCCGACCGATGGGGGCGCACGCGAGCCACCATCGGAGCCCTGGGCGTCAGTGGAGCCATGGATCTTGTCATTGGGGTGACCTACCGCCAAGCTCCATGGCTCACCATCCTGGTGGCACTCATCTGGGGATTCAGTGTGATCGCGGATTCGGCCCAATTTTCCGCCGCCGTGACGGAACTAAGCCCCGCGTCCATGCAAGGCAGCGCACTCACCCTGCAAATGGCTGTGGGCTTTCTCATCACCATTGGATCCATCGATCTCGTGGGATCGCTGCAGCCGATTATCGGCTGGTTCCATGTCTTCATGCTGCTGGCCGTTGGTCCCGTCGTCGGGATATGGGCCATGGCGCGGTTGCGTGGGCACCCGGAGTCTCTTAAACTGGCCCAAGGCCGACGCTAACACAGTAAAGGAGGCTTGTAGCCATGCACCAGAATCTCGACGGAGTCGTGTGCCCCATTCAAAGGACAGCAGTTCTGATTGGAGATGTGACGGTGATCGTCATTATCCGAGAATTGCGGCTGGGGCCGCGACGCTTTGGGGAACTGCTCGTTCCGGGGTTAAATCCCCGAACGCTCTCCCATCGATTGCAACGTCTGATACAGGAAGGCATTTTGGCCCGCACGCGTTACGCCGAATCCCCGCCGCGGGTCGAATACCGTCTGACTCCCAAGGGGCTCGCCTTGTTGCCGATCCTACAAGCGTTGCAAATATTTGGTGAGACATGGCTTCCTGTCAATGCCGCTTCTTCAGGACAGCGGGATCTCTCGGAGCCGTCCACCTCCGCAAAGACGCTGGAGTGCGGCGATGAGTCCGTCCGTCATTCACGGCAGGGCTCAGAAACTGGTGGTCCATCTGAGCACGTTTCCCATCGTGAACAACCGTGAACGGATGATGTTCTCCTAAAGATGGATAGGGTGTTATGATCGTCTAAAGTAATGGGACCGTGATGTCTGCCACATCCCAATCTCAGTGATGGCCGAGTGCGGCAAGGGATTTGCTATACTCAGGCGACCATCGGGAAGTGTTCGCTAGTGGCGCCGCATCAACTGCGGCATCCTCAGCTTCTGAGTTGCGCTGTGATCGGGCCGAGGGCAGCAGAGACCGCCGTTGCCGCACCCGCGCCCGAGCGGCGACGGCAGGAACAGTTTGCCTTAACATTATCTAAACTTACTCGCATCATATTAATATGACAGCACAATTCCTGGGAGTGTCGAAGTCCACTCTCTGCCCGTGGGCACATGTGAAGGACAGGACGGCTATTGCCGGACGAACGGACTGCTGGCGGCCAGAGACGGTACGACCTGGCCAAACTCCGACCCAACGCTTTTCACGCCGGAGCGGTGGCTAGAACGACCATTGCTCATGCTCGAACTTCGGCGCGCAAAAAAACTTGGTAGGCGGCAACTGATGGCGGTATCCGGCGATCACTACCTGGCGCCCCCGGGCCAATACGGGGATGGCGTCTTCGGGCACCACCTGACTGCCCTCGTCGATCAGCACCAGGTCAAACCACGACGTCTGGGGCAACAAGCGGCTCACGTTGAGGGGACTCGCCACCCAGTGCGGGCGAAGGGCCAACAAGATGTCCGGCGCCTGCGCCAGCAGCTTTCTAAGCGGGGTAAAGCGCGCCTTGCGCTGTGCCTCGCCTCGCACCACCGCCGCTTGCTGCTTGAGCGCGTTCAATCCATTCGGAAGGCGGGCGCCCGCACCCGCTTGGTCTCCATTTCGGCCAGAGCCGACCACAGGCCCGTTTCAAGCCGTTCCTGCACTTGCGACACCTTAAGCCGATTTGAAGGGGTTGCCGCGTCATGGCTCAGACGTTCAAAGACATTTTCCGAATCATCTCCGCTTGTCCCAATTATCTTCCATTGTGCACCGGGATGAATTCCGGGTAATGCTTGTGCATCCCCGTGAACGGCCGTACGTATTGACACCATCTACTCAAGTCTTTATTATCAGACCGACAGTTGGCTTTATTCTGGGTTATTGTGATTACGCGCGCCACTCTTGCAGTTGCATCTAGTTGCATCTCTGCCGCCATTCATTGCGATGGGCTTGTTCCGAGCCCCGGGCAATTACGAAGGGGGTGAGGGCCACTTGCTCAATGAGAACTATGCCGAACACAGCACCGCCAGGGAAATCCGGCGACCACGATTTCGACAGGGGCTCTGGGCTATGGGTTTTTTGTCGGCCCCCTCGGCCGTAATCCTCTTCTTTTTGGGATTGCCGGTGGCCTGGGGCATCTACATCTCGTTTACCAACTTGGCCCTGACCGGCCCCCAGGCAGCCCATCCCAGTTTTGTCGGCCTAGCCAATTATGTGCACTTGTTCACCTCCGGACTCTTTTGGCTCAGTATCAAGGCGTCTTTGGAGTACTTGATTGGTTCCGGCCTGGTCGGCCAAGTCGGTCTGGGACTGGCGCTTGCTTTGATTATTCGCCGTATCCCTTTGGGATTTCGACAGTTCCTGGTAGGACTGATTGTGCTCTCTTGGGTGATTCCCGAAATCGTGACCGCGTTCATCTGGTCATCGTACCTGCAAACTCCGGGTGGGTTGTTCGATTCCGTCATCGGCGTGCTCGGTGTACTCCCCCAATCCTGGCTGTACAAGGATCCGATGCTCTTCTTGGTCATAGCCAACATCTGGCGGGGCACTGCGTTCTCCATGCTCGTCCTGGGCGCGGCGATCGAGAGCATCCCCGGTGAACTGATTGACGCGGCTCAAATTGACGGCGCCAATCGACTGCAAATGTTTGGGCGCGTGATCCTGCCCATGATCCGCAACTCGATTGCGACCGCCCTGGTTCTGATCACGCTGTGGACCCTATCGGATTTCACGCTCATCTACGTGCTGACGTCGGGGGGCCCCGGGTACGCGACCGATGTGCTTCCGGTTTTCACGTATCAAAATTCGTTTTCGTTTTACGAGCTCGGCTACGGCACCGCGCTTTCGATAGTCTTACTGCTAATCGCCTCCGGCCTGTCCTTGCTGTACCTTCGTATGGTGGGCACGGACTATTGACGGCATTTAGATCTTTGACGTCTCTTTCACTGGCGGCATCACGGCGAAGGGGGTGCCCGAATGGTGGCGCGAATGCGTCGAATGAGTGAAAACGTCGGCCTCAGCATCCTCTATGTGGCCTTGGTGTTGTTTTTCGGCCTGCCCTTATTGTGGGTGTTCAGCGCCGCCTTCAGCCAGGTCACGGGTATCGCGTGGGCCTGGCCCACCGCGCTGTCGCTGCAGAACTTCAGCGCGGTCATCACCCAACCCGGGATTGCCCTGTCCTTTCTCAACGCCGCCGGCTATTCCATAGCCAGTTCGCTGGTAGCCGTCATCCTGGCCGCCCTGGCCGGCTATCCTCTCTCCCGGTTTCGCTTTCGTGGCCGCCTTGCCTTCATGCTCGCCATCTTGTTCATCACGGGATTGCCGATCACCGCCCTGATGGTACCGCTGTTCGAGATGTTCGTGCGCCTGAACTGGATTAACACGCGCTGGGCGGTCACTTTGGTCATGGGTGCGCTGGCCACACCGGTGAGCATCTGGCTGTTAAAGGCTTTCATCGATACCGTCGATCCCGCCCTCGAAGAAGCCAGCTGGGTCGACGGGGCGCACCGGCTGAGCGGGTATTTGCGCATCGTGCTGCCGTTGACCCGACCCGGCCTGGTCGTCGTCTTCATCCTGAATTTTCTCGGCGCGTGGTCTAACTTTTACGTGCCTTTCGTGCTGTTCAGTTCCACTAGCAAATTTCCCGTCGCGATTACCATTTACGACTTCTTCGGCAACTATGGGCAAGTCGAATACGGCCAGCTGGCCGCCTTTTCCCTATTGTACTCGGTGCCTGTGATTGGTCTGTACATTGCCAGCGGGGGCCGACTCGGCAGAACCCTGAACATCGGCGGAGTCAAGGGCTAGCGCTTGCAGCCAACGCAAGGGAGGTGATTGCCGACCCAAGCGGATACCCTCTCCGACCAACTAATTTCTAAGGAGATGATCAAATTGACCAAGCCGCGTCGGTTAGCCTTAACTACGGCGAGTCTCTTGGTGGCCGGGGTGACCATGCCCCTGGCCAATGGCTTGGCTCAGGCCGCCAAGGCACCGAAACCCAAGACCGTCCTCACCGTGGCCTATGAATTCAGCCCCGGTTCAACCTCCAACCCGATTGGTAACTTTCTGCACACGGTAATCCCTCAATTCGAAAAACTCCATCCCGGCGTCATCGTCAAACCCAACGAAATCATCGCCGACGAGGGCGCATACTACACCAAACTCGACCTTATGCAAAGCTCGGCCAAAACGGCGCCCGATGTCGTCATGCAGGACACCTTCCTCATCTCCTCGAGCGAGGCCGCCGGATATCTAACCAACCTCACGCCATACGTTAAGAAGTGGCCGCAATGGAAGGATTTTTACCCGGCCATGCGGAGCATAACCATGTACGGAGGCAAAGTTTGGGGGATTTCCAACGGGACCGACGACCGCTATCTCTGGTACAACAAGCAATTGTTTCACCGGGCGGGCCTGCCCGTGCCCTGGCACCCCAAGAATTGGGCTGCGGTGCTGGCCGCCGCCCGCACAATTAAGAAGAAATTGCCGGGCATCATTCCGTTCAACATCTACTCCGGCGTACCCATGGACGAGGCGTCGACCATGCAGGGAATGGAAATGCTGCTCTATGGCACCGGGTACTCGCTGTATGACTATCACAGCCACAAGTGGGTGGTAAAAAGCCCCGGTTTCCTGGCTTCCCTGAACTTCATCAAGACCGTGTACGGCACCGGACTCGGACCGCCGGTAGGGCAAGCCCTGAATTCCAATATGGGCACCCTGGTCTCCACCAGCCTCTTGCCGAAGGCGAAACTCGCCATCGACTTGGATGGCATGTGGTTGCCGGGGGCGTGGAACGTGAAGGGAAGCAGCTCCTACTGGCCCCAATGGTCGACGGTGCTGGGCCATACGCCGATGCCCACTGAACACGGGCAGGCCCCCGGATATAGTACGCTTTCCGGAGGATGGTCCTGGGCCATCAGCCGCCACTCAACCCATCAGCAACTTTCCTGGGACTTGATTAAGCTAATGTCGAGCAAAACCAACGTGGCCTTGTATGACCATCTGGTCGTCAACCTGTCGCCGAGAAAGGATTCGGCCCAGTTGCGCCTATACAAGACCACAGCGGCCAACATTCCCTGGTCGACGCAGTTGCTCAAACACACCTACTTCCGGCCGGCGTTTCCGCCCTACGCCAAGATTTCGGTGGCCATCGACACGGCGATGGAAAGTGTGATGACGGGCCAGTCGAGTCCCCAAAAGGCGATGAGCGCCTACGCAACTGCGGTGAGCCGAATTGTCGGCAAGTCGCACGTCGAGACCCTCAAACATCCAGAGAGCAAGACTCAATTGATGCCTTAATCGCCCAGGCTCCCGGGGCCGCCCGCCAAGCTGGCCTCGGGAGCCGGGGGAAACGGCCGGAAAGCACCTCGGCATGCTGATCGTCGGATGGGTGTGCTCTGTCAGCGGGACATTCTGAACATTGAGTAGGGACGTTAGGTCGACCTATCTTGCGCTACACCGCGACGTTGTAGCCATATCCACGCCAACCCTGCCAAGCCCGCTGATCTGGCTAGACAGTCCTTCGGTTTCCGCGTAGGGTAGGACTAAGACAAACATTCGTCGCAACTTCGGGGGAACGCCCTCTCGCTACGGCGGGCGAATCTTTTCCGAGGCCGAGATCGAAACCATTCCAACCATCACCGACGACCCTTGGTGCACGACTCAAACCGACATTGCGCGCGCAGTGTGTGCAGCCCTCCGGCGACTAACGCCCGCCAGGACGTGGCCTGCCGAATCGGATGGCTTTCTTTGCGCGGCACATCGAGGTTGACGCCGCCGCGGGTGCCCGCGGCTTCTCCAACCGGAGCGAACCCGAGGTACCCAGCGGTGAATGTGTTGGCCCCAGGATACATCCAGATGGTCTGGGTGTCGCACCATCGGGTATGGACGACTACAACGACGAACGACGGACGGACCTGGCATGAATGGAGCATGGAGGCCCCGACGGGTAAGGCCGCTGCTCCCTATACCGTCGCCGCCCTAGATTTTGTCACGCCGTTAGACGGGTGGATAATGATCCATTCGCTACCCGCAATGGATGGCTATTTCTGGTAGGATGATCATATCGACCAATTGTTGTTCTTGCGTTCATCGGAACGACGGGGTCGTCAACGAATACAGTGTTAGTGTTCATATCCCACTAGTTCGAGATCGAAACGGAAATTTGCGGACTCCTCGTAGTGGTAGAGGCGACGGTTTCGGCCATGGCCTAAGCCGCGCACGGTGGCGAAGGGGATAAATTCGGCCAGCACGCCTTGCGAAATGACCGGATAAAAGAACGGCGCGTTGGCGAGTAGCAGGCATCGCATATTGCCGCCATCGGGGTTGACTCACGCGCCACAAAAGACGGTCGTATCAAGGATCTCGTTGCCCATACCCGCACTCCCCATTACAGCCGCGTAACGTAATCGCGGAACATGGGCTCAAAAAATTCATATTGCCCGCGTCCCACCTTAATTAAAATACCTTGGCTCATGACATAGGCTAAGATCCGACCAACGCGCGCTGGCGAGGCGTTTTGACCATAGGGACGCTCCCCGTACGCTACTTTTTTAATAAGCTGTTGACCGCCTTGATGTTCACTGAGGCTCCCCCACAGCTCCTCAAATGCCCGCATCAGACTCTCGAGAGCCCGCTGGTACGCGATTTCTAGCACCGTCAGACTCGCCACCTGACTCTCCATCTCCATGAGCACATAATAAACTTCGGAGGCCACTAACATGGTATCTTGAGGGTGCCCCCCGGTGAGTTTCAAAAGGACTCCTACCTCCGCCGGTGTAATGGAGATCCCCCGCTCCGAGAATTTTCGGACCAAGTATTCGGACCATGCATCGGGAGGGATTTCCGGGACGGGAAGAGACACCGCATAGCGAAAAAACGCCTCATTTCCCTGAGAAAACAATTGCGCTAACAAGGTCGGTTTCGATCCAAGAAAAAGACAACTGATATGCGGTTTTTGCTGAAGATGGCTCCGGAGAATCTTGTGAAGATTGGCGTCAATCCGGGACAGTTCTTGAAATTCATCGAAGACAAGAATGACTCGGCTGTTCGAAGCCCGGATCAGTTTATCCGTAATTCCTAACGATTCTTCGAGCAATTCCATGTCGGAACCTTGGCGTCGAGCAAACGACATGCCCAACTCGATGCCCTGTGCCGAAAGACGCACCTCGGTTTGTGCGGCGCTGCGAACCATGTCCCGGAGTTTTTCCACCGTGCGCTGTACTCCGGTCCGATTTTCTAAGAGGGCGTTGGCCAGGTGTTCTGCCAATTCCCGCACCGAGGTGATACCGAACATGTCCACCAGCGCCACATCATGCCCCTCGCGATGTAAGCGTCGCAACACCTCTAAGGCCAATGACGTTTTTCCGATGCGCCTCGGTCCTGCGAGCAAAATGTTTTGGCCATCACTTAATCGCCGCGTGAGTCCTTCCAGAAATAATTCGCGATCAATGATGTCATCTTCCGACACGGGACCACCTACCGGAAAGTAACGGTTCACCTTCATCACCCTGTTTAATTATAACACTTCATGATTGTATTTATACCTCCCGATGATATAATCAACACAAAAGACTCCGTCGAACTAGAAAGAGGCCACGCCGAAGTGCCGCCGAAGGAAATACCAGTAAGACTACGGACAGATTCAGAACATGGGGGACATTTCTCATATCATCGTCTTCCGGCAGAAGTGTTTTCGCCTATTCGTTTGTCAGCGGATTGACCATTTGTATCAAGCGACGCGCCGTGAGCGAACGACCTGATCCTACCGGCCCCCGGGCATCTCGAAAATGATCCCAGGAATATTCGGCCAAATCGTTACCACCTCCGAAGCATCATCATTACCTGCACGACTGTACAATCTGCCGTTCTTTGGTTCGCCTGTGCTATAACAAGGTAATCGTACCATATCGTACCATATCGTACAATCGGAGGATATGCCCGTGGGTAGTTACAAAGTACTGAAGGCATCTGACGTCCGGCAACGCTGGAGCGAAGTCGCGAACGAAGTCGCCCGCGACAAGACCCGGGTCATCTTGGAAAAGAGTGGTGTTCCGGTTGCCGGGGTGGTAAGTCCCCAAGACATGGAGTGGCTGCAAGAACGGGACCAGCGCATGACGGAACTGCGGGAGACAATGGATGAGATGCGGCAGGCGTTCCACGATGTGTCCCTGGAGGAATTTGACCGCGAGATGCGTCGAGCCGTGCAGGATAGTCGGTCCCACACCGACGACAGTCCACCCGCATGATCCGAGTTGTTCTGGACACCAACGTGCTCGTATCGGCGGTGCGCACGGACCGAGGACTGTTCGCTGTGATCCGCGAAAGCTGGCTGACCCGCCGATTTCAGGTATACGTATCCGAGCCCCTATTGGATGAAGTCGAGCGCACGCTCACGAAACCCTATTTTGCCGAGCGGCTCGGGCCGGAGCGGAGACACCGCTTTCTCGCGCTCTTCAATTGCACGGCCGTGCTACAGCCGATCATCGAACCAGTCACCGGGGCGGCCAGCCATCCTGAAGACGATTGGATTTTGGCCACGGCCAAAAATGTGGACTTTGCGATTTTTTGGGTCTTGCACAGCGACTGATACGCCACCCCTGATTAGAAACTAATGTGCGCATGTTTAAACCGTATACATTGGGCTTATTAGCCGTTCGCAATCACCTTCTCATGGTGGACACCATCTCCTTTCTACCTTATAATCTATCCAAAATTTGGCGGAGGACGATGGTGAAGGGATGGAATCTAGCCGACTCAGCGAGTGCCTCCAAGAGTACCTCACCGCCTCGACGGCGGTGCAAGCTGCCCAGCAACCCGAGTGGA
>JAJZXC010000076.1 GCA_021846365.1 Bacillota bacterium | reverse complement strand
GCCTTGCTGGTCGGCCACTCGCCACGCCACGCGCCCAAACGGGATTAACCGCGTTGTCTCGTCCGCCAATTCGGGCCCGAACTTGCCCAATCGGGTCGGTAGGTCGTTCGCAAAACGGTCGACATCATCCACGTCGCGAGCAACACTTGGTCACGGGTTCCCGGTAGCGGTTGTTGTAGCAAGATTTTCATTTCCTCGGTCGTCTCCTCGGTCGTCAGAAACGGAATGAGCGGCCGCGGTTTCTTCTTGGTTGGAATGGCGAGTATCCGTTGCCATTCTTGGAGATGTTCCGGAGAATCCGGTTGTACATAAAGGCCAAACGCGCGCAAGGCCGCCAAACGTTGGTTCCGAGTCGCATTGGAATTCTGCCGTTCCCCTTCCGGCCAGTCCAAAAACCCCAACACCAGGGGTCTCGTAATCTGGCGCAGTTGCAACTGGTGGGGGCGGATCTGGTGCACAGCTTGGCAGTAACGGAGAAAGAGTTTAAAGGTATCACGATAAGCCGCGATGGTAAGCCGACTGGCATTGCGTTCACCGGGCAGATACTGGCCCAGAAAGACGGTCAGTGCTCGGGCAAAATCGTTCTCGGGAGACGTTATACGACACGGGGGCCCGGGTACAAGAACTGCTTGACCTCACGGCACGGGACATCCGATTGGAGGCACCTGTGGTGGTTACGCTCCACGGCAAAGGACAAAAAAATCGGCCAGTCCCGCTCATGCCCAATACCCGCCAATTATTGGCGGACTACATGAAAATCGCCCGGCGTGCGCATCCAGGCAGTAGCCTGGGTGCACGACGACGCAAGTCCTTGGCCAGACCCTATAATTGATTAAGATTCCGTGGTTTCCGTCGGGCCGGCAAGTCTGTTAAGGTCATCGCCCTCTGGTGCCTCCTCTCCACTTGGACCCCATTTTTGCCTATTTTACTCCACTCGGCAATTCGTTCGGACTTATCTGCCTAAGGATTTTTATGTTTGATTAGCGACTGTATGAGTGTAAGCAATGCCGTCGACAAACCAGCGTGACAGCAGGGACGATGTTCCACCGATCCAAAGTTTCGTTGCCGGTATGGTTTTTTGGCCACTATCTGGTGGCAATCGACAAGCGCGGCGATGCCGCGCTGACTCTCGCTCGGGAACTGGGAGTTGCTTACCACACCGCGTGGCTGTTGCACCACAAAATTCAGCATGCTATGGCCGAGCGCAACGCACGATACAAATTGGGAGAAATCATTGCTGAGCTTGATGATGCTTATTTTGGCGGCGTCAGCCATGGACCGGGCAAACGGGGGCGAGGCACGGACCAAGATTCGGCAGTAATCGGAGTCAGTTTGAATTCGGAAGGGCATCCGGTCTATGGCTTTCTGGAAAAGGTCCCTAATTTGTCTAGCGAGACGATTTTGGGGGTCTTGCAATGGGAATTCGACCGATTTTAGGCCATCATTTTATCCATTTGTATAGCACTGACATAGGAACGCGGAGCATATTAGCCTTGACCCGATTGTCAAGATGGTCTTTTTGGCCGTTCGGCCGGTTGAAGATACCCCGGGAAACATAGAGCAAGGAGCCCGCGTTCGAGCCACCAGGGAGTGGCACGCCCCTAACGTTTGACGGCTCTTGCACAAAGACTGCTAATGGACCTCCGATAGGAACGCATGGTTTTTTTCAAGTCCGACTGCGCAACGATGTGAGATTCGCGGAGGATGGCATCCGCCAACAATCACGGAACGGTTGTTTCTTGGTTTGCGGTCTTTGTGCAAGAGCCGGACGCGTTGTTGTCAAACACCGTTTGGATATCTGAAGGAACGACATATTTCCCGCCTGAAGTCGTGCATCCGCAGTAAATTCCAAGAATAAACGGTTTGGTGGAGGTGCCGCTAAACTGATAGGTGTGCACCGTATTGGCCTGTCCAGTCCAATACGCAGACTTCAACGTGTCGTTGCCTTCCACGTCCAGGTACGCGATCACCAGGTCTGAACTCTGAACGTGCAGTTAAGGCGGTGGCCATTGAGTCGCATCAAGTACCCCGTAGTTGTCCAATCATATTCCTCATCGGGGCATTCGGGAGGTTATTTTAACTTGGCCAGATGCCTGAGTTGCTGGGCATAGGTATTGGCAAACTCGGCCCGCCCGTTAGGGCCGGTAAGGAAGTACAAATAGCCTACCCGAGCCGGGTGCAGGGCGGCCGCCAATGCGCGGGGTCCCGGGTTGTCAATCGGCCCCGGAGGTAGGCCCTGGGTGCGATAGGTATTGTAGGGTGAAGCTGCCGCGAGGTCCTTACCCCGGCGGGACCGACCTTCGGCGTAATATACGGTGGCATCCGATTGCAGCGGCATGTGTCTTTTCAGTCGATTAAGGAATACTGCCGCCACCAGCGCATCTTCTGACGAATATTTGACCTCGGCTGCAATCAGGGAGGCGAGAGTTACCCATTTTTTCAGCGACCAGTTGGGCGGAAGATGATGTGAGAGGGCTTTGGCGTGCCTTTGGAAGTCGCGCCACATCAGCAACAGAGCCTGTTGGGCAGTTGATCCGCGAGCAATCGTATACGTGGCCGGCCACAGGTACCCTTCTAAGGCATCGCGTATCCCCGACGCCCGAGCCGGCATTCCCGGCAAACCACGCCGCTCTAGGCGCTGATAGGCTCGCCGGGTGCCGATGTGAAGCTGCAACAGGCGGTGAACCACCAACGATACCGTGCTTCCCTGGACAACGGCAATTTGGTTCATCGCCTTGCCCTCAACCATGGTTTTCAGCAGGCTGAAGGGAGTGGCCGACGCCCTCAAGCGATACGTCCCCGGACGAATTCGGCCTCCCCAACCCCGGTGCTCGGCCAACCAAACAAAACCCCACGCAGTGTGCAACAAGTTGGCAGATGTCAAGCGGTCAGCGACCGACCAAGCCGACTCGCCGACAGTCACGGTAAAATAAACCCGGTGCGCGGACGAGGAATTGGCCGGGCCGAACAACCACCACCAAACGCCCCAAAACAAAAGCGCTATCGCGATGGCCGCCCCTAGGCCGCCGACGAGCCAAGGTGCCAACCGTGGCCCGCCGCGTCGACCGATCGCCGGAAAGAAGCTCACCTATTCGGCGTCGTCCTCGTCCAGTAATTCTTCATAGGCTTGGGCCACTTCATCCCATTCGGCTTCCGACTCGATATCAACCAGGATGTCATCGCCGTCGGCATCCTTTTCCAGGCGCAGGATAACGGCCTCCGTGTCCTCGTCTTCCTCCGCGTCAACCGGCAACAAAATCGCATACTCGCGGGTATCCACCTCGATGACGTCCACCATCACAAACTCATGTTCATTGCCGTCTTCGTCAGTCAAGGTGATAATTTCCTCTTCCTCGTCGCCCATCAGTTCGTTTGGCTCCTTGTCGTCTGCCACCCGGCACACCTCTTTCTCAGAATTAAAGCGAAGTTCTTGAAGAAACCCCTCAAGTATCAAGGTCGCAGCGACACCGTCAATCACCTGCTTGCGCCGTTCCCTTCGGACATCTTGAGCCACCAAGATTCGCTCAGCCTGTTTGGTCGTCAATCGCTCATCCCTGGACACCACCGCACCTGCGAACTGTTGACGCAACTGGTTAACGAAGGAGAGAGTTTTTTTAGCTTGCGTACCCAGGCTGTTGTCCATATTCACCGGTAATCCTACCACAATTTGAGATACATTCCACCGTTCGGCAACTTCCAGCAGGCACAATATATCTTGACCCATACTGGTTCGACGGACCGCGGAAAGCGGCCTCGGCACCATCCGCAGTTCGTCACTGACCGCGACCCCGATCCATTTATCCCCCACATCCAGGCCCATTATACGGCCGTCGCTCACGAACGATTCCGCTCCTCCAAATGAAGGATAAACTGGCGCAAGAGTTCCTCCAGCAGTTCATCGCGCTCGACGCGACGGATGAGATTGCGAGCCCCTTGATGGCTGGTAATGTAAGCCGGGTCGCCGGAAAGCAGATAGCCTACCAATTGGCTCACGGGGTTGTATCCGCGGTCCTTCAGCGCTGCATAGACTTCTCGCAGTACGGCGTCCGCTTGATTGTAAATCGGACCATGTCCATACACCCGTCGCGTTTCATCCAATCCACCCATGCAGGCTCCTCACCCCTTTCCCAAGGTCGCCGGCATCTTTTCGAGTTCTTCCCACAAATCGCGTCTTGCGGCATCGAGTAAGGGGCGGATCTGGTCGCCTCGACGGCCGCCAGCCTGAGCGAAATCCGCGCGGCCCCCGCCGCCGCCGCCAATCATCGGGGCCCACCCCTTGACCAGGCGGGCCGCATCAAGTCCTCGCTCGCGCAGCGGTTGACTTAAAAATACCACCAATGCGGCCTGCTGACTACTGCCCGAGGCCAGCACAGCGACGTCAACCGCGGATTTCAGACCGTCAACCCAATGTCGCAGGCCATCGACCCCGGTTGGTGGCTCCACCGCGGCCACGACCAAACGAAACCCGTTGCAAATTTCGGCCCGTTCGACCAAGCTGCGGCCGCGAGCGGCACGGTTTTCGGTCTCCAGTTCCTCTATCCTCGACCCGCGCCGTCTCGATTCTGCCAGCAAGTCCTGTATCTTGTCCACCACTTGGTCTCCGCCGACTTTCAACAAACGGGTCAATTCAGTCTCACGATCCCGCCACGCCTTCAACTGCTGAACGGCGGCGGCCCCGGTCAGAGCCTCAATCCGCCGTGAGCCGGCTCCTACACTAGATTCTTGCATGATGACAAACGGGCCGATTTCTCCACTGCGGGCCACATGGGTTCCTCCACAGAGCTCCTGGCTGGCGCCGCGCACCGTGACCACCCGCACTCGGTCACCGTACTTATCGCCAAAAAATGCGACCGCCCCCTCGGCCAGAGCCTGTTCACGCGGTTTCTCGACCGTGTTTACCGGGCGATCGTCCTGAATCCATCGGTTGACCAGGTCTTCCAGCTGAGCAATCGTCTCGCTGGTCAAGGGCCCCCCGTACGAGAAGTCGAAGCGCAGCCGGTCTGGCGCCACCAGCGACCCGGTCTGGCGCACACTCTCCCCCAGCACCTGGCGGAGCGCTGCATGCAATAGATGGGTGGCCGTATGATTGCGCCGGCAGTTCGCCCGCCAGTCGCGGTTGACCGAAGCCAGCACCGGCTGGCCGCGCTCGAGCCTGCCGACGGTGACCGTGCCAAAGTGCCACGTACTTCCATTGACGCGCACCACCTCATGCACGGAAAACCGGGCTCCGTCGGCACCAGCTAGTTCCCCCTGGTCGCCGACCTGCCCTCCCCCTTCCGCATAAAACGGCGTCTCCGAGAGCCAGACATAACCCGCCTCCCCCGCCTCCAGCGAGTTGACCGGATCGCCATCGATCACCACTTCACCCACCACGACGTGCTCAAGCTCAAGGGTGTCGTAGCCGAGAAACGTGGCCGGCGGTTTCACTGGCAAGGAAACATCCAGATATTGGCGCGTCTTCCGCGCTCGTTCGCGTTGCTCGGCCATCAGCCGCTCGAATTCAGCTTCGGCTACCCGAACCCCGAGCTCTTGAGCATGATCTCGGGTGAGGTCGAGTGGAAACCCGTAAGTGTCATACAGCAAGAACGCGTCGGCTCCCGACAGAGTATCACCCGCCCTCAGCAGGCGGAGTTTGTCGTTCAACACCTGCATGCCAGCGCTGAGCGTGCTCAGGAAACGCTCTTCCTCTTGACGGATTTGTTCCCCGATGGTTGCCTGCCGCGCGATCAGCTCCGGGTAGGCATCGCTCATCAGACTGGTAACCACGGGAACCAGTTCATGGAGAAAGGGGCGCTCAAATCCCAACAGTCGGCCGAAACGCACGGCACGGCGCAAAATACGCCGCATCACGTAGCCGCGGCCCAAGTTGCTGAAGGTCACCCCGTCGGCCAGCAGGAAGGTCACGGCCCGTGCATGGTCGGCAATCACGCGAAATGCCATCCCGGCTTCTCCCCGGTCGTAAAGCCGCCCGCTCAATGACTCCACTCGCTCGACCAAGGGACGCAAAAGGTCGGTGTCAAACGTGGAGTCCACGCCTTGCAAATAGGCGGCCACGCGTTCCAGCCCCATTCCGGTATCGATGCAAGGTCGCGGCAAGGGAGTGAGGTTACCGTCCGGGTCCCGGTTGTACTGCATGAAAACCAAGTTCCAAATCTCCTGCAGGCGGTCGCAATCACATTGACCTAGACCGCAATTGGGACCACAACTGTACGCCTCGCCCCGGTCTACGAAAATCTCGCTCGAAGGTCCGCACGGCCCGGTTTCCCCCATCGACCAAAAGTTTTCCCGCTCGCCTAACCGCACAATGCGTTCCGGCGCTATCCCCGCTACCTGAAGCCACAATTGCACGGCCTCGTCGTCCGACTCAAAAACGCTAATCCACAGCCGGTCGCGGTCGATGGCCAGTTCCCGGGTGAGAAACTCCCAAGCCAACCGTATCGCCTCAGCCTTAAAATAATCCCCAAAAGAAAAATTCCCCATCATCTCGAAAAAGGTTTGGTGCCGGGCGGTTCGCCCCACCTGGTCCAGGTCATTGTGCTTACCACCGGCTCGCATGCATTTTTGGGCTGACACCGCCCGGCGGTACTCTCGCGTCTCCAGGCCCAAAAATACATCCTTGAATTGCACCATCCCGGCGTTGGTAAACAGAAGAGTACGATCCCCGGCGGGCACCAATGAGGAACTTTGAACCCACTGATGACCCTGTCGCTGAAAGTATTGGATAAAACTTTGGCGGATGCTTGAAGCCTTCACCAGCGAGCCTCCCGAAAGCGTGTTAGCGACGTCGCCCTTATTGTGACCCCTGATGATGGCCCATTCCCCATCATCTTCGCTATCATTGTAGTCCATGTAGCCCATTGTAGCGACTGCTCGTAAGCGCGGTCAAGGCCGCTCCGCTCGGGGCCGCCGAACTCGGGCTTTGGCCCGCTTTCAGCCTCTACCAAGTTCTGCCGCCGAGCTGTCCCGGCTCAATCCACATTCCGCCAAACCCTGCATCAAATGCACCAACACCACCTTGCCCACCGCGGTCAGCGGAACAGCCAATAGCAGGCCGGCCAGACCGTAGACTTCACCACCTACCAGCAACGCAAGCATCACCACCAAGGGATGCAGACCGACCGAATCCCCCACCACCTTGGGAGCGATCACGGTGCCCTCCAGTTGATGAATAACGATAAATCCGCAAACCACGTATAGCGCCTTCCAGGGCGAGACAGTCAAGGCCAGGATGACCGCCGGGATCGCACCCGCAATCGGTCCCAGATAGGGCAAGACATCCGTGATTCCTGCCAACGCACCAATTAGGAGGGCAAACGGAATTTTGAGCACAAACGTCCACCCCGCTGCCAATACCGCCACCGCCAGCGCTACCAGCAACTGTCCGCGAAGAAACCCGTTCAATGCGTCGTCAACTTCGACGCCTAGCTTGAATACCGCTGGTCGCCAGCCGATAGGCACCAGGGCCCAAAATTTGCTTCGTATCCGCTCGAGATCTTTGAGAACAAAAAAGGCTAAAATAGGGGCCACCACGACGCTCAAAATACCCGGTACCAGGTCAAGGGCCGTTTTCAGCACCGACTTTAATATCACGAATAATCGCGCTTCGATGTGGCGCGAGCTCTGGGTCAGAAGACGGCGAATCAATTCAGGAACCGGTGCCTGGTGCACCCGGGTAAGGAAAGCCGACCAATAGGCTGCCAACGCGCGGGCCCATTCCGGCAAACGGTGGACCAGCCACAAACTCTGTTGTAAGAGCAGGGGAACTAGATACGCGGAAAGAGCAAGCAACAGGCCCCCTAGCACCGCGTAGGTAACGATGACGGCCAACATGCGAGGAATCCCCCGGCGTACGCACCAGTCTACCCATGGGGCCAACAGGTATGCGATAAGGAACGCAAAAAGAAATGGGGCCAACACTGGTCGTGCCAACCAGGCTAACCACATTCCTCCCCCGACGATAAGGCCGAGCCAGACCCATCGCGAAGCTCGCGAGGTAAACAGCACTTAACCCCAGTGGCGTCGTGCCCCGCGCAGGCCGTTCGTCCCCAGCCGGGCTATACGCGGTCCCCACTGGCGAGCTACGCGCCACCTCGCTCGGTGCGACCGCTTGCGCTGCATCAGCCACACACTGGTTACCACCGCCCCCACCAGGGCCCCCGTCATCACGCCGTTGATATATCGCTTCACGACAACACCTCCTTGGCGGTTACCGCGCTTTCAATGCGGGTTAGCTCTCCATCCGCTTCCACGGTATACATCCGTATACCGCGGTGTGACATCGAAAACTCGATGTAACAATCCCAGCAATAAAACTGTCCGGTTCCCACCTTGCCGACATTTCGCCCCCCACACTGCGGGCAGCTCAGGCTGTCCACCCTCGACGCCTCCATTTCTTTCGCGGCCAGACTCTACTAGGAAGTCTGCCCGCCCCGCGCCCATTTGATTCGCCCATCGGCAAGAAATTGCACCTCCTTCCAACTTGCGAACAAGGCTCCCGACCAAACGTCATGCATTAAGCCACGGGATACCATCAAGGCCGCTACCCGCCGGCTGGTTTCATCCAACACCAGATCACGCACGAAGCCGACACGGCGACCGTCGCCGTCGTCGACGGGAGTTCCCCGCCATCGACTCCTGAGCTCCTCGCCCGGCTGCCACATGGCCTCCGGTGGTCGACAAAGCAGGTGGATAGAATCGGCGATAACGCCGTAGTGAGTGACCAATACCCCTTCCGACCACGGCAAAAAGGCCGCCCGACCGTGTCGGCGCACCGCGAACCCGGCGACCACGGGCTGTGGCCAACCGACCACGATATTTTCAACCCTAAGCTGAACATTCTGCCGGTCGCGAAATCGAACCGGCAGATTCATCAAGTGCCAACGGGTAATCAATCCGACTCCCTCTTTGACCGAGGTCAAGCTACAGCGATTGAGCAACGATCCCCCCGGCCAACAACTGGTCGCCGCGGTAAAAAGCGGCAACCTGACCGGGCGTAATTGCCCACTGCGGCTGGGTGAAGTCGACCACGGCGGCCCGATCGTCGACCGGGGTCCAGCGAGCAGGCTGTGGTTCCATGTGGTAACGAATTTTGACCTCGCCGGAGGCGGTTTCGGTCAATCGACGATCGTCCAGGTAACGCATCCGATCGCACCGAAAACGTTGGCCCAACGCCTGGTCGCGGTTCCCGACCACGACCTGATTGGTGCTCGCGTCCAGTTCCACCACGTATTGTGGTTCGCTCGCCGTCAGACCGAGCCCGCGCCGCTGGCCGACGGTGTAAAACGCCACGCCTCGGTGCTCCCCCAACCTCTTCCCCGCCCGGTTCACGATCTCTCCGGGACGCACTGCCTCTGGACGGTGGCTAGCCAAATATCCGGTATAGTCGTTTTTCGGCACGAAGCACAGCTCTTGGCTGTCCGGTTTGTGTGCGGTGACCAAACCCCACGCTTCCGCCCAGGCCCGCACCTCCGATTTTTGGTATTCCCCAAGTGGAAACAAACAATGCTTCAAATCGCTTTGGCCCAGGCTGTACAAGAGGTAACTTTGGTCTTTGCTTAGATCCCGCGCCCGCCACAGTTCGTAGGTCCCGTCGCGTTGCACCCGCCGCACGTAGTGCCCGGTGGCTAAGTAGTCGCAGCCCTGCTCTTGGGCCCACTTCCACATTTCACCGAACTTGACGTAGCGATTGCATAGTGCGCAAGGGTTAGGGGTTGTGCCCTGCAGATAGCCCAATTCAAACGGCTCGATCACGCGTTGATAAAACGTCGTTTGCACGTCCACCAGAAAATGCGCAATCCCCAGTTTCTTAGCCACCCGGCGCGCATCAACCACCGCCTCCAACGAACAGCAAGAATTGGTGGTCTCGGCCGGCAAGTGGCGCACGGTAACCCCCACCACCTCATATCCCTGGCGCAAAAGCAGAGCGGCGGCAACCGAGGAGTCGACGCCGCCGCTCAGTCCGATGGCAACCTTCTCCATGCTATCCCGTTCCTTCCCGAACCTCACCCACGAGAATGGGGCGCCCTTCCGACTCCTGTTCGGCCAAAAGTTGTCGAAAACTGATGCCATCCATGGTTTGTACGAGCGCGGCTTGAACGCGATTCCATACGTCAGGTCCGACGCAGTGGCTCAGCGACGGGCAGTGACTGGGATCTCCGGTTGTGCAGTCGGTCAACGCGATGGGGCCTTCCAGCGCGCGAACCACGTCCCCCACCGAAATTATAGCGGGGTCACGGGCCAACTGATAGCCGCCCTGAGCTCCCCGCACCCCATCCACGATTCCCGCGCGTTTCAAGGGCCCCATCAGTTGTTCCAAGTAGGGCTCGGAAATCGATTGCGATTTGGCGATCAAGCCGACGGTCAGCGGTCCTTTTCCGTAGTGCAATGCCAGTTCGAACACGGCTTTGACACCGTATCTTCCCTTGCTGGAAACCTTGAGCATCGCACACCACCCCCTTGTAGCATAACCGTACCACGGTGATGGTCGACCGTCAACGCGAAGGTCGCGCCTACCGGCTACAGCCAACTGTCTTACCGCCGGGAGACGAAGGAATTACCGGCAATCCAGTATCGCCAGGGAAACTCGGCCGCCGATCCGGCATAGCCTATCCCTATCCGCGGACCCTGGCGAATGTTGGCAGCGGGAACCACGAACCCGTCGTCAGCAATGTAAAACGGGGTCTGCCATAGCGGATGCCCATTCCACGACCGGTCGATCCCCAGCGCCTGGGTCAGTCGTCCAGGACCGTTGGTTAGATCGCGCATCCCCACCGAGAGACGCCGAGGAGGGCAATTTCGTCGACGCACGAGGTCGTCGATGCAGGCCAGCGGTTCCAAGGCCCGCAGCAGAATGGCTTCCGGGCAACCGAGAGCGGCGGATACAACATTGACACAGTCGTAGCGGCCATAGATTCGGTAAATATAGGCGTGGCCCGGCTCGCCAAACATGACCTCGGTGCGTGCCGTGCGGCGGCCGCCGAAGCTGTGAGCACCGCGGTCGGTGGGCCCCTGGTAGGCTTCCACCTCGACAATTCTTCCTCCGGCATTGTCCAAAAACAACAGTTTGCCCAATAGGCTGCGGGCCAGGACATGCGTGGGCTGCAAAAAAAACTGACGCCGGACGGGGCGTAAAATCACGGATTTGGCGACTCTCGCGGTCGCAATAGAAACGAATCGGTGAGCAGTTCATCGTCGCTGCCAGTTATCCAGGCTAAAGCCTGCACGCTAAGCTCAATGGGCCCAATTTGCCGAAGCGCCGTCTGTGCTTGCCAAACTACGTGCCGTTTCAGGGTGGCCGAAATCCTGGCCAAGGTTACGTGGGCGACGAGGTTGTCGTGCTTGCCGCCATAGGGGGGATACTCGGGAAAGGCCGCCTGAGCGGCTTGCATCAAACGATCCAAGTCGTCATTGGGCCGCAGGTCGAGATACACCGTGTCTAAGTCATCACTTGAAAATGCGTCGATGCCGTCGCCAAGGACAAAAAACGCCTCGAAGCCACCGGCCAACTCCTTGAGTCGTGGAGCAATCAGATCCCTGAGGGAACGCTGGCCGAAAGGCACCGCTAACGTGATATGCGGTGGCAAGGCCTTGCCCAGCGGATCATACCGCCACCGCAACTGTTCCAACGCGTCCGGCAACGCCACCGGAATCACCAGCGCACTCTCCTCCAATGTTCCTCCTCCATTTCATCTCGATACGAGTATGCACAATCAAATCGTCATGCGATGACGCATTTCCATATAGCGGAATCCGGTCAGTATTCTGCGGGCCTCGCCTTGAGCCTTGCCGTCCCGGCGCCATTGTCCCCGTATCCCCGATTATCCTCGCGCTCGCACCATGACAAGGCTCATCAATCCATTTATACTCACCCCCAGCTTCACTTGCCAATTCCACTTGCCGAGTGTGCTCGGCGAGTCACAGCCCGGCAGAGTATCGGTTTTCAAGAATCTCCCCCGTTGGATGGCGAGCATCTCGGGTGTTGGTCATTTGCCACTAAGCCATCGAAAGGAGCGTTGTGTCATATGTCCTTCAACGCGAAATTGGCCGTTCTGACGGCCGCATCGCTCATGGCAGTCCCCGGCACCGGCGCGCTTGCCTCGGCAGCTACCGTACCCTCGGCCATGCACCAGCAAGGGGATGGGGGAGTCCATGGTCACGCAGTAAAGGCGAGCCAGCCCGATGTCAACATCATCGTGCATGGGGGGCTTGCGGTCAACGGATTCTTCCCGAAATCGGTTTCCGCCCATCGTCTCCAGTCAAGCGGGCCTGCCGGCACCGGGCAGGGCAACCCAGTCAAGGCGGGAAGTCAGGCACCTTTAATCATCAACGGACGCCCTGTGCTTGCCGAATACCATATGATTGCCACCGGATACGGCCCCAGCTCGCGGGCCAACTATCCTTACGGGCCCGTGGATGCCTTTGGTAAACCCCTAGCCCCGGGCATGGTGGCGGTGGATCCCACCGTGATTCCGTTGAAAAGCTATGTCTATGTCCAAGGCTACCACGACTCCGTCCTGCCCTCCGGCGGGTTTCTCGGTCGCGCGATGGACACCGGGGGAGCGATTCAGGGCCACCGCATCGACATCTTTATCAACGCCGGGCCTCAAACGGTCAGCCATTTCGGTATCGAGCGGGTCAAAGTGTTTGTGCTGGGAAATCCTTCTTCCTGAGGCTGGCCAAATCGTTGCAGCCGTCGTGGCGCATCGTAGATATCCCTCAAGCTAGCCAAATTGGGATGCCGCCAGCTCTGTTGGGGCTCAAGAACCCATCCCTTCCCGGGGGCCCAGACCATCAGCGGCTCAGAAACGTCGCCGTAAGAAGGCGGCATAACATCCTGGTCGAGGGTATCACCAAATCGATCGTAAGACAGCCGGTCTTCTCCATCAGGTCTCCTTGACGGCCAGCCAAGGAGGCTTCCTCTTAGCTACATGGGGCGGAAGCCGCCCCTGGGCTGACGACCGACCTCGGTCCGACAACGCCGGGTTCTGGACACCGCTCGCACCCGTCACTCAAGAACGGGCGACCGAGTCTACGGGGCCGACATGTGAGTGTCGTCAGCGTGTGCTATGATTTGAGAGTACGCAATGTACTGGCATAGTGAGCAAGTTGACGTCGAAGGAGCACGGATCCCCGGACATACATACTAAGATGGGTCAGGCAGTAGGGAGCAACCTCCACGCCCTAACAAAACGTAAGGGCGCGGAGGCGTTATTCAGTCCAAAAACGTCATGAGTTTTGAGGGTGTTTT
>JAJZXC010000075.1 GCA_021846365.1 Bacillota bacterium | reverse complement strand
CTCACCCGCGCCTTTGAACACGGCGTGCTCCAAAAAATGGGCGGCGCCCCACGCGCCAGGGTCTTCATCACGGGAGCCTACGTCAATAAAGATGCCGAACGCTGACGTCTCAGTCGTCGGCAACGAGTCCCAAGCCCAACCCAAGCCCGATTTGGCGGTCACGGTGTCTACGTTAAGATCCCTCCCTTACCATGCCATGCCTTTTTGTACGTTCCCGACGATAATACCACACGTCTTGCCTGTACGCCCCGCTGAGCCCAGGTCAGACACCGGCTGGCGGCGGTCGACTGGTGCCAACCATGCGCCGGCCCCCGCCTCCCCTTCCCATGCGGCGCAATTCACCGGCGCCGGCTGGCCGGTCACTGCTCTCCCTGCGCAGCGCCCATGGCAAGCAACTTTGACACCGTAAGCAGGCGGTAGTCTCGGCGTTTCATGCCAGCAATCACTTCAGGCAAGGCGGCCACCGTACGCTCGGTCGGGTGCATGAGCACGATGGCGCCGGGCGTCAGCTTGCGCAGCACGCGAGTGACAATGAGGGCGGTAGACGATGACGGATGCCAGTCTACGGTGTCAATCGTCCACATGATGAGTGGCATGCCAGCCGCCGAGGCGGCACGCAAGACGGTGGTGTTATACTCTCCGTAAGGCGGCGCAAACACCTTGGGCAGGACGCCGGTAATCGCTGCCAAGGCGGTGTTGGTGCGCTCGATTTCGGTTAGATTTTGCTGATAGGAAAGTTGATTGACATGACGGTGGGCAAAGCCATGGTTGCCGATTTCCATCCCCGCCTGCTGAAGCGCGCGCACCAACTCCGGATGCGCTTGCGCCCAGGCACCGCCCAGCATAAATGTTGCGGGCACCCGCTCGCCCTGCATGATGTGCAGCAACGGAGCCACATACCGGGTTCCCCAGACCACGTTGACGGTCAAGGCAGCGACCGGCTTGGTCGTCGCCACCCGGTAAACCGGACCCGCCAGACTAGCAGCAGGCGATGAATACAAGGCCCGCGAGCTAGGCACGCGGACCACCAATAGCGCGGCCGCCAGCATAATAAGCAAGAAGAAGTACACCACTTTGGCCTGCAGCGAGCGAAGGGACACCACCCATATCCACATTGGACCTCCCTCCCATGCCTTCCTATGCCAATGCTGACCGGGATAGACCAAAAAGAGGAGAAAGGGCAATCGCGGCAGTCCGCAAACGCAACAAGACTCTCGCTCAATGGTGGCGGGAGTCCTTTCCTCGCGGGTTGACCAGACTCGGGCTGAACGCCGGGATGGCCGGCCGGTCTTCAGCCGCTCGTCAAGTCACCTCACGCTTTGCAATTCGATAACGCTACCGGGGTGGACGACCCCGGCCGCCGCCAGGCGGACGCCCGCCATCGCGGGGACGTCGTGGTCCATGTTCATCCCGACCGCCGACTACCGCCGTTTTTTGCATGTATCCAGGCGGGGGCGGCAATGTGTCTTTATGCGACAGGTTGATACGGCCCATGTGATCGATTTCGACGACCTTCACGGTCAAGAGGTCGCCGACCTTAACCGCGTCCTCCACGCTTTGCACGCGCTCGTAAGCCAGCTGAGAGACATGCACCAAACCTTCCTTGCCGGGCAGGATCTCTACGAAGGCGCCAAAGTTCATGAGTCGGGTGACGCGGCCCTGATAAACTTGGCCCACTTCGACGGTCCGGGTCAGATCTTCAATCATGGCGATGGCCGCCTTGGCCATCTCTTCGTTGACTGCGGCAATGTAGATGGTGCCGTCGTCTTCGATATCGATGTCAACCTTCTTGTCACCGATGCGGGTGGTCTCGATAATCTTGTTGATGGTCTTGCCGCCAGGGCCGATCACTTCCCGGATTTTTTCGGGGTCAATGCTGATGGTGATGATGCGCGGCGCATGCACCGACAGATACGGCCGTGGCCCCGAAATCGCCGCCATCATTTTGTCCAGGATAAAAAGACGCGCCTCCCGAGCCTGTTCCAGCGCCGTCTTCAAGATCTCCCGGTCGAGGCCGTGAATCTTGATGTCCATCTGGATAGCGGTAATCCCCGCTCGGGTGCCGGCCACCTTGAAGTCCATGTCACCCAGAGCGTCTTCCAGGCCTTGAATATCCGTGAGTACGGCATAACCGTCGGCGTTTTGCACCAATCCCATAGCTATACCGGCTACCGGAGCCGCGATCGGCACACCCCCGTCCATCAGCGCCAGCGTGCTGCCGCAGACCGAGGCCATCGAGCTGGACCCGTTGGATTCCAGGATATCGGAGACCAAACGGAGTGCGTAGGGAAATTCGCTGATCGGGGGAATCACCGGCTCTAAGGCTCGCTCCGCCAAATTTCCGTGGCCTATCGCCCGGCGGTTAGGGCCGCGCATAGGTCCCGATTCGCCGGTGGCAAACGGCGGCATGTTGTAATGATGCATGTATCGCTTGGACTCTTCTTCCCCGATCCCGTCGAGCATCTGTTGGTCGCTCAAGGGTCCCAACGTCATCGCGGTCAAAGCTTGCGTCTGCCCCCGGGTAAAGAGTCCGGTCCCGTGCACCCGGGGCAAGATCCCCACCTCCACCGTGATGGGCCGAATTTCGGCCAAGGACCGACCGTCGGGACGATATCCATCGCGGATAATGGCACCGCGCACCACCTCCTTGAGAACCTTCTTCAATACCATGGGAATAAACGGTTCCTGATCGGGATATAAGGCGGCGAGTTCCGTCGCTATCTGTTCGTTGGCCCGTTCAATATTGACCCCTCGTTCCAACTTGTCCGCCGTGCGCATGGCCGCGTCGAGCCGCTCCTCAGCCTGTGCGCGCACAATTTCCACAAACTCCGGGGGAGCCAGAAAGAGAGGGAACTCGGCCTTGGGCTTGCCCGCCCTGCCCTGTAACTCTCGGATGCCGGCGACAATCTGTTGAATTTCCTGGTGTCCATAAAAAATGGCGTCCAACATCTCACCTTCGGGAACGAGATTAGCCCCGGCCTCGATCATCAAAATCGCGTCTTCGGTTCCCGCGATCATGAGCTTGAGTGTGCTCTGCTTCGACTGCTCGGAATTCGGGTTAATCACCCGTTGACCATCGACCAGCCCCACTTCGACCGCGCCGATAGGACCGTCAAACGGGATATCGGACAGAGTCAAGGCTGCTGAGGCGCCAATCATCGTGCAGATTTCCGGTGAATGGTCGTGGTCCACGGACAATACGGTGGCCACGACGTGAATGTCATTGCGCAACCCCTCGGGAAACAGGGGACGAATCGGCCGGTCGGTCAAGCGTGCGGTCAAAATTGAGCGTTCGCTGGGTCTGCCTTCCCGCTTGATAAATCCGCCGGGAATTTTCCCCACGGCGTATAACCGTTCCTCCACATCGACGGTTAATGGAAAGAAGTCAATCCCTTCCCGCGGTTGGCGCGAAGCCACCGCCGCAACCAGGACTGCAGTGTCCCCATAACGCACCAAAACCGCCCCATTGGCTTGCTTCGCCATTCGGCCGGTTTCCAGCACCATGGTACGACCGCCGACCACAAGCTCGGTGGTTTGAACCATATATATCCTCCCATATTTTTCCTGGCACCTGTGAATCCTGGCTTTGCTCCTACCAATGGAAAAGAGCGGGCCTTCCCGCTCTATCGCCTCAGCCCAAGTTCGGCCACGATTCGGTGATATCGTGCAACTTCTTTCGACCGCAGATAATTCAACAGCGCACGCCGTTGACCAACCATCTGCAGCAGTCCCCGACGTGAGTGATGATCCTTGTTGTGGATTTTCAAGTGCTCGGTCAATTCCTGAATCCGTTCGGTCAACAGGGCAATCTGTACTTCAGGCGACCCGGTGTCTGCTTCATGAATCTGGTGTTCGGATATGATGCGTTGCTTGGTTACTTCCGATAACGCCATCTTTCCCCCTCCCTTCTCTGCGCCTCGCGCTGATTAATGCACTTTCACTGAGGACGTGGCCTCTTGTTCAGCTAGCATGGCCAATAGCGCATCACGATAAGCTTGCGCTGCCGCCTCGGCCAAGCCGGCACGACGGTACAGATCTTCCAGTTCGCGCTGAAGACGCTTAAATTTTCCGGTCACGCAAATTCCAGAAATCACGCCGACCACCTCGCGCCAATCGGTGACCTCCATGCTCCGCCCCCAATCCAAGCAGCCATTATTGTAGCACAAGCACAATTCGCCGAGCAATGAGCCGCTCCTCTGCTCAGGGCTGACGCATTAAAGTCACTTTCTAAAGTCCGATCGGGACATCCAATCGATGAGAGGACAGATCTGACCCCGGGTCAGAGGTGTGGGGAGGAATCGAGAGGCTGGCAGATCTGGCTCAAGACATGCCTAAGAGCGGTTCGGGAGCCTTTGGGTCGAGCAGACTACCAGCTCTACGGTGATGCGGTTTCGCCTCCCCCGATCGGTTCCAAAACGTCCCGCGAAAGCCATCGGCCGGTCCAGGTGTCATCAAGCAAGGCGATGATGCCAGCCTTGCGTCGCCTTCCAATTGCAGCTATACTGCTCACGGATGAAAAACTGTTAACATAGACATGCTGGGCACGGCTCAAACTACTCAAACACCCGAAAACCAGCGCAGATTTCTATGTTGATCACGACACACATATGTATGTTAAGGAAATTTGACCAGCGAGCAGTATACATCGGTGACGGTTATCTAGCTGTTGGCCGTAAGCGTTCAAGCTGACGCGGGTCTATCCCTGGTGCTCGGTGCGGGTTCATCCGTGAGAAAGTCTCCTTGAGAAAGTCTTCCGTCAGGTAAGCTCGATGGCTAGGGCGTAGCCCAACGCCGTCAGTTTAAGGAAATTAGCACACATCTGTGTCTGTGTATTTGATCATTGCTGCCGCTTAGGTGCCTTCCCAGTACCTAACCGCCTGAGTAGTGTCTGTTCAAGCGCTGACCCACTCTCAGTATCGGTCATCGCTGGCACGGCTAGAGAGGAGGTTATGGATTGGCAAATTCCGGCAGCGTGGCCAGGGGCTGATCGAAATTGTTGCAAGAAGCTCGGAATCTATTCAAGACAGTGTTTAGATTGCTCAATTAACCGGAGTTTGGCGGAGATGACCCGGCCTTCCAAAGGCCATTTGGTGGGCATTTGCTTGGCTTAAACCGTCACCGGAAGGCTATCAGATCCGCTGGTTTCGTTCCTCGCGGAAGATCGTCAACTACACCGCACAGCGGACGGCAACCACCGCTCGCTCACCACGCAGAACAGTCAAGGCGACATCACGCTGACTCTCAACGGCCACTACGAGGCCATTCATTGGCAACCAGGGTTTCTGCCTCGTGCCGATGAGACCACGGCACCCGCGGGCAACGCTCCGGCTCTCAATACAGAGCTTTCGCCCGAATAATGTCTTCTTGCATTTGGCGCACCAATTCTTCGACTCGCGGAAAAGTGCGCTCCTCGCGCAGCCACGACCCGAATCGAAAGCTTAACTGCTCTCCGACTATATAACGTTCCGTCTCGATCAGATGAACCTCCAGCAATGGCTCGACCAAGTCTGCAAAGGTTGGCCGAATCCCCCAACTGGCAACTGCCGGATATTTGCCCTCAAGGCCAACCAGCGCCTCGCCCGCATAGATCCCGTAGGGCGGCATCAGTTGGTAGCGGTCTATCGGCACATTTGCGGTGGGAACCCCTATCTTTCGTCCTCGTCCCGCACCCGAACTGACCCGACCGCGGGCCTGCAGAGGACGGCCCATTAGTCGCTCAGCGGTGGCCAGGTCCCCGCCGCGCACCGCGGCGCGAATGCGACTGCTCGAAATCACGATCCCGTCCTCGTCGGCGACCGGGCTCACCACCTCGACCGCCACCCGGTTGCTTGCTCCCCAGGCGCTAAGCAGGTCCGGCGTCCCGCGTCCTTGGTGTCCGAACGAAAAGTCCTGCCCAACCACGATACCACGCACCTGAAGGCTTTCGGCCAGTTCTTCTTCCATAAATCGTTCGGCCGATATCCGGGAAAACTCGGGGGTAAATGGGATCACCTTAACCCGCCGCCCACCAAGCTCGGCAATAAGCTCCAACTTGAGGTCGCTGGCCGTGATCACATAGCCGGTCGCGTCAGGCTCAAGCACCGCCCGAGGCAGCGGGTCGAAGGTGACCACCACCAGATCCAGCCCCATTTGCCCGGCCATGGCCCGAGCCCGCTCAATCAAGTGCCGATGCCCACGGTGGACGCCGTCGAAACTTCCAATCGTTACCACTGTAGGGCGTGCCAGTCGAGACATTTCCTCAATCCGCTCCATCCATTTCATCCATTCTCTTCATGCCCTTCATGCCCTTCATCGCCTCCTCGCTGGCCGACTTCCCCAGGCGCAAAAAAACCTTGCGGAAACGCCACGGTGGGCCGACCATCACACAGGCCACCTGATCGTTGTCGATCAGGGCAACCTCCCCGACCGCGCCGGAGAGCTCCGGCCATTCACTTAGCAGCTGACCCGACGCCACCGCCCGCCGATGCTCAGGCAACAACGGACGCTGCGGAATAGTAAGCGCCGATTGCGCTGGCAACAGCACGTGCGGCCACCGCTTCGCTAGGTCTGCCAAGGGGACGGCATCGGCTAGCCGAAACACCCCGGCTTGGACACGCTCCAAGTTCTCCAAATGGGCCGCGTGTCCCACCAACCCGCCCCAATCGCGAACCAAGGCCCGCACATACATGCCGGGGCCGGCGACTATGTCAATGTCCCAGTGATCGCCGCTTGCATCCGTCAAGTCTATCCGATGTACGTCGACCTGGCGGGGAGCTGGCCACACCGATCGTCCCCGCCGCACTTTGGCATATAGTCGCACGCCTCCCTGTTTAAGGGCCGAGACCTGGGGGGGGATTTGGGCTACCGACCCGGTGAGGAACGGTACCACGGCGAGCAGCGCCTGGCGGCTCGGAAACGGGGGCCCGGAACGTCCGCTTACCCTTCCGCTGCCATCGCCCGAGTCGGTCAAGGTGCCAATTAGCATCTGTCCGCGATAGCGTTTGGGCGCCGTATCGCACCACTCCAACAGCCGCGTCGCCGAACCCACCGCGATCGGCAACACGCCCCGCGCCTCGGGGTCGAGGGTTCCTCCATGTCCGACGTGGCGATGACCAACCAACTGCTGCACCCGGCGAACCACATCAAACGACGTCATCCCCGGCGGCTTATCGACGTTCAACCAGCCGCTAAGCCGCGGGCTATGTGGGGCCATCGGACCCCTGGGCGTCCTCCTTTAGCGTCCGCATCAGCCGCTGCAACGCCATGCTGCGATAGATAGAATCGTCCTCGCGAAAATGCAACTCAGGCGCGTGGCGCAATTGCAGCCGCCGACCCACTTCACCCCGTAGAAACCCCTTGGCATGCTCCAGTCCGGCCATGGTGTCGGTCGAGTTTTCTGCCGAACCCAGGACACTAATGAATACTTTGGCCGCGCTCAAGTCGCGACTCACCTCGACCCGGGTTACGCTGGCAAATCCAATCCGCGGATCCTTCAGTTCTTTTTGAATCATCGTGCCCAGTTCCTTCTGCATCATTTGGGCAACGCGTTGTGCCCGCGTGGACTGTTGTCGCATGCTTCCGGTCACCTGCCTAACTGGCCTTGACCTCTTCTTCGGTGAAGACCTCCATGAGGTCGCCGACCTTGATGTCGTTGAACTTGTCTATCCCAATCCCGCATTCGAATCCGGAAAGGACCTCGCGCACGTCGTCCTTGAATCGTTTCAAGGACGCGATGGGCCCCTCGTGGATGACGACGCCGTCGCGCAAAAGGCGCACTCGCGCCGTGCGCAAAATCTTGCCGTCGGTAACATAGCAACCGCCGACCGCACCCACCTTGGGGACGCGAAATACTTCCCGCACTTCGGCCCGGCCCAGCACCAACTCCTGGAACTTAGGCGCCAGCATGCCCTTCAGAGCCCGCTCGACGTCCTCGATCACTTCATAGATGATGCGGTAGGTGCGTACATCGACGCCTTCCCGCTCGGCAATTTGCCGCGCCTTGGACTCTAGGCTCACCCCAAAGCCGATAATGATGGCTCCCGACGCCTGCGCCAACATCACGTCCGTTTCCGTCACCGAGCCGACACCGACGTGCAGAATGCGCACCCTAGCCTCCGTCTGCGACAGTTTGTTTAACGATTGCGACAACGCCTCCGCCGAACCATGCACGTCGGCCTTGATGACGAGATTGAGGTCCCGAATTTCCTCGTCCTTCAAGCGCTGATAGAACTCGTCGAGCGTTACCCCGCGAGCGGCTTGGTCGACCGTCCGCGTGCGTTCCGCCCTGGCGTCCGCAATCGCCTTGGCTTGGCGTTCGTCGCTCAAGATGACAAAATCGTCACCGGCACTGGGCAGGTCGTTGAAGCCGAGGACTTCCACCGGTATCGACGGCCCCGCCTCGTCAACTCGGTGCCCTTGATCGTCCAAGAGCGCGCGCACGCGGCCGGAGACCGTTCCTGACAGAAAGACGTCGCCCACCCGCAGCGTTCCTCGCTTTACCAGCACGGTTGCCACCGGTCCCCGGCCCTTATCGAGCTTGGCTTCAATTATGGCCCCCTGGGCGGGGCGGTCGGGGTTGGCGGTCAGCTCCAAAACCTGGGCTTGAAGCACGATAGACTCCAGCAGCCGTTCCAGCCCCTCACCCGAACGTGCCGACACCGGAACCATCATCGTGTCCCCGCCCCAGTCGTCGGCTATCAGTCCATACTGGGTCAGTTCCGTCTTCACCCGTTCTGATTGCGCGCCTTCAACGTCCATCTTGTTAATCGCCACCACCACCGGAACTCCCGCCGCCTTGGTGTGGTTAATTGCCTCCACCGTCTGCGGCATTACGCCATCATCGGCGGCCACCACCAGCACGGCCAAATCCGTCACCTGGGCACCGCGCGCACGCATGGCGGTAAACGCTTCGTGGCCCGGCGTATCCAGAAAGACGATCCGATGGTCGTTCCACTTAATCACCGAGGCCCCTATATGCTGAGTAATGCCCCCGGCCTCCGACTGGGTTACCCGGCTTGAACGAATCTTGTCCAACAGAGAAGTCTTTCCGTGGTCTACATGTCCCATCACGGTAACCACCGGCGGCCGCTCCTTCAACGACTCGGGGACATCCTCGGCACCTTGAATCAAAATCTCCTCGCGTTCTTGGACGCTCGCGCGCTCCTCAACCCCAGCCCCCAGTTCCGTGGCCACGATCACCGCCGTTTCCCGGTCGATTTCGTGATTCACGGTTGCCATCACCCCAAGCCCGATGAGCCGCTTAATCAGTTCCGTGCTCTTAATCCCCAACTGGTCCGCCAAATCCTTAACCAGAATCGGGCCGCTGATAATTATCCGCCGCTGAACCGGCGGCATCGCCGTGTCACTGCGCTTACGGGACCGGTGTCTCGATTTCCGCTTGTTGCCGAACGCTCCTTCATCCCAATCGCGAAAGCCGCGGTCGGCGGGGCGAGCCTGGCGCTGACGATCCTTGGGATTATTGCGCCGGACCGATTCTTTGCCCGTCCGGCCTCCCGGCGGCGGGTTGCCCATCGGGCCAGTAGCCGGGCGACCGGTGCTTCTGGCCGGCGCATGGGGCGATGACGCAGGTCGGTTACCGATGGCTGATCCGCGGTTGGGGCCTGCGGGTGCCGACGGCCGGGAAGGGCGAGGGCCCCCCGAGCTCGGCGCACCTCTTTGCGGACTTCGCCCATGGCTGTAGCCATCGGCTCCGTGATAGGGCTTGGGGCCGGGGCGCCCTGCTGCCGCCGGCCGCGACTGCTGACGCTGTCCGCGCTCTGAACCTCCGTAGGTTGCACCACGGTTGGCGGTCGACCGGCCTGGCGCTCCGCCCGATCGCACCGGAGCACTAGCGGGACGTCCGCCGCTCGGGTGCTGACTTGCGGCGGCGGGTCGCGGCGGAATCGGCCGTGCCGCGGGTGCGGCGGGCCTGGCTGTTTGTGCCGTCGGATGAGGAGCGTCGTGCATCGCTCCGGTCGCCGGAACGGCGCTCCGCGGCTCTGGTTTTGGCTCCGGCGGCAATTTGCCCTGCATGATGTCGCGAACCGTTTGTACGGCCTCCGGCTCCACCGTGCTCATGTGATTCTTGATGTTTTCGACTTTCAGCCGATGCAAAAGATCGATCAGTCGCTTGCTGTCGAGCTTGAGTTCTTTGGCCAACTCGTACACTCGAATCTTGTCTTTGTCCTTTTCCGCCAAATTCCATCCCCCCCTGTTGAGGCTGCACTGCCGCCAGCACTCTGTCGGCCAGATTGGGCTCCGATATTGCAAGAATCGCATGCGGCCCCATCCCAATTGCCCTGCCCAGTTCGCTCTTGGTCCCCGCCTGCACGACGGGGACGGCCTCCTTCTGGGCCCACAGGTGATACTTGCGATATACAGACGCCCCTGCGTCCGTGGCGACGATCAGGAGTTTTGCCCGACCATCTTTAAGCGCCATTCCAACTTGATGCGTCCCCGGGGCCAGAGCGCCCGCCTTGCGGGCGAGCCCCAGCCAATTAAGCCATGTCTCCATCCGGCGCCCCTTCGACATCGCGGTACAATGCGTCCACCATTGCTTCGGTGAGATCAACCTCCAGCGCACGTTCCAATCTGCGGCTCTTGACCGCTTCGGCCACGCACTGCTTACGATTGCACACATAAGCACCCCGGCCGGACACCTTGCCCCTACGGTCCAGAACCAGCTCCCCTTGCGGCGTCCGCACAATCCGCACCAATTCCCGTTTAGGGCGTTTTGCCTGGCAGGCCACGCACGTGCGCAGGGGAACTTTGCGCGTCTTCATCAGCTACCAACTCCCGTGGCCAACCTGTGACTCCGACCGGATGTCCACCTTCCATCCCGTCAACTTGGCTGCCAGTCGCGCGTTTTGACCCTCCTTGCCGATTCCCAACGAAAGTTGGTTGTCCGGTACTACCACCCGGGCTTGGCGGCTCAAGGTGTCGATTTGCACATCCGTAACTCGCGCCGGAGACAGCGCGTTGGCCACCAGCACCACGGGGTCGCGATCCCAACGAATAATATCGAGTTTCTCTCCCCGAAGTTCTTGCACGATGGACTTCACCCGCGACCCGTTGGGGCCTACACAGGCACCGATGGGGTCTACGTTTTCATCCTCCGCCCATACCGAAATCTTGGTTCTGGCTCCTGCCTCACGGGCAATTCCCTTGATTTCTACCACCCCGTCGTGAATCTCGGGCACCTCCAGTTCGAACAGCCGCTTAATCAACCCCGGCTGACTGCGAGACAGGTAGATTTGGGGCCCTTTGGGAGTCTTCTTGACCTCGACCACATAAAACTTTACGCGTTCGCCAGGTCGCAATCCCTCGGCAAGAGTTGGTTCCCCAGGCATCATGATCGCTTCCGTGCGGCCCAGATCAACGAATATCATACCGCGCTCGCCGCGGTGCACGACACCGGAAACCAAGTCGCCCGCCAAGTGTGAATATTCTTCGTAGATCAGGCCGCGTTCCGCTTCCCGGATCCGTTGTACAATGACCTGCTTGGCCGTTTGCGCCGCAATTCGGCCAAAGTTCTTGGGAGTTACCTCCCATTCCAACACATCTCCCGCCCGCGCGTCGGGTTGAACGGCCCGTGCTTCTTCCTCGGTAACTTCCGTCCGATGGTCCGCAACCGGATCGGCAACCGTCTTTTGAGCGTAAACATGGGTCTGTCCCGACTTGCGATCGATGCCCACCCGCACGTTTTGGGCGGAGCCAAAATTTCGGCGGTAGGCCGAAATTAGCGCCGACTCAATGGCCTGGAACAGCGTTTCTTTATCAATGCCCTTTTCCCGCTCCAGGTCGTCAAGTGCGCTCAGCAAATCGTCATTCATTCGAGATCCCCCTCATCGCCAAACGACCGTTTGCCCATCTCAAGCGAAAAGAGTGGGCCTAAATCCCCCCACTCCGAATCCGAGCGCGGCAGGCAACCGGGTCGCGATGCACCCATGACACGCTCAAAACCCGAAAAAGACAACGATTTAATGTTACCACATCTCGACAGCTCTCACAACGCGTACAACAACCTACCCATTTCGGCCGATACACAGTCCCCGTTTGATGATCGGTGTGTTATGTCACCGAAATCGGGCGTAAAGCCCCCGCCTTTAGGCGTGGCTATACATGCGACGCTAGGAGCGGTATCCAGAATAACCCCAAAGCATGAATACCAGCCCGTTGGCCTGGTAGGGCCAAAACTATTCTTGAGAGGATTTGTTTGCATCAAACAACGTTATGCATTAATTTCGCTCAACTGGCAAATATTGCCCAAGGTGTCACGATCAACACCGAGAAGTTGTCCTACAATCCCCAAGATCTGTATCCCTATATTCATCACCTGCGTCGGCTCATTGAACCGATCCCGACTCATCCGCGCTGGCTGATTACCTGGTACGGGTATGGTTATCTTTTGCACACCGCTCCTCCGGTGCATCATGGGACTCCCTCGGCCTCCTGAACAGCGAATTTGGCGGTGATTTGCATCAAACGGACATGAAATTTGGGTAGCCCGTCGCGTAAGCATCGAGTGTCCAGCCCCCGATCCATGCGGTGTTCAGCAATTGACAAACCCTTTCGAGAATGACAAGGAAATTTCAAGGTCATTGTTCGTCCATTCCAAGAATTAACGGTCACCCTGAGGGTTGTCCCACGAAAGGAGGGGCGGCCCATGAAGACATTGACCTCGGACCAATTGCTGCGCTTGATTCACATTGAACTGCGTTGCGTCCAAGAATACAGTGCGGTGTTTCCGCAAACGGTCCCGGAGGCCGTGTGCGATCTCCTCTGTCAGCACGCCGAGATTGCCCGTCAATTCAGTGAGCAACTATGGAAGGAATACCATCGAATCGTGCATGGGCATGTCCTTAGCACGATGCCTCCGTCGTGCCAGTCGCGGTGCCGGGGCCTTCGCGAAGCAGCGCAGCAGGTAGATCCATCTTCGAAAGGAGGTCGACCATGTCCGTCTTAGCCCAAGAGACCACTTCGCCGTCTAAAGACCTGATTATTGCCATTCCGACGTATGATCGGTGGGCGGTGGTTCAGAGCCTATTGGAGCTCGGCAAAGTCAGTCAAGTTTTGGGACGGAGAATGCAATTCTCCGTCAGCCAGGGGTCCAATATCCCCCGCAGTCGCAATACCGTGATCGAACAACTGCAATACCAGTATCCCGATCAGGCCACGCAGTGGGTGCTCTGGCTAGACTCGGATGTGGCGGTGTTTCCCGAGAGCGAAACCATCATTGCCGATGCAATTCTTTGGGCCGAAGCGAACCATGTGGCCGTGACCGGAAACTATCGCATGAACACTGGAGAAAACGTACTTCTGGCCACGCGCGGACCGGATCCCCCGGCGCACCACTATACGAATGCGGAACTCG
>JAJZXC010000074.1:1315-13443 GCA_021846365.1 Bacillota bacterium | reverse complement strand
CCATGACTCGCGGTTCCGGGCCGTCGACTGGGATCGCCCAAGCCTTGACTGCCGCTCCATCGTACAGCGATCGTCGCACTCATTGAGCACTTCCACTCCCGTTTCGTGCTTACGACCTCCTTCTAAAGCGATGCGAACAATTTGCATTTGCGATCGTTTACCAGGGTGCGAATCGTGGGTTTATGTGTTCGAATATGCTTGGCTGGCGGCTTGGTGCTTCTTTGGCACCGGGGATGCGGACGCTGAAATCTGGGTACAGGCGCAAGTGCTGGCCATTTTACAGGGAAAGCCAGTCTAGTGGCGGCGGCGATGCGCCGCAAGGCGACGGTGCTGGGTCTGAATGCCGACAAGCGCAAGGGAGTCGACAAGTGGGCCAAGTATCTGTTGAACAAAAAGGCCTGTCTAGACTACCCGATCGCGCTATCACGAGGCTGGCCGATTGCGACGGGGATCATCGAAGGTGCCGGTCGGTATCTGCCCCGATAAAATGGCCGAGAAAATTGTGGGCATTTATTATTCGACTGTACAGACATAGGCCGCCAGGGGATCCGGCCAACTTCGTGGATGCCCTCGGCCCAGGAGTCCAGCCGCACCGCATGGTCAATGGCTTCCGGGGTCACCGCGAGCGAAAAAAGGCTCTGTGGAGCCTTTGCCGCTACCCACACCAAGGCGACCGGTTACTCTGCGGCGAGCAGGCCTCCAGGAATGTGTACGGCCTCAGCCCAAAAGGTCGGGAATTTGGGGAGAGGTCGGGAAGGATCCGACATGCCGAAGAACCGGGGTGCCAAGCTTGGGGAAACCCGGCCGTTGACCCCAGCGACAGGATCACGGCACCCCGTCCGTTTCCAGCCTGTGTTGAGAACATTGGTTGGTCCGCAGCGGAACCTTGGCCCCCCTCGAACCGAGCGACACCATTAACGACCAATATATCGCTTGAGCGGGATTCAAAAGCTGCATAGGGCTGAAGTCAATCCGATCTTCCGGTCTTTGGGCGATTTGCTATAATCGAGTTGATGTGCGTTGCCGGCGGGATCACTCGTGGTAACGGTTCAAGGTTAATTAAGGAGGATTCCTGTGTTACCCACCCCACGAAAGTTTACCCTCCTAGCGGGGTCGGCGGAAGGGCCAACACGGCTCAACGCCTTTGACAACGCCCTGTTGCAAGCGGGGATCGGCAACGTGAACTTGATTCGGGTGAGCTCAATTTTGCCTCCCAATGCGGTGGAATACGATCACTTAGAGATCGTGCCGGGGGCGTTGATGCCGGCGGCATACGGGACCATTACTTCGGAAATTGAAGGTGAAACACTGGCCGCAGCGGTGGCGGTGGCCATGGGTGAGCACGACCAATATGGCGTGATCATGGAGTTTTCCGGCCGCACCGACCGCCGCACGGCGGAGGAGACGGTGGGCGAGATGGCGCGCCAAGCCTTCGCCAGTCGTGGTCGGCGGGTAGAGCGCCTGCTGGTCCGCGCCACTGAGCATAGGGTGCAACGGATTGGTTGCGCCTTTGCCGCCGTGGCGCTCTGGTACTGACCCCGGCCGGCGTCGCAGAGCATGGTCGGGATGAGCCTCTCGGCGCCAGCGTGAATCGTGGAGGCGATGCGTGTTGGAGGTTTGGTTTACGGAACAGCAGACGGCGTCGGTCCGGCTGGGGTTGCGCGTAGATGCCATATTGGCCAAGCAAAAGACGCCGTATCAGGAGTTGGTGGTAGCCGACACCACGGCCTACGGACGGATGCTGGTCTTGGACGGCGCGGTGCAGACCACGACGGTGGACGAATTCGTCTATCACGAGATGCTGACCCATGTGCCCTTGATGGTGCATCCGAATCCCCGTCAGGTGGCAATTGTTGGTGGCGGCGACGGCGGCGCCGTACGCGAGGTGCTTAAGCATGGCAGCGTAGACGCCGTCCATCTGGTCGAGATCGATCAGCGCGTGGTGGAAGCCGCCCGTTGCTACTTCCCCGCCTTGAGCGAGAGTCTCAGCCATCCCAAGGCACACCTGCATTTCACCGACGGCCTGCAATGGGTGCGCGAAGCCCGCAATTTTGACGTGGTGATGATAGACTCGACAGACCCCATAGGTCCGGCGATCGGGCTTTTCCAGCCAGAATTTTATCAGTCGGTGGCGCAGGCACTTGGCCCAGAGGGGGTCATGGTGGCCCAGTCCGAGTCGCCCTTCTTGCAGCCGGCCGTCATCCAGACGGTGGTTCGGGGGATGCGCACGGCGTTTCCCGTGGTTCGCCTTTATTTGGCCGCTGTGCCCACCTATCCCAGCGGGCTGTGGTCGTTTACCCTCGGCTCGAAAGGGCCGCTGCCCGGCCCCCTCGACCCGAGGCGAGTGGTAACCCCCACCCGCTACTGGACGCCCGCCGTGCACACCGCGGCCTTCGTCTTGCCCCGCTTCGTCGAGGATTTGCTGGTATGACGGACTTGGTCGCTCCCGGCCGATTTCTGGGCATGACCGCCGGCGAGGCGACGGCACAGTGGGTCTACTTTGGCGTGCCGATGGATTTTACGGCATCATTTCTACCGGGATCGCGATTTGGACCGGCGCGCATCCGCGAGGCGTCATACGCGCTGGAAACCTATTCGCCGGTACTGGAACGCGACTTGAGCGAGCTGGCGGTAGCCGACCTCGGGGATCTCGAATTTGCGTTCGGTAACACGAGCGGCGCCCTGGACCGGATTTCCCGCACCGCGCGGGAGATTTTGGGGCACGGCCAGCGATTTCTAGCCGTGGGTGGCGAGCATCTGATCACCCTGCCGTTGCTCCGGAGCGTGGTCCAACAGTATCCGGACGTGGTGGTTATCCACTGGGACGCGCACGCCGATCTGCGCGATACCTATTTAGGTGATCCGTATTCCCACGCCACGGTGCTGCGGCGGGTGGCCGAGATTATTCGCCCCGGCAACCTTTATCAGTTTGGCATCCGCTCGGCCACCCGCGAGGAGATGGAGTATGCGCGCGCCCATTCCCACCTGTATCTGGAATCGGTGCGCGAACCGTTGGCTCGCGTGCTGCCCGAACTGATGGGCCGACCATTGTATGTCACCATCGATCTTGACGTGATTGATCCGGGCGCCTTCCCGGGCACCGGCACGCCCGAGCCGGGGGGAATCTCGGCGGCAGAGGCTTTTGAAGGACTTCGCCTGCTCTCGGGCAGGAATGTGGTCGGGATGGATTTGGTCGAGGCTATGCCTCTGCAGGATGTCTCACAACGGACGGCACTGTTGGCCGCCAAAATGGTGCGCGATGCACTCCTCAACATCGTGCCGCGCCTGGGAGGTAAATGTGATGTCGAGTGAACCGCGGTGGGAGGCCGCTCAAGTCGCGATTCGACAAGGGCTGGCCACCAGCGCCCTAAGGCTCGGGGTGGAAAATCCCGAGGCTTGGATTGAGGTCATGGAGCCTACCGAGGAAGGGCACGGCGACTTGACCTCCAACGCCGCCTTTCGCTTGACTAAGACACTAAAACAAAGCCCGGCGACGATTGCCCGCCGATTGATCGACCATTGGCCGGAACTGCCGATGATTGAACGAGTGGAAGTGGCCGGCCCCGGGTTCATCAATTTTTGGCTAGACACGCACTGGCTGGCCGACGTGCTGCCGCAAGCCGTGGCCGAGGCCGACGCCTATGGTTGCCGTCAGTCGCGGGGTGAGCGAGTGCTTATCGAATTCGTCTCGGCCAATCCGACCGGACCCTTGGTGGTGGTTAACGGACGCGCGGCTGCCTTGGGCGACAGCCTGGCGCGCATTTTGCAGGCCAATGGGTATGCTGTTGACCGCGAATTTTACGTCAATGATGCCGGTCAACAGCTAGCCAAACTGGGCCAGGCGATGGCCATCAGGTTGCGCGAGTTGGCTGGCGAGCCTCTTCCCGATCCCTGGCCGGAGGGGGTCTATCCCGGAGCATACGTTCGTGACTTGGCCGAACAATACCGGGAGCTGACCCCCGATTGGGCCGAGCACGCCCTGCACCCGGAGCGCCGGGAGGCGTTGGGGGCGTTTTGCGCGGAGCGGCTGAGACGCCAACAAGAACAGGAATTGGAACGCTTTGGCGTGCATTTTGACCGCTGGTTTTCGGAACGGGCCCTGCGCGAAGCGGGAGCCCCGGAGCGAATGGTGGCCGAATTGGAAGCACGCGGGGTGCTCTATCGCCAAGACGGTGCGGTATGGTTTCGCTCGGAGCAATTCGGCGATCAAAAAGACTACGTGGTCGTCAAGTCGGACGGCGAATTCACCTACGTAGTGCCCGACGCCGCCTATCACACCCACAAGTTTGAACGCGGTTACGACATCATCATTGACTTGCTGGGACCCGACCATCACGGTTATAAGAGGCGAATGCAGGCGATGATGAAGGCGCTGGGGCTCTTCGGCGAGCGCCTGGAGATTCAGATCATCCAACTGGTCCGCTTGCTGCGGGGCGGTCAGGTGGTGCGAATGTCCAAGCGGGGAGGCGATTTCGTCACCTTGGCCGAGCTCATCGAGGAGGTTGGCGTCGATCCTGCACGCTGGTTTTTCTTGGAACGGTCAGCGGACACGCCGATGGACTTTGACCTGGACCTGGCCCAAATGAAAACCCAAGACAATCCGGTTTACTACGTGCAATACGCAGGAGCCAGGATTCACAGCGTACTGCGGGGGTACCGCGGGTTGGCGGCAAAAGATCCGGAAAATGTTGACCCCGCCGAGTACCGGGAACCTCTCGAACAAGCGCTAATTCGGGATGTCGCCCGTTTCCCGGCTGTGCTTCGGCGTGCTGGCGAGCAGCGTGCCCCCCAAGTGATCGTGCGCTATCTAAGCGAGATTGCCGGGCATTTTCACGCGTTTTACCGCCAGCACCGCATCTTGGAAGAGCAGCCTTCGGTTCGCCGTGCTCGTATCGAATTGATCCGGGCGGTGCTGGTGGTCATCGGCCAAGGAATGGGGGCGATCGGGGTCAGCGTACCGGAGCGTATGTAAGAAAGCGCTGACTCACGAGATTGGTAGGGGGTGGAAGTATGGATCATGCCAGCATTAGCGCCATTCGGCGCCCTTTTGAAGAAGCAATCGCCAAGCAAACCCTGCCCGGAGCCGTGATCGGCGCGGCAACCGGATCCCGAATATTGTTTCGCGAGGCCATGGGGTTTCGGCAAGTGCGGCCGGATTCGCTGCCGATGAAGGTCGACACCCGGTTCGACCTGGCATCATTAACCAAGGTGGTAGCGACCACCAGTATCTTCTTTCGGCTGTTGGAACGGGGCGAAGTGCGCCTGGACGATTTGGTTTCTACGTTTCTCGGTGGCGGCTTTGGCACCTTGCGGTTGCGTCATTTGTTGACCCACACCAGCGGACTTCCGGCCTGGATGGACTTCAGTGCGATGGGAGCGGACCGTGAACACCGGATTGCGGCCATTCGCGGAGCGCGCCGACTATACGCTCCTGGGGAGCGGGTGTTATATTCAGATCTTAATTTCATTGCCTTGGGATATCTATTGGAGCATATCTCGGGTCAGGGGCTCGATCAGCTGTTTATCAATGAGGTCCAGCATCCCCTGCGGTTGAGCGACACTCGGTTTTTGCCCTCTTCCGATGAGGGCGAATTTGCCGCCACCGAGCCCGATCCGGCCACTGGCCGGCCTTGGCTGGGGGTAGTGCACGATGAGAACGCGCGCTCGGCGGGCGGCGTCGCCGGCCACGCCGGACTGTTTGGAACCCTCGACGACCTCTTGCGGTTTGGCCAGACCCTGCTCAACCGAGGGGTGGGTGCCGAGGGGCGCTGGCTCTCGGCGGCTACCGTGAACCGGTTGACGCGGGCGGAGACGGCGGGGGTCGCGGGCGAACTGCGGGCCCTGGGCTATCAAAAACCCTTTCCGCTGTCGTCGGCGGGCGATTTGGTGTCGCCCCGCGCCATCGGCCATACCGGCTTTACCGGGACCTCGTTGTGGATCGACTTTGACTACGAAGTGGTGATGGTAGCACTGACCAACCGTGTCCATTTTGGGCGCGAGATCAATGCCCCTCTCCGTTTGCGCCCCATCTTTCACAACGTGGTGCTGGCTCACCTCGACGACCTTTGAGCGGAGCCTGCGGCACAAAGCCAGCTGGCTCAATGTGCGGGATTGGCCAAACCCGAGTCGAGCGACGGTGGCTTAGGGCGCCGAGTGCTTCTTGGACCGTCAGTTCTTTGACCGAGAGGGAAGAAGCGGGTAAGCCGGGGACAGTCTCCGCGATTGATCGCGGCTGCGGTCGTACCATGCTCTCCGTCTCCCCGCCGGCCGTCTTTGAAGAGCAACTGATGACACGCATGAAAGGGACTAAACTGACCATGGGCGAATGATCTTTTGAGGTCAAGTTATCACAGTCGAGGAGGCGTGAATGGACATGTTTAGCGGATTGGACCTGAGCATGGGCAATTTGCCCCGGATTTCTTCGGCCCGGAGTCGTTCGATTAGTGCCGAGAACAAGACCGGCGGCAAGGGCCAAGGCGCTATGGCGGTTGAGGGCACGGGAGCTTCGGGTGCCCGCGATTTAGGCGTGGGGTGGAAGATCTCGCCTTCGGTGGTGATCCCGCCGGGGATGGACTTGGCCCTGGGGGAGATATCGGAACCGGGCGCGATTCAGCACATCTGGCTAACAGCCATGCCCAGCACTTGGAGAAGCCTGATCCTGCGAACCTATTGGGACGGCGAAGCCGAGCCTTCGGTCGAAGTGCCGCTGGGAGACTTCTTTTGCAACGGTTGGGGCGTGCGTTGCAATGTCAATTCGCTGCCGATTGCGGTCAATCCCGCTGGCGGCATGAATAGCTATTGGGTGATGCCCTTTCGGCAAAGTGCCCGGGTGAGCCTGGAAAACCTGGCGGCAGAACCGGCCACCGTCTACTACCAAATCGATTATGCGCTGACCGAGGTGCCGGACGATGTCGGCTATTTTCACGCCGAGTGGCGTCGGTCAAATCCTCTGCCCTATAAAGAGGCGCATACGATAGTCGATGGCGTGCGGGGGCGGGGGCACTACGTCGGCACCTATCTCGCCTGGCAAAGCAACAGCACGGGGTGGTGGGGCGAGGGGGAAGTGAAATTCTACCTCGACGGCGACCAGGAATTTCCTACCATTTGCGGGACGGGAACGGAAGACTATTTTGGCGGCGCATGGAACTTCGAAGACCCTAAGGGTCAGTACAGCAGTTATTCGACGTCCTTTTTAGGCCTGCCCCAGGTGATTCGTCCCGACGGGTTATACCGAAGTCAACAACGATTTGGCATGTACCGATGGCACATCCCCGATCCCGTCCGTTTTGAACAGGACTTGCGGGTGACAATTCAGGGGCTGGGCTGGCGCTCGGAAGGCCGTTACCTCCCTTTGATGGACGATGTCGCCTCGGTGGCTTATTGGTATCAGACAGAGCCTCACGCCGACCACCGAGCTCTGCCGGGAGCCGACGGCTTGGAAGTGATCTGAATTATCAGGGACGCCGCACGGGACCCCCGGTGGGATATGCCCTATCGGAGCGCAGTCCTGGAAAAGGGCTTTCAACTCGGCCTACGTTCTTGACTGGAGGGCAATCCCCGCAGCGTGGGCTTGTCATCCGATGCTCAATTTTGACCGGAAAACAACTATGCAGGCGAGGAGCCGCTCCCCGCCCGTTCCTAACCAAGGACGCTGTCCTCCCCGCCCGCCGCCGTCTGATCGAGGACACCAGTCACCAAGTAGCGCACTCTACAAACAATGGTTCGGTGATTGCCCCCGCACCATTTTTCCTGCTCGGCTACGCCGACCGTCCCTTGCCCGGTCCATGCTCAGAATAGAAGCCTCGCTTTTGGCTGACACCTAGAGCTCTCTATAGCAAGGAACTTGACGAATTACGGACCACAAGCGGATTACCCGCCAAACTCTCGCCAGCACCTTTCAGGGTGCATTCACGGTCTATGACTGTCTAGGTGGTAACACCACGTAGATTCCACTCTGGCGGTATCGCTCCGCCGGGAGAACTGATCGAGCAACTTACTCCTGGCCGGTTGCGGGCGGTTCGGGGCCGAGAACTTATCACCCGAACCGCCGCTCAAGGCTCGCGTCTGCCGAGCCTGCTTACCCGGCGTTCGCTGATTTTTCCATCACCAGTCCCCAGGTTACCGGACCGGGGATAAACCGATCAACGACGTGAAGTCCTGTTTGTTCAGTCAATTGGGTTTCCGCCTGGTCGCGAGCGACCCGGATACCCAGAGGCGGCCCCATACCCGTATCGAGCTTCATCCAGTCTACGATGACCCAGCGCCCGCCGGGTTTTAAGATCCGGCTCGATTCTCCGATGGCCCTGGGGAGGTTCGCGAGGTCATGATACACCGTATGCCACAAAATGCGGTCGACCGACGCGTCGGCGATCGGAATACGCTCGGCACCGCAGAGGAGGGCATGAATCTGGGGCAAGCCTAAGTGGCCCGCTCGCAACGTGATTTCATCACGAGCGGCCAGGCTCAAATCAACGGCCAAAACCTGACCCTGGGTACCGACCACGCGCGCCATGGGAAAGGTGAAGTAGCCGACGCCTGCGCCGATGTCGGCTATATGCATGCCGGGGGCAATAGCAAGCGCCGCTAGCACAGGTTCCTTGGGCATGGTTCGCTCGCGGTCGGGATGCTCGAGGCGAGCTAACTGTTGGCGATTCCAAGCCCCTGCGTGGGAGCCGGGTGGCTGGAAAAACTCCTGCGACACGGTGAGCCAACTCCTTTTCCGCCATGGCTAATCTCGGTGCCAATGCTCTATCGGCAGGGCCCTTTGGTCATGGTACAAAACTCTTGGCTTCGGCACAAATCAGCATGGCGCGAGCGCGGGTCGCCGGTGCCGAGGTGCCCGCAAGGGGTGCAACGTGTGTCTGGGTGTGGCGTGCTCGCCAACCGGCAAGTCCGCTTGGCCGTGATTGTTTCTCCCAATATTTCTTCTTACAATGAAGAGCATGCAGAAATTGGTTTGGTGAAATCAGCTCCGCTATGATATGAAAGAAGAGGACCAATATCGCGGAGTCGGGAGAGCGGCCAATTTGTTGCATAGCGATGTGGTTCGGCGACCCGGCTGGCTGTGTGCGGTGCCCGGATCGAATGGAAGGCCCATTCTGATTTTCGAAGGAGTGGTTGGGGACTGTCGGCGACGATGTATACGGTAACCTTTGACTTGGATGGAACGCTTTTACGCTCGCCGTTCTGGCGTCTTCATCTCCGGCCTTGGCTTGCGCGGGTGGCCCAGGCGCAAAGCGCGACCGTGCAAGATTTGTGGGATCCTCTCGACCAAGCCGCCGACGCGTTGTGGCGGACAGGCGATTGGGTGGGGGCATTTGACTGGGGAACCTTGATTGAAAAGACGCTGGGAATGGCGTTGCCCAGCCTGGATGATCCCGATCCCCAGGCGGTGCGTCGCTTGGTGATGCCATACGTGGCACAAACGCTGCCCCAGCTGCTTCGGCTGCCGGTACGCTACGCCGTGGTTACCAACGGCCTTTATGCGTATCAGGTGCCATACCTGCGGGCTCTGGGGTGGCTTGGGTGGTTGTCTCCGGTCATCACACCCGACCTGGCGGGAACCGCCAAGCCAGACCCGCGGGTGTTTTCGAGTTTGGGCAGCGTGCTCTGCCACGTTGGCGACCGACCCGATCACGACACGGTGGCGGCTCGGCGCGCGGGGGTGGTGGCGGTACAGTGCGGTCCTCGGCCTACAGGGCACGATCGCGTCGATCGACTGGCTAACGGTCACGTCCAACCCGATTGGGAAATTGAAGACTTCCGGGAACTGCCTCAACTTATTCAGCGACTCTTAGCCCAGCGTACACGAGGGTACAGCCGGGACGATGCACTTCGGAGGTAAACGTGACATGAAGACTCGCCGTAAAGAGACATCGAAGCGAATACCGAACCCTGATTCAGGTGTGGCGTCCCCGGCATCGTTGGAAGGCGGGCGGACGCCCGTGAAAACGCCGCCCCGGGGCCGAACGTCTCGCATTCGAATGAGGCGGGGTAAGATGTTGCGCATTCCGCTAGTTTTGGCGTCGGCCGGGGTATTGTGGTACTTTCTGCTCGGGCCCTTGACGCACATTGCTTTGGCGGCGTTGGCGGTCCGCTCCGATGTGAAGTCCATTCGCGGGCACAAGCGTCCATTGCAGAATCTGGTTGCGGTTTTGCCCCAGATCGACCGCCACGTCGACACCGTGGATCGGTCGATGGGTCGACTGGGATATTGGTCATGGGTGCCATTTGCCGGTGGCGTCTATCGTAGTTTGAATGGCCTGGTGACGGCGGCATCCTATGAGATCAAGGCAGGGCGAATTATTTTGCCCCCCTTGGCCAAGTATAGTGCGTCAAGTAAGATCTTGGCGACGGTGGTGGCCCATTTGCCCACCCTGCGGCGCTCGCTAATTGCCGCCACACCGGAGTTTAGGGCGGCCAACCGCGCGTTGGCCGGGGTGCGGCCAGCCGAACTCGGCCCCTTCGGAGCCAATACGGTCAACGAAGTTGCTACCCTACAGCATTTGTCGGCGAACCTGACCAAGAATGTGAAGACGGTGGAAGCCGATCTGCCCTTGATCCAAAATTTGCTCGGCATCCCCTCCCCGCAGCGTTATTGGCTGGTATTTGAAAATAGCGGCGAGTTGCGTCCTACCGGCGGGTTTATGACGGCTTACGGGGATACCCTGGTCAGCCAGGGCAAGATCAAGAAAATCATTACCCACAATATTTACGGGCTCTACTTGGGAACGACCTATCGGCCGGCGGCGCCTCCCATGTTCACTTATGCCTTCGGTGTGCGCCACTGGCATATTGAGGACGCCAACACGTCTCCCGACGTTCCGCTCAGCGTCGGCAACATTTACACGTTTTACAATTCCATTCCGTTTGTCCCCAAGCCACTCAACGGAGTGGGCTTGATTACCACCTGGTTCGTCGACCGCCTTATCGGCGATGTGGGCGCGATTCACTTGGGCGCCCCTTATAATGTCACCATTACCCAGCAGAACGCCAACTATGAGATGGAGTATCTGTCGGAAAAGGCGAAATTACCCAAGGGCGAGCATAAGGCCTTTATCAAGCAGATGATCCATGTCCTGTTGCACCGAATCTTCCATGGCTCGCCGACCGAGTTGCTGCGGGTGGCAGGTACGGTTGATACCGCCTTGAACCAGAAACTGCTGCTGTTCTACTTCAACAATCCCCAAGCCGAGGCGTTGTTGCAGCGCTACGACTGGGGCGGGATTATTCCCGCCCAAGTGCCCAGCAACGGCAACTATTTGCAGGAAGTGGATGAAAACCTGGGAGGCCGCAAGGATAACTACTATTTGAAGGAAGCGGTGACGTCGACCATCGTTCCCTACAATAGCAGCCAGTACCAGGAGACGGTCAGCATCCATTGGACCAACCCAGCCATTGCCAATCACTGGACGGTCGCCCAGTACCAGGCCTGGGCCCGTATTTATGTGCCGGCGGGCTCACAACTCCTAAGCAGCAAGGGTTGGCAGCTTTATCCGGCCAATTACGCCAACAACACGGAAAACAAGCAAGTCTTCGGAGGGCTGTTTAAGATGCCGGTGCGCAAACGGGCGTCGGCTCCACCCGCCACCTGGACGATGACGTTCCGCTATCTCTTGCCGCCGGGGACCAATGTGCATACCTATCTCATCCAAAAACAGCCCGGCGTATTGAGCCAGCGGGAAACGGTTATCCTCGGCCGGCACCGCTACTCCTTCAACTTGAGCCGGGACACCTTGCTGCGGCTCACCTCGCATGGCTGGGTGGCCCATCCGTATTATTAGCCTGCCGCGGGTCACTCAGGGAGTGGTGATGTCTTCAATCACGGTGTCGGCGGTCAGTGCCGAAGCCACCCGAACTCGGTCGGCAGCTTCCACCAGCAGGGCAACTTGACCACCGGCGACGGCACGAAGCACGTGTTCGGCCGGGCCAGACAGCTTTCCGAAGTCGGCGAAGGCGGCATCGAAGTCGGCGTCGGTTTGGTTGGCGACGCCCCCTAGCCGCCTCATCGCCAATATGGGCCCCACAATCGGAATGGCGGCCAGAGCCCCCAACTCGATGCCGGTGCCCAGGGTGGAACCCAGAGCGCTACCGTCGAGGTCGGTATTTGTCGGCAATGCGCCAGCGGC
>JAJZXC010000074.1:0-1215 GCA_021846365.1 Bacillota bacterium | reverse complement strand
TCTAGGCTGCTGTCGACGACGTGCACCCGAGCGGCGTCGAAGCCTGCCGCGCGCAGGCGTTGGCGTGCCTCTTGTGCTGCCTCCGGCGTGCTGAAGAGCACCGCGAAAATCGCCAATCGCATCGCCTCCCCCAGTCGTTTGCTGATTAGGATGACGTTTTGGGGCAGGATTATGCGGCGCCGCAAGAGCTTCAGTGACCAGCAACGGTCGGCCCCGATATGATGACGCGACGAGAGTTCTGAGTTTGTCTGTTCGGGGCAGGAATTTGACCCTGCTTTGTGGAATCGATGGAACACGCCAGCGGTAAGGGCAATGATTGTGGTAAGGGCAATGATTAGATTAGAAAGGAATGCCAAGGGCGCAATGCAAATTGAATGGGTGGACAAGGGGCGGGGCGTTGCCCTGCCCGAGATGGAGGGTGCCCATGGGTTCGCGCTCTCTCATCTTTTTGACGCAATTTTCGCCGATGCCTACCAGGTGGGTTTGGACACGCTGGTGTGGTGCGGTGGTCCCGAGTGGTGGTCCGAACTCGAGCTTCGGGCCGAGTTGACTCGGGTTAGGCAAAGCGGGCGACGGGGCCTAATTGCGGTGGATACCCTGCCCTCGGTTATCGACGGTGAGCGGCTCTATTGGATCCGGCGCCGCGGATCGGACGGATCGACGGTACCGACCGCTTGGCGGCGTGTTCGTGACGCGCGTTGGTATACGCCTCAGGTGCGCTGGTGGGGTGTGGCCATTCGGGCTTCCCGGCTGGCCGGCCGCCCAGACCGGGTTGATTGGGCGATGGCCCGGATGCGTCAGGATTTTGGCCAAGACGGCGATGGCCAGGCCGAATACCGTTTGGCCATCTGTCGGCTGGAGACCACTTGTCAACCACCCCGGCCTGAAGGTGCCTGAAGGCCGGAGCTGGCTAATGCAGGCTCTGAAGCCTTCCGGTTATGGTTGTCCAGCCTCCGTGGGCCGGGGGCTCTTACGCATCGATTGATATGGACCCAGGGGGGTCGTGGGGTGAAGTATTGGCTTGCAAGTTTTGAATGAATCTTTCCCTGGGAGGCCAACGTGTATGCGCATCCGAATTTCTCGCGCCGGTCAAGATATTGTGGCCAAGTATCTCACCTCCGCTTGTGCTGGTGACGTGCTGCAGATCCTGGGGATTCCGCGGGCAACGGTGGTGCGGGCGTTACCCACGGAATTGCCCCGCGTGGTGATCCGGCA
>JAJZXC010000073.1 GCA_021846365.1 Bacillota bacterium | reverse complement strand
CGGAACGGTCCGAAGTTACGTCTGGGGAGATTGCACAAGACGCCGGAGGCTCAAAGTCTCCCGCGCAGCGGTCGGCGAACCAGAAAGCGAAGGGGCCCACCCCGGTGACCCTCGGAAACACCCGAAGAGGTGAAACCCCCGCCTCGGCGTAGCCAGGCGGCGGGAGAGTTCATAGCGTCACCAGCCCATTGCGGGGCTCCGAAAGGAGATTTGCACTATGGTCTTTGTTCTAGATCGACACAAGAAACCCTTAATGCCATGCTCGGAAAAGCGCGCACGGATTCTTTTGGAACGCGGAGGCGCGGTTGTCCACCGCCGGTTCCCGTTCACCATTCGCTTGAAAGATCGCACCGCAGAGGAATCGGAATTCCAGACGCTCCGTCTTAAACTCCACCCTGGCAGCAAGACCACCGGCATGGCCGTTATCCTCGACGGCCAGAGGGGCCACAAAGCCATCTTCTTCGGCGAAGTGGTTCACCAGCCCGGCATTAAGCATCGCCTTAAAGCCCGCGCCGGTGCCCGCCGGGAACGACGCCAACGCCACACCCGGTATCGTCCCGCGCGCTTTAACAATCGGCCAAAAGGTTGGCTGCCGCCCTCCCTGGTGGCGCGCGTGAATCAAACAATTCATGCCGTCAACAGGATCTTGCGCGGCGCTGCGATTACCCACCTCAGTGTCGAGAATGTTGCCTTCGACACCCAAAAAATGCAGGACCCTGAAACCCAAGGCGTCGAGTATCAGCAAGGCGCCCTCCTCGGGTACGAAGTCCGGCAATACTTGCTGCAGAAATGGGATCGCCATTGTGCGTACTGTGATATCATCGACGTCAGTCTGGAAGTCGAACACATTCACGCCAAAGACTGCGGCGGATCTGACCGGGTATCCAATTTGGCCATCGCTTGCCATACCTGCAACCAAGCCAAGGGCAACAAGCCGCTGGAAAAGTTTTTGGCCAATGACAAAGGCCGACGCAAGCGGGTCAAGCAGAACGCCAAGATCTATGCAGACAAGGATCCCGTCAAGAAACAGGAACGGGTCCGCTGGGAGGCTGATCGCCTCGAACGCATTAACCGGCGGCGAAAAGCGCCGTTTAGCGATGCCGCCGCTATCAACGCCACCCATTGGCGATTATATGATCAGCTTAAGGCCAGGGGACTTCCGGTCGAAGGCGGATCGGGCGGGCGCACCAAGATGCAGCGGATTGCTTCGCATCTTCCTAAAGAACACTACCACGAGGCTCTCTGCGTGGGGGCAAGCACTCCCGAAATATTTACCAGCCTTCCGGCTTACGTTCAGGTCTGGTCGGCTAAGGGGTGCGGAAATCGCCAACGATGCCGCACGGACAAATACGGGTTCCCCATCCGCCATCTGTCACCAGAAAAGATGCACTTCGGGTTTCAAACCGGTGATCTCGTCGAAGCGGTGATACCCCGCGGGAAATTCGTGGGCACTTGGATCGGTCGTGCCACAGTAAAAGCCAGCGGGCAGATTTTTATCAAAACGGCCACAGGCATCGACCAGACAACCAACTACCAACATTGTCGTGTTCTCCAACGGGGCGATGGTTGGCAAATAACCAAGCAGTCGGCGAACGTCTAGGAAAGGGGGAAGCGACGCTCCTCCCCGGCTTGAACGCCGAGGTTTCCGCGCCGCAGAAAAGGATGAACGGGATGTACGATGCTCCCCATGTGGTAACGTGGGAATTGACCAGGGCATGTCAATTACATTGCCGACATTGCCGGGCTCAAGCCAGAGTGAACCGAGATACTGACGAGTTGACGGTAAGCGAGATCAGTCAGGTGATGAACGATTTGGCCCAATTTGAATGGCCGCCGATTATCGTGTTTACGGGGGGCGATCCGCTGGAACGCCCGGATCTGCCGGCTATCTTGTCGGCGGCGCGAGCGCGAGGGTTGCGCACCGCGGTGGCTCCCAGCGTCACGCCGCGGCTAACTGCGGAGCGCATTTCAGAATGGAAGGAATTGGGGGTTTCTAGTGTCGCGCTCAGCTTGGATGGAGCGACGGAGGCGGTCCACGACGGGTTTCGCGGTGCGCAGGGAATTTTCCGGCGGACGTTAGAAATGGCGCGAGCCGTCGTCGACAGCGGACTCCGCCTGCAGATCAATTCTTCCGTGGCCAAGAGTACGGCGGTCGAGCTGGAGCCTTTGGGGGACTTGGTCAAAGTATTGAAGGTGTCCAGTTGGGAGATCTTTTTCGTGGTACCTACCGGGCGGGCAGCCATGATCGCCGAGGCCTTAGAGGCGGAGCAAATCGAACGCCACTTAACCTTTATCGCGAAGTACGCGCAGTCGGCGGCCTTTCGGGTAACCGTGGTCGCCGCTCCCCAGTACCAACGGGTAGTCGAACAAACGACCGAGGTAACCGCGCGCCCGATGTTTCGGGAAGGACGCGGGGTGATTTTTATTGACCGCCGCGGGCTCGTGTTTCCTAGTGGATATCTGCCGGTGGTCGCCGGCAACCTGCGCCGGACGTCATTCAGCGAGATTTACCAAGAGTCCCCGACCTTGCGCAGCCTTCGGGACCCCAATCAATTCAGCGGCCGTTGCGGGACGTGCCAATGGAGTCGCACCTGTGGCGGCTCGCGGGCACGGGCCTTCGCCGTGACGGGTGACATGCTCCAGTCGGATCCCGGTTGCATTCTCGCTGTGGGATAAGAATCGGTGGCCCTAAGTGAACCGACCCGGGTTTGTCGCTCGAGACCCCGGGGGGCACGGAGGTCAGTTCGCGTATTGTTTTGGATGAGGGGGCGAGCAGACCGGCCTACCCAATGCAGCATTGGCGCGGGTGGTTGGCGACTTAGCCGCACACTTTGGCAGACCGTCGGCACAAGGGTGACTGATGGTTCAAATGGAGCCATGGCCGGTGCGTCCTTGAACCGAGGTGGACAACCGGATTAGCAAGGGAGGTGGGCCGCGCCCCATGGTTGGGTCAGGGGTGCGCGGCGGATGTGATGGACGATCAGGCGTCGTATTCCGGGGTCGAATTCCAGCCGAGTTACTGGCGCATTGGGGTTTCGCGCCTAGTAGCCCCGCTGGGGGTAAAATTCCGCGGCGGTAGCTTGCGATGGACCCAGCGACGGGTCCCGGTCGATGTTACGACGCGTACCGACTGGATGGCCTTGCGACCCTTGATGGCGGGAATTTGTGGATCGGACCTCGCTGTTCTGTTGGGTAAGAGTTCACCCTACCTCGCGCCGCTGGCATCGTTTCCTGCCGTGTTGGGACACGAGGTCGCGGCGGAAGTGACGGAGGCTGGAGGACCATGGCCGCCGGGGACGCGGGTGGTCGTTGATCCGACGTTGGCGTGCGCGGCTCGTGGCTATCCGTCCCTTTGCCCCGCCTGCCAGGCAGGGCAACTCAATGCGTGCCAGCGGCGCGGAGACCAGGATACCGATCCTGGTCTCTCGCTCGGATATCACCGTCGGTGGCCGGGAGGATGGTCCACCCTAATGTTTGCGCCTGCTGACCAGTGCTGGCCCATCCCCGACACCATGGGGCTAGAACGGGCCGTATTGGCCGAGCCGCTGGCGATCGTGTTGGCAGGGGTGGAACGGATCGCCGTCCCGGAAGGCGCGGACGTACTGGTTATTGGAGGGGGTACCATCGGCCTTTTGGCAGCCTGGGTCCTGCGGCGGCGCACGCCCGCCGGACGCATTCGTGTGCTGGCCCGCTATGCCCATCAACAGCGATTGGCCCAAGCCCTGGGAGCGACATTGCATGGGGATAGCGGGGTGGACGATTCCGCTGCCGCGGAAGTGCTTGGGTCCCGTCTGCAGGCCAGAAGATTTGGTGCCCCCGAATATTTCGTGGGAGGCTACCCGGTGGTGGTCGATGCGGTCGGCACCGCCGAATCGACGGAAAATGCCCTGGCCTGGACGCGCTCGTACGGCACGCTCTTGGCGCTTGGGGCGGGTGGCCAGATGCGCATCGATGTCACCCCGCTGTGGTCCCGGAGCATACGTTGGGTTGGCACCTACGGGTATCGCGACCTGCAAGGCAAGTCGCTATTTCCCTTAGCGGTGCAGATGTTGGCTGAAGCTCCCGATGCAATTGATGGCATGGTGACCCACCATTTTGCCCTGCAGGACTTTGCCAAGGCGCTCGACACCATATGGAACCGTAACATGCCCAGCATTAAGGTCACCCTTGTGCCCTCTCACCCTTGATTCTGGTGGCGGTTGTCAGGAACGGTCTGCACCCCTGAACAAAGGAGTGAACCCCGGTGGGAACAACTGAATCCAAAGGCATTCCCACCCGTCGTTGGTGGTGGACCCGAGAACGTTGGCGGGAAACTGTTTTTGGAATGAACGACGGCTTGATTGCAACCACCGGTCTGGTGGCCGGGCTGACATTTGGCGGCACCAGCCATTTGACCATTGTGGTTGCCAGTATGGCGGCAGTGTGGGCGGCCATGGTTTCCATGGGTATCGGGTCGTACTTGGCGACCCGGGCTGAAGTGTCCTGGCAACAGGCGCTAGTAGCCCGCGAGCGATGGGAGCTGACGGACCATCCTGAGGAAGAATTGGAGGAAATGCGCCAAATTTACCGCGAGTACGGCTTTACCACGCCGGAAGTGGAAACGATCTTGGGACGTCTGCGCCGTGATCCGGAATTGTGGCTGAAACTGATGCTGCGCGACGAGCTCGGCGTCCTGCCTGAGCGCTGGGAATCGGCGCTGACCAATGCCATGACGATGGCCTTCGCCGTCCTCTGCGGGTCGCTGCCGCCCCTGCTCCCCTATCTCTTGATGGTCAACCCGTATAGTGCATTTTGGCCGGCGATAGCCTTTGCTGGCCTCACCTCTTGGGGCCTCGGCGCCATGACCGGAGGAATGACGGGACAACCTCGCTTCCGAGTGGCCATCAAGTTCCTCCTATTGGCGATTCTGGCGGTTCTTTTGGGGTCTACGATGGGGGGAGTCATCGCCCACTGGATTACCGGCTGACATACAGCCGAGGCAGGGGATGAATTGCCCCCTGCCTGTAACTCTGGAGCGTTCTTCATACCCCTTCGAAGCCTGGTGTCTTGAGCGAGATGCCGCCGTCGACTTGAATTACCTGGCCAGTGATCATGCGCGCATATGGGCTTGCCAGCATGATTACGGCGGCCGCGATGTCGTCAGGCTGAACCAGACGGCCCAAAGGGGTTGCTTCGGCAATCCGGCTGAGGAAGGATTCATAGCGTTCGGCGGCGTAGTAGCGCACCGAGTCGGTGTTGATCACGCCTGGTGAGATGGCGTTGCAGGTTATCCCCAACGGGCCCAATTCGGCCGCCAGATACCGCGTCATGGCCTCCATTGCCGCCTTGCCGGCTCCGATGCTGGCATAACGGGGAAGGGCGTAATGACTGCCCTGACTGGAGATGGTGATGATACGGCCATGCCGACCCTGAGTCATGAGCGGTAACAAACGTTGCACCAAGTCTACGAGACTTTCGACAACCACGGTATAGGTGCGATGCAGATGGTATGGGCGCAGTTCGGTGACCGGCTTGAACGCGGTGGCGGCAGCATTGGCCACTAGCACGTCAATGGTTCCCCACTGTTGGCTAACGGCCTCGATCATTCGTGCGCGTTGGTCGGCATCCTCCAAATTCCCTTGCACCACTATGCATTCTCGGTCGAGCTCGCGAATCTCGCGGGCGACCAACTCCGCCGCTTCGGCGGCCCTATGGTAGTGGATCGCAACCTGAGCTCCGGCGCGAGCCATGGCTAAAGCGATGGCTCGTCCGATGCCGCGTGAGCTTCCCGTGATTAATACCCGGTCACCCTGTAAAATACCTTGCATGGGAATGATTCCTCCTGTGTCCTCTTAGTGCGGTTATAGCGCATTGCCCGCTTCAAAGCCCTCTTGAAAGGCGCGCACCGCGTCGAGTTGTTCGGTGGCCCGGGCGCCACCGACGGTTTGCACCGAAACCCGGCCGCTCAGTTTGCTCAATAGGTCGCGGTTAGGCTCCTGGCCGGTGCACAAGACGACAAAGTCCCCGGCAATCCAGGTCGGCGTGCCATCGAGGGCGGCCAGCACGCCATTGTTGGCGATGTGCAGCACCTCGGCCCGAGTTTTGACCGCTACTCCCCACTTCAACAGGGCGTCCAGCACTATCCAGCGGGTGGTCAGGCCAAGGGTAGTTCCTGGCCGAGGCCGGCGAGTGAGGAGGCTAACCGAAGGCCGGTCTCGGTCAGGCGCAGAACCAAAATCGGCCAAAAAAGTTTCAATTCCCATCGGCGATGCCTCCCGGCCGGCGAAATACAAGGCTAGGTCGATGCCGATCCCGCCTCCGCCGATGATTACCGGGCGTCCAGGGAGGAACTCGGCCGACTCCAATGCGCGGGCATAGGTCAGGGGGAGATAGCCGTCGGCGGTCTCAAAAGAGGGCACCCGCGGCTTGACGCCGGTGGCTAAAATCACCCGGTCAAAGGTTGCCAGTTCATCAGCGTCAGCCGTGGTACTGCAGCGCATGGCCACGCGCAGGCGCAGCAATTCATGCCGGTAATAGCCGATGGTCCCCAAAAAGACCTGCTTCCAGGGGATTTTGGCCGCCCAACGCAATTGGCCGCCGATGTCGTCCTGAGCCTCGAACAGCACGACGCGATGCCCGCGTAGGGCGGCAGCCCTAGCCGCGGCCAATCCGCTGGGACCGGAGCCTACTACGGCGACCGTTTTGGAATTTGCCGCGATCCCGAACGGTAGCACGGCTTCGTGCCCCGTGCGCGGATTGACCATACAGCCCGCCGCCCGCGGAGGACGCGAGAAGGTGCGGTCTAGACAGGCCTGGTTGCACGCGATGCAAGGATTGATGGTGCCTCCGCCAGGAGAGAGCGCCTTGGCCGCCCATTCGGCATCGGCCAACCAAGGTCGAGCAGGTGCCACAAAATCGGTCAGCCCGTGTTCGATGAGAAAATTCGCCTGGTCGTGGTGGGTAATTCGGTTGGCGGCGATTATGGGAACGGTTACGTGTTGGCGCAAGTCCGCCACCACTGCGGCGAAGGCCGCCGGCGGAACCCGTTGGGCGACCGTGGGAATTTTCGATTCGTGCCAGCCAATGCCGACATTTAGTGCCTCAACTCCCCAGCCAACGAGCTTTTGGGCCAGCTGGCGGACTTGGCCCCGGTCGGGCTCTTCCGGCATTAGATCCCACCCTGAGATGCGGAAAATGAGAGCACGGTCGGGGGGCAGCGCTTCACGGACGGCGGCCACAATTTCCCCCACCAGCGCGACCCCCCCATCCCAACCACCATATTCGTCGGTTCGGTGGTTGACCATGGGGGAGAGAAATTGGTTGAGCAAATATCCTTCCGAACCCATGATTTCTACCGCGTCGAAGCCGGCTTGGCCGGCAAATTGGGCTGCCTTGGCATAGGCCGAGCGCAAATCACGGCATTGTTCACCAGTCATTGCCTGTGGAACCTCGCGGGTTAAACGCGACGCCACCGGACTCGCTGACCATGCCGGTTGGCCGATGTCCTCAGCGCGGGCATAGCGGCCAGCGTGGAAGAGTTGCAGCCCAATTCGGCCCCCAACTCGGTGGACGCCTTGAACCAGGGTTTCCAGATCGCGCCGATGAGCGGGTTCGGTCAGGCAAAACATCTGACCCTCGATGCCATGTGGATGAACCGCGACGCCTCCCGTAATAATCAGGGCGGCCCCTCCCCGCACCCTCTCGTCATAGAAGGCAATCAACTGATCCAACATCCGGGGGTCGCCTTCGACCCCGAGATGCATTGCGCCCATCAACATGCGGTGAGGCAACTGAAGCGGGCCCAAACGGCCGGGTTCGGTCAAATAAGGGTATAAAGCTGTTGGCATCGCGCTCTCCCATCCAGCGTTATGTAATCCGGTGCTCGCGACCAAAACGACATAATGGCTGCCGGGAATCAGGATCTCCGGCGAATAAGACCGAATCTATCGTTGACTATACTCCAATCTGGCGCCCGCCAGCGCAGGCAGGATGGCATCTACTGCCGAAACACCGGGCCACGCAGTGGCGTTCCTCGGCCCACCGGGTAGATTCATGTCGGGGAGGCAACGAGCGCTAGTTAGCCTGCGTTCCCATGATTTCGTACCCGTCTTGGAATGGAAAAGGGCCAAATGGCCTATTTTCTGTTCGGCTATTGGATATCTTTAGGATGGCGCCCAACAAGGGACATGAGACCTTTGGCTCATCGCAAAACAGGGCTGAAGGACTCTATAGTCGGCAGGCAAGAAAGCATAGTCTAACAAGCAACCGCTTGCTTTTCTGGGTGGAAGCAACTGTGGCAAAGTTTGAGAAATTGGCCGTGTCATTGCGCAAGGAGGTATCCATATGGCCTATTTGACCATCACGCCGATGGAACGTGAGGTGCGCGGACAAATCGACGTTCCGGTTTCCAAGTATCACTTGCACCGCAGTTTGATTATGGGTTGGTTGGCCGAGGGCAACACCCACATCGACGGCCGGTCGGACGCACGGCACGTGGAATATACGTTGCGGGCGATTAGGGCCATGGGAGCCCGCGTGGTACGGAGAGCGGATGGCTATGATGTGGATGGGGGCCACTATCACGCCCGTAACCTGTGGGTTTCGGCGGGAAGCTCGGGGTCGACGCTGCAATTTCTTTTGGGTCTGGCCAGTCAGGTGAAAAATGGCCCGGTGATTTTTGGCGGCCAGCATGCCTTGATGCGTCGGCCCATCGGGCCGTTGTTGGCCGCACTGGAGAAGTTAGGGATTCGCACCGCCTATGCCGACGCTCAACATTCTGTCATGGTGTTTCCCGGACGACCGCGCGGCCGTCAAATTGAGCTGTCGGGAATGCTTAGCCAGTGGACCTCGGGAATCCTGCTTTTGGCACCGTTCGCCGATGGACCGGTTAGTATTCACTTGACGACCCCCATTCGCGAGCGCACCTATATCGACCTCACCGTGCGCATGTTGCGCCAGTTCGGCATTGAGGTGGCAGATGACCAGGAGGCAAACCGGTGGACCGTTGCGGGAGGGCAGAGCTATCTGCCCGGCGCGATCGAGCGGCAACCGGATTGGTCGTCGGCGGCTTTTTTGCTCGTCTTGGCGGCGCTGCATCCCAGTCGGTTGACCCTCACCGGCGTTCGGGAGCCGGGGGCGGAGCACCCGGAAGGGCGGATTTTGCAGATTTTGCGGGCGATGGGGCTCAAGTGGACGTTTGATCAGGCTAGCGGGAGCGTGCAGGTTGTTCACGGTGACGAGCGGCTGGAGGGTATCGACGTGGATCTAGCCGATATTCCGGATCTGTTGCCGATTCTCTGCGTGATCGCGAGCCGGGCTCGGGGTCGCACCGTCTTGCGTCATGTACAGCATGCTCGGCTGAAGGAGTCGGATCGAGTGAAAGCCATGCTCCAGTTGCGCCGAATGGGAGTGGTGATCGAGGAGCATGACGACAACCTGGTGATTCACGGGCAGCCGGTGTTGCAAGGGGCCGCCGTCAACACGTACAACGATCACCGGGTATTGATGGCATACGCCATTGCGGGGACGGTAGCTACCGGCACGACTCAGTTGAACTATCCGTGGGCGTACCGGATTTCATATCCCGAGTTTTTGGACCATCTGACCGGGCTCCACGTGCCGGTGGCGATGAGCCGCGGCGGTGCCGCTCAAACTGCTCGTTTCGAAGGCCTGCCGAGCAAGGAGAGCGTTCTGCTATGATGGCCGACACGCCCTGGATGCAGCGGGTGGAGGCCGTTGCCCGCAATCATCCCGACCGGCCTGCGGTGATCGGTACCGGCAACAACGAAAAGATGCTTACCTACCAACAGCTGGAGCGCGCTGTGCGGCGAACGGCGAGGCAATTGACGGCGTTGGACGTCACCGTTGGCGATGTGGTAACGCTCCAAATGCCCAATTGGTGGCAGTTGCCGATATTGACCCTGGCGGCGTGGCAGTGTGGTGCAGTGGTGTGCCCGGTGTTGCCTGGATTTGGAGTGCGCGAGCTGACCTACATCTTGAACGAAAGTCTGAGCCCCTTGTTGGTGGTTCCTCAAAACTTTGGCCGTCAGGACTGGCCGCGACTTGTCGAGGAGGTCAGAGTTGAGGCACCAAATCTCCGGCGCGCGGTATTCATAGCCGGAGATAGCGACGGCGACGACGTTCTGATGAGTGAGGTCGGTCGGACGACGGATTTGCTGTCAGCCGGATCGAGTGGCCTGGATGTGTGGGCCGAGTTGATGTTTACCTCGGGAACGACCGGCCAACCGAAAGGGGTTGTGCATACCCATCGGACCTTGTGGGAAGCGTTACGGGCCCACGTCGACGGGTTTCGGTTGACCGCCGACGATCGGGTTTTCGTGCCTTCGCCGATGGCGCATCAAACAGGTTTTCTTTATGGGATGCTCTTGGCGCTGTTCTTGGAAACCACGGGGGTGTACTTGCCGCGCTGGAACGCGACTGCTGCGGTCGAGGCCATTACGCGGTACCAAGCGCGGTTTACCCAGGCGGCACTTCCGTTTTTAGCCGACCTGGCCGTCGAGCCGGGAGAACCGGGTTTGTCCCTGTTTGTCGCTACCGGGTCGGATATCCCACCCGCGGTGGTGAGGCGGGCAATTCCTAAGGTGGCTCGGCGCGTGGTGCGAGCGTGGGGGTCAACGGAGACGGGCCTGGCCACCGGAGCCGGGTTGGCCGGCGCGAAGGAAAAGGAGTGGACCACGGATGGACGTGCGCTGAGGGGTATGACGGTGGCGGTCGTAGATAGTGAAAAGAGGCCAGTGCCTCAGTCTACCGTCGGGCACTTTCGGGTGCACACCCCTGGAATGTTTGTCACCTATTGGAATCGTCCGCAATGGTACGAATCGGCGGTCGATGCCGCCGGCTTTTTTGATACAGGAGATTTGGCGGTTTTGGACGGCGAGGGATACATACGCATCATGGGGCGGGCGCGTGACCTTATTAACCGCGGCGGCGAAAAGATTCCCGTGGTGGAGGTCGAAGCTTTGTTGCTGCAGGCTCCTAAGGTCGCCGAGGTGAGCGTGGTGGGTCTGCCGGATCCGAGGCTCGGTGAACGGGCGTGTGCGATGGTGGTACCGAAAGTGCCGGACGATCCGCCGACTCTGGCAGAGTTGGTGCATTTTCTTGAACAGAAAGGAATGGCCAAGATTTACTGGCCGGAGTCGCTCCGCATCGTCGCCCAATTGCCGCGCACGGCGAGCGGGAAGGTCCAAAAACACGTGCTCAAGGAAATGGCGTCGGGCCTCGAATCTAGCGTAAAATGATCGGCTCTCGGCGCAGGGTAGTAGGCTTTTCGGCTAAGCCCAAGCTGAACCAAGGGGTCCGTCGAAGTGAAGGATGAGGGAGAAGCGAGCCATGGACAGCATAGCATTTGACCGATTACGGCAAGAGGTGGACCAGTTTGTGGCCGGTCCGGCCGTGCGCTGGGCGGAAGCAATCGAAGCCGAAGGCAGGGTGGACTCGGCGATGTGGCAGGGGCTCAGGGACCGGGGATTCCTACGCTTGGCGGCACCCCGGGCGTGGGGCGGAATGGAACTCTCGATGGAGCAGTATCTGCCGTTGCTAGAGAGATTTTCGTCTATGCACGGGTCGCTGCGGATGATCGTTCACGTCCTCAATGGCGTGTGGCGACCAACCGCCTCGCACGCCAACGCTGAACAAATCGAACGGTTTGTCAAGCCGTTGGTGCGAGGCGAGCATATTGTAACTTTTACGCTTACTGAACCCAATGCCGGTACTGGTAGCGACATTCAGGCTGCCGCGCGCCGAGAAGGCGACGAATACGTTCTCAACGGGGAAAAGTGGTTGATCACGTTTGCCGATGTCGCCGATTATTTTTTGTTGTTTGGCCGGTTGGAGGGAACCCGAGGGCACGATGGCACCTTGGCCCTGCTCGTTCATCGCGACGCACCGGGGTTGACGATCGAGTTGATGCCTCCCAGCATGGGTTTGGCCGGAACCGGTCATGGCCATCTTTACCTGCGAGAATGCCGGGTGCCGACGGCATTGCGACTGGGCGAGGAGGGCGAGGGGCTCGACGTTGCCTTTCACGGATTTCTGGATCCCAGTAGGTTGGGAATCGGGATGACGTGTGTGGGGTTGGCGCAACGAGCACTCGACTTGGCGATTGAACGGGCGAAAACGCGGGTAACCTTCGGCAAACCGCTGGCGGCTCGCCAAACTATCCGCACTTGGTTGGCCGAGATGGCGACCGACGTTGAGGCCGCGCGCCAGCTGTGTTTGTGGGCGGGACGGCGGTGGGACCAGCGGCAATTGGTACCGGAAGACGCCTCGATGGCTAAGTTGTTTGGTTCCGAAATGTTGCAACGGGTAACCGACAAGGCGCTGCAGATTTTTGGCGGTATGGGATACTTCCAGGGCTACGAAATCGAACGCATTTATCGCGATGCCCGTGCGCAGCGGTTCGAAGAGGGCACGGCAGAAATTCAAAAGACCGTCATCGCGTTGGCAATGTTGGCCAAAAAAGGTGGAACAGCACGCGCACAAGAAAATCAGGTTGCGGAGCCCGGGGTGATGCCCCTTTACTGAGGAAACTCACCGGGCCACAGGTCAGAGCATGAAGGGTTATGTCTTCATGCTCTGAGATCCATTTGCGGCGAGTGGTGTGCATTCCGCCATAGCGTATTCACCCGGTTGCCCTGACACCGCCTCTGAGTCCGGCCGATTAGTGCTAGCGCTAGTGTCAACAGTTGCCTACAACACCACCGTTGTGCGTCTGACGTTTCGCCTGCGAGAGATATTAAAAAATACATGGATAGATTGCTCAGAACCTGGGGACTGCCATTTATGGACATAATTAGCTCCTGCTGAAAGGAGAACATAGACCCGTCGGACCTGAGGGGGGTTTTCTATGGGAATTTGACCTTGATCTATCCCCGGTTTTATTTTCTCTATGTGATGAAGAGTCGGCATTGTCTGGGTAAAGGAGTTTTCCGGCCAACGTCGAAGATCTTCCTCTCAGCATTTCCCGCTGAGTTATGAGGAGGTCAGTTATCATGGTTAGCCTCGAATCGATTACCCAGTTCTTGGTGAATAACGGCACACTGCGGCTCTCGCAGCGCAAAACCTTGGCCGCGCTGGTGTGGGCCTTGTGGTATGAGCCGTTGCTAGGGATTGCCAAGATGGGCCGCCACTTGGCCATGGCCAAGCAGACTACGGCCAGACACTGTATTAAACGGGTCGACCGGTTTCTCGGCAACCTTCGGATCAATATAGAGGTCGCCCAAGGCGACCTTATTCGCACCATGATAGGAACCGCCAGTCGCGTTTTCCTGACGTTCGATTGGACTGGACCGAACGATGGCGTCGACCAAATTCTCACGCTGAACCTTCGCGCCCATGGGCGCGCCATTCCATTGGCGTGGATTACTGTCCGTAAGGACGAGTTGAAAAATCGCACCGGAGAGTATGAACGGCACTTGTGTCAGCGGGTGCCGGCCTCGCTGCCCAAGACCT
>JAJZXC010000072.1 GCA_021846365.1 Bacillota bacterium | reverse complement strand
GGGGTGGATGCCCTCACTCATTCGATACCGGCCGGACCAGATCCTCTAAGTAATATTTACCCACCACCCTAAACAGCGGAGAACCGAATTTATTATGTACCAAGTGATGGAGAATGGCCTCCGACGAAGCAGGAATCCTTCCGCTCTCTGTCGAAGCCCTGAAATACGCCGCAAGATGGGTGCATGATGATAAGGAAAGGATGGCTGGAATGAAGCCGTCGGAACTGGCCGATCAATTGATTCGGCTAATCGGACGATTGTCCACAGACGATTTGGTCATGATTGTCGAGCAACTGGGAGGGGTTAAATCGCTAAACTGGCCGAGCGCTCTTCGCTACCAAGCATGGAACGCAATTGAAGATGCGCGTGACGACCCCATGCGCCTGTTAGCGGTGGCGAATCCCATTTTGGCCAAGGTCATCGGATGGGAGGGCAGTTCGCTGCTCAGCCTTGAGGATGTGCGCGTCTAGGCCACGTTCGTTCCCCCCCAAGAAACGCGCTAACCCAAGAGCCTGCTATAGCTTGACAGCCTAGTATCCGGCCGATGTTCCCGTCGGTCGCCTGCAACCGGCAGGCTTTTGGTACGCGGCTCGGTTGCCGCCATCGGATCGCCCCCGCCTTTGTCCTCTTCCGGCCCGAATGACACGATTTGGCTTGGCAACGGCGCCTGGCACATAATGGATGATTTTGTCCGTTTTCGATGCTGAAGACGGATGACTCCCGCATCGTATCATCTCAAGTCCACATCCCGGCGCATCGCCCCGTGCCGACCCGATTCAGTTCGGTGAGGTGAATGGCTGAATTGCCTTGGGGAAATTTGTCGAACCCGGAAGAAGGAGTTCACCTCTGGTGAGAGAATAGGTAAAACGGCAAGCATGGCATGTGTTCATGGCTTTAATACAATGACTGATCATGCCGAGGAGGAACGCGAGTGAATGTGACCGATGAGCGCAGGGAGGCGCTTTCTGCCGCATTAGATCAAGGTCGGTTGAAACCGGTATTTCAACCAATTTTTACCATGACAGGACGGATCCTGGGCTTTGAGGCATTGACTCGGTTTCCCAACGGTTGTCCCCCTAATTTGGTCTGGCAGGCGGCGGCAGAGCAGCATCTGATCGATCAATTGGATAAGCTCGCCTTGACCTTGGCCGTGCAAACTGGGAAAGACCTTCCCGGCAAGCTGTTCTTGAATATCAGCGCGGAACACCTGGGTCAGGCGGAATCCCTAGCTCAATTCGGCACTCCCGACCGCATTGTGTGGGAGGTGACGGAAACCGCTGTCCGCACCCGCGCGGGCCGGGCCGGGGTGGCGTGGTTAAAAGACAAGAACTACGTGTTGGCGATGGACGATGCGGGAGCCGGCTGGTCTACCCGTTATCGACTGCAATGGCTACGCCCGGCCATTGTCAAATTGGACTATTCGATCGTCGGTGCCTATTGCCGGCATCAGAATGACGTCCTCATCGGGTGGGTACAGGCTGCCCAGCAGGTGGGGGCGAGAGTTTTGGCCGAGGGCGTGGAAGACCGGGCTTGGATTGACCGCTTGCAGCGGGCGGGGGTGGAATGGGTGCAAGGATTTGCCTTGGGAGCCCCCGAACCGGTGACTACCTGGCGGGACAATTTGGCGTGAGGCTGGGCTATGAAGGCCACCGAACAAACCGGGTGGAATCAGGCGCCGACCATATCTGGCGGCTGGCTGACGACAATGCGCGCCTTGCCGTCGGCCTTGGCTTGATAGAGACCCTCGTCGGCTCTGCGGGCCAAGTCCCAGGCGCGAGGGACCTTGTTGCCGTCCGGCCTTTTGCTGGTCACGCCGGCCGAAAAGGTGAACCCCTGGATGGAGCCCACACACAGGCTTTGACAAATCTCTAATACCCGCGATACCGCTTCGCTGGCGTCCCGATCATCGGCTCCGAGCATCAACCAGCCGAATTCTTCGCCTCCCAGACGACCAAGGATATCCGTCGAGCGGGCGTTCTGAGCCAGCAATTGGCCAAAGGTCTTCAATACCGCGTCCCCCGAGGCGTGGCCGTAGGTGTCGTTGACTTGCTTGAAGTCGTCGATGTCCAAAAAGGCGAAGGCCACGGCTACCCCGTCGGCAGCCGCTTGCTCAATGACGGACTCCGCCTGATCCCAAAACGAGCCCGGTCGCATAAGGTCGGTGAGATCATCATAATTTGCTTTGTGATGAAGGGGAAAGATCAAAAACCGCAATAGTAATAGACGGGCCACCATGCCCAGAATAAAGACAAGCATGACTTCCAATAAAATGGCACGGTATAGGACGGACGCCGTGGAGATGCCTGAGGAATCTGCCCACCACCCGATGAGGCAGGTCAGGCCGGCGAAGGTTACCAAGAGCAATGTCAGCGCAGACTGAACCAGTCGCGGCAATTTCCGCGGATCGTAACGGCGCCGATCTTGATGGAGGAAATGGTGGCCCATCCTTACCTCCCCAATTCAATTGTACAACGCCAAAAATTCGGCAAGCTCGCCCGCTTGCCGCATATTCTCCTAGCATTTTGTTCCGCATATTATGCAACTGCAATTAATGCTACCATTACTTGAGCGAAGAGTCACCCAAATAGCGGGGTTTCCCTGGCGGCGTTGAGCTATATTTTGGCCAAGGTACGCCGAGAGAAGGCACTTGACCAATCGGAACCGGAACGGTATGGTCATTGTAATCGAATAGATTCCCTTCTTATCCAGAGTGGCGGAGGGACTGGCCCGATGAAGCCCGGCAACCCCTACCAGCACGTGGAGGGTGCCAATTCCGGAAGAACCGAAGGGTTCTTCAAGATGAGAAGAGAGCGAATAAGGGCGCCTCTTCCGGGCGTGCCTTTTTTTGCGTGGCTCACCAGGGAATCCAGCGAGACCAACCGGAGTGGAGGAAAACGATGAAAATTGCCCTGCAAGGGTCGTACCCGAAGATTCCCGCCGGGTCGGGGCCGAGCGTGAGGACGCAGATCCAGCGATTTGACCGCGGTCTAGGCGGTCCCCGCGATCTGGAGCGGACGTACCGCGAAGTCACCGGTCGCTTGCTCAACCTCGCTGCCGAGGTGGGCCTCGATCTGACAACGGACGGCCAAATTCGTTGGAACGACGCCTTCGACCCCATCGTGCGCGATGTGGATAATTTGTATTCCGAAGGCTTGCTGCGCCTTTATGACAACAACTTTTACTTTCGCCATCCCGTGATCCGCGGCCGGTTGGCGTTTCAAGGCGGCACCCTGCGCTACTGGACCAAGGCAGCCGCCGATGAGTCGCGAGTGCCGCTCAAAGTGGCGCTGCCGGGACCGTTCACTTTTATGGCGCTTTCGGAAGACCAAAGTTATCACGATGCTGAGCGCCTGTGGCGAGACCTGGTCGAAGTGCTCCAAATGGAGCGCGAGTCGCTGGCCGGGTCCAAAGTCGTCGAGGTCCAGTGGGATGAACCGCAACTGGCCCAAAAGCGGGAGGTAGATATCCCATCGGTCGTCGAAGTCTACCGCAGCTTGCTGGCGGAGGCTTCGTTACCCCAGTCCATTGCGCTGTATTGGGGTCCGCGGGTTCACTCCTGGCTGGAGCCGTTGGCAAATCTGCCTTGGTCAGCGGTCTATTTGGACGCCGTGGCAGATCCCGAAGTCTACGCCGTCCTGGCGGCGGAACGCATGCCGTGGACGGTGGGACTGGGCGTCATTGACGCCCGCAACGTCCGCCTGGAGGACCCGGAAAGCTTGGCCCGCCAGTTGGAGCCCGTCCTCCGCCGCCAGTCCGCGGAACGGGTCGTGGCGCATCCTACCAGCGGATTGGAGTTGCTGCCCCCCGACCGGGCCGAAGCCAAAGTGCGTCAGTTGGCTGTCGTAAGGGAAGTGCTTGAGGGATCGAACCCATCTAGGCAAAGCGAGGGACGCTAAGATGCAGCCAGTATTACGGACCACTTCGGTAGGAAGTTTCCCCAAGCCTCCCCAGCTGATCGAAGCCAGAACACGCTTCCGACGAGGGGAATGGAGTCGCGACCAGTTGGCTGCCGCCGAGCGCCAGGCGACCGAGGCGGTGATCCGCCTGCAGGAAGATCTGGGCCTGGATATTTTGGTGCACGGGGAGATGGAGCGGGGCGACATGGTGGCCTACTTTGCGGAAAATTGGCAGGGGTTTGAGCAGTCTTTGCCCGTGCGCTCGTACGGCAACCGTTATTACCGTAAACCCATCGTGGTGGGTAAAGTGGGCGCGGCCCGGGGCCTCACCGTGGACGCCTGGAAAGCGGCCCAGGCGCTCACCGACAAACCAGTCAAGGGCATGCTGACGGGGCCCTACACCATCTGCGATTGGTCGTTCAACGCCTTTTACCCTGACCGCCGTGCGCTGGTGCGGGATTTAGCGGCCATCGTGCACGAAGAGGCGATGGCGTTGGCCGCCGCGGGTGCCACCTATATTCAGATTGACGAACCGGCCATTTCGACTCGACCCGAAGAACTGGACCTGGCCATCGAAGCCATGACGGTGGTGACCAGCGGGCTTGACGCACATACCATCAGTCATATTTGCTACGGCGACTTCGAGACCATTTATCCCGCGTTGCTGGACTTGCCGGTGGACCAACTGGACTTGGAGGCCGCCAACCAGGGCTTTCAGCTGCTCGAACTGATTGCCCGCTCTCCCTGGCCCGCTGGCAAGGAATTGGCACTGGGTGTGGTTGACGTGCATTCCCACGGCCTAGAATCGGTCGCCTCGGTGAAGCAGGGAATCTACAAGGCGCTGGAGACGATCCCCGTCGACCGCTTGTACATCGACCCCGATTGTGGACTGAAAACGCGAACCTGGGATGAGGCGGAAGCCAAACTGCGCCTGATGATGGAGGCCGTGCATGAAGTGCGCCAGGAGTTGGCGGCTCGCTAAAGGCGGAAGCTGATGGCTGGGGGGGCGAGCCTTTGTCTCCCAGCGTGGCCAGGAAGGAGGTGGCGCGGTCCCGGTGCGGATGTACTTCGGACCGGGCCGCCGTGCGGGATATGGACGATCTGGTTGATGCCATTGGCCGCCATGGCACCTTGATTGGCGACGGGGCGGCGGGGACCGAGTTTTCCCGCTTGGGTTGGGATGCGGGTGAAATTCCACGACTGCCGCTAACTCATCCGGAAGCCGTGATTGACCTGCATCTCGAATACCTGAAGGCCGGGGCGCGCGTGTTGGAAACGCACACCTTTGCCTCCAATCGCTCTAAATTGGCCCAGCTCGGTCTGCATAACGACGCCTACGAGATTAATCGGCGGGGGGCACAACTGGCCCGTCATGCGCGCGACATCTTCGGGGAAAACGCCTGGATCCTGGGGTCGGTGGGACCGCTGGCCCTGCCCGTAGATTCGCCAGTGGTGACGGGGACGGGGCCCGAGGATGCCCTCGCGGCATATCGCGAAGTGGTAGCCGGACTGATGGCCGGCGGGGTCGATGCCTTTATTGTGGAGACGATGTCGGACATCCCCACCGTGCTGGCGGCGATGCAGGCGATTCGGGCGGAGAGTCAGGCGCCGGTCATTGTAACCTTCGCCTTTTCTCCCGAAGGAACCACGCTATATGGGCTTACCCCGGAGATGGCGGCCGAAGCCATGGCGTCCGTGCCGGGCGGACCGCCGCTGTTGGTGGGGGCGAACTGCGGCAGCGGGCCGTCTCCTTTGCTCGATGCGATTTTGCGGATGGCCCCGATCGCCGAGCGCCTCGGCATAGGCTTGGCCGCCTTTCCCAACGCGGGGCAGCCGCAGTGGCACGGAGGTCAGGTCTTGTATCCGGCGGGACCGCAATATGTCGCCAATCTGGCCCAGGCGCTCAAGGCGTCCGGCTGTGGGTTGGTCGGCGGATGTTGCGGGACCGGTCCGGAGCATATCCGGATGCTGGCCCACGGCCAGCCGGAGCCGTGGGCCCACCTCCATTGGGGGGGAACCTCCCTTGGCGAAGAAGGCGAGATGGCGGCTGAGGAGCGGACCTCGCTGCGCCACGTGGGCCGGGGCGTCGGCGAGATATTGGCCGAACGCGGATTTGTGATCAGTGTTGAGCTCGACCCTCCCCGCGGGGTGAATGTCCATCGCCTTTTGGAAGCGGCCCGCAGCATGGCAGAAGCGGGGGCTGACCTGATTAACGTGGCCGACAGCCCCATGGCCCGGGTTCGGCTGTCGGCCGCCGCCACTTGCCGCATCGTGCAGGAGGAAGTGCCGATCAGCACTATCTTGCACTTTACCACCCGTGACCGCAATCTGATGGGCTTGCAGAGTGACCTTTTGGGGGCCTATACTCTCGGCATCAAGAACGTCTTGTGTCTGACCGGCGATCCGCCCGGCCTGGGCGATTACGCCGCCGCTACCGCCGTCTACGACCTCGACTCGATTGGGCTGGTCAAAGTGACCCAAGCCTTGAACCTAGGAGTGGACGCGGTAGGATTGAAATTGGGCAGCCCGACCGGTTTTGAAGTGGGCGTGGGCCTGAATGTGAATGCCGTCTCCTTCAGCGACGAACTCGACCGCTTGCGCCAGAAATTGGATGCCGGCGCAAATTTCGTTATGACTCAGCCGATTTATGAAGTCGAGCAACTGCAGCGATTTTTGGATGGCGCGGGGCCGATTGGGATCCCGTTGCTGGTGGGCGTGATGCCCCTGGTATCCTTGCGGCAGGCACAATATTTGAATAATGAAGTGCCGGGGATTACCGTGCCCGAGCGGATCTTATCCCGTCTGGAGCGCGAAAGCCAGGGTGCGGCAGAAATCGGGGTCGCCTTGGCGGTGGAATTGATTGACCAGGTGGCGAATCGGTGTCAAGGGGTCTATCTGGTCCCTTCGTTTAACCGGGTGGCACCCCTGATTCCCATCATCGAACACATAGAGCGGCGCTATCGTCGGGCCGTACCGCGAGCCTAGCCGGCGAACGATCAGTCGACGGGATGATTAAAAGGGAGGACAGCTGACCGATGTTGTTGGTGCAAAAGTTCGGAGGAAGCTCGGTCGCCACCCTGGACCACATGGAGCGTGTCGCCGACAAAATCCGCAGTGTGCGTGCCGCGGGGGACCAGGTGGTGGTCGTGGTGTCAGCGATGGGTGATCGTACGGATGAGTTGGTCAACTTGGCCGTGCAGGCTAATCCGGCGATGCCGGCGCGAGAAATGGATGTTCTCATGGCAACCGGGGAAGTGCAGAGCACGGCGCTTTTGGCCATGGTCTTGCAGCGGACGGGAATCACCGCGCAGTCGTTCACCGGCCGCGAGGCCGGGATCCTGACCGATAGCCATCACCGGCGAGCCCGCATCTTGGCCGTCGACCCGGCTCGCTTGCGGGCCGCCCTGGCTGACGGAATCACCCCGGTGGTGGCGGGCTTTCAAGGGGTGGATGAAGGCGGGGCGGTGACCACGCTCGGTCGGGGCGGATCCGACCTGACCGCGATTGCGTTGGCGGGGGCACTCAAGGCTGACCGCTGCGAAATATACTCCGATGTTGCCGGTGTATTCACCGCCGATCCTCGGATCGTGCCGTCAGCTGTGCCTTTGGACCATCTGAGCTACGATGAGATGGTCGAATTGGCCAGTCAGGGCGCTCAGGTGCTGCAGACGCGGGCGGTAGAATACGCACGGACCAACAAGGTCGTGATCCATGCCCGGTCGACGTTTGCCGAGGACGCCCCGGGTACGTTGATCGTTGAAAAGAATCAGGATAATCCGCCGGTAACCGCGGTGGCCTTGGCGACCAAGGTCGCCAAGATCGGGTTGGTGGGAGTGCCGGATGCCCCCGGGGTGGCGGCTCACTTGTTTTCGCGGTTGGCTGAGCACGGTATCGACGTCGACCTGGTGATTCAATCCCTTTCCCACCAGAAACTGAATGATATTGCCTTTACCGTCCACCTGGATGATCTGCCTAAAGCGGAACCGATTGCTCGCGAGGTCCTGGTGGAGCTCAAGGGGTCCGCCCTCATCGTGGACACCGATATCGCCAAGGTGTCTGCGGTGGGATCGGGCATGCTCGGTCGTCCCGGGGTGGCCGCACGGGTCTTTCTGGCTTTGGCGGACGCCGGCGTGAACATCCAAATGATTGGCACCTCGGAAATCAAAATCTCGTGCATCGTGGCCGCCGCCGACGCCAAGCGCAGTTTGCTGGCCATTCATCAAGCGTTCGGGCTCGCACCGCTGAATAGCGGATCGCGGTAGGCTCAGAGCGCGGAATATGACATCCTGATCCCTAAGCGCCCCGGCCCAGTCCGTGGGCGCCGATCTTTGTGGACTTGGTCCACAGCTTGGCCAATGCCATAAAGCGTACGACGCCCTCCGACGCCCATCGGGAAGAACAGATGCCATCCGCCGTGGTTTGACGCTGTGCCGCGTCGGCGTGTCGTTGGCGAGGAGAATCTGGCGGATGATTTTGCGTGGCTTCAGGGCCTGCATTGCCTATAATGGCGAAGTCGACCCGCGCAAACAGTTTGCGCCGGGCAGAAAGGGGCAGGGAGATGTCGGTACCGAGGATTGTGCACACCGCGGATGGCACGGTCGAGATTCCCCGGGATGTGTTGTCCCGTTCCGGGATTGGACCGGGCGATGCCGTGCTGGTCTACCAATTGGGCGAAGAAATTAGGATTGAACGGTATGCGGGGGCTGAGGCGCCGTCCTCCCCCTCGCGTTGAGCGGGGGAATTAAGGGCGTCAGCGGCGAAGCTTGGCCCAGTTGACTAACAACTTGGCGTATTCGGATATGGTGAGCCGTCGACTGGGGGCGGTCGACCACCAGCGGGGGCGAGAAAATGCCGGGTCGCTGGCCGCCACGTAGGTCAGATGGATGCCGTGGCCCCGGTACACGCGATTAAACAGCATGGCAACACGCCGCATGTGGTAGTCGGAGGAGACGATCAGCGCTGTGGTCATGTTGTGCTCCAAGAGCACGGGCAAGGTTCGCTGGGCGTTTTCCAAGGTGGACAGCGACCGATCTTCGAGTAGCATTGCCGCGCGTGCAATCCCCATAGGTTCGGCTTGCCGGGCCATAGTTTGCGCCTGACTCTCTTGGTCACCGCACGGAGACCCGCCAGTAAACAGCAGCTTGGGAGCATAGCCGCGCTGGCACAATTGGGCGGCCGTTTGGACCCGGTGGACGGGGCCGCCGCCCAGAACGATGATGACGTCGGAGCGGATTGGTGCTTGGTCGAGCACCAGCCAGCGGCCGGCGTTGGCCATTAACCAGCAGGCCACCAATCCCGCCGCCAAGATGAAGGCCGGGTATGCGGGCATCATGGCAAGCTCCCTTCGTTCTGGGCCGTATCTCTGGCGCCATCGGCCGCTGTCGACTTGGGCTGGTTAGCGCGTTTGCCCTTGGGCGCAGTCTTAGGTGCTAGGCTACCACCGCCGACCAAGCCCATAGGGCGGCCAAGGTGATTAAGAGGACGGGGACGGTCATCATTATGCCGACCCGAAAATAGTAGCCCCAGGTGATGCGAATCCCCCGTCGCTCAAGCACGTGCAACCAGAGCAAGGTGGCCAGCGAACCAATGGGCGTGATTTTAGGGCCGAGGTCGCAGCCGACTACATTGGCGTAGGCCATCGCCGTCTTCAGCCCCAAAGCGACGCCGGTGTCGTGAATGGACAGCGCGTTAATCATCACCGACGGCATGTTGTTCATCACCGACGACAAGCCGGCGGCCAGTAGCCCGCTGCTCATGGTAGCGGCAAGTGGCCCATGGTCGGCGGCATTGCTCAGGAGTTCGCTCAAGATGTGCGTTAAGCCCACATTGCGCAGACCAAAGACGACCACGTACATGCCGACGGAAAAGACGACGATCTTCCAAGGCGCCTCTTTGATGACGTGGCGGATGCGGACCACGGGGCTTTTCCGGGCCATGGCGAGCAAGGATACGCTGGCCAGGCCGGCAAACACGGCAATCGGCCAGTTGAGTGCCTGACTGGCGAAATATCCCATTAGCAAGAAGGCAAGAATCCACCACGCGGCCCGAAACACCTTGGGATCGCGGATGGCTGAGGCGGGATTGTCTAGGGAAGCCACCTCAACCTGTTTGGGCAGCGTTCGACGATACAGCACATACAAAGCTAGCACGCTGGCCAGGAACGCCACCAGGTCGACCGGTACCATGCGTACGGCGAACGACGCGAATCCGAGATGAAAGAAATTGGCCGAGACAATGTTGACCAAGTTGGAAACCACCAGCGGCAGAGAGGTGGTGTCAGCGATGAAGCCACTAGCCATGACCAACGCCAAGGTGGCTTGGTAGTCCAACTTGAGGACTTTGGTTTGTTCGTAGACAATCGGGGTGAGGATTAGCGCGGCACCATCGTTGGCGAAAAACATGGCCACCCCGGCACCCAGGAGCGTCAGCAACAAGAACAGTTTGAGGCCCGATCCCCGGGAAAGTCGCGCCATGTGCAGGGCTGCCCACTGAAAGAATCCGATTGCGTCGAGCACTAAGGAGATGAGAATGATGGCGACAAAGGTAAGCGTCGCATCCCACACTATATGCACCACGGCATCGACGTTGGCCCAGGATACGATGCCCAATCCCAGCGCCAAGATTCCGCCACCGAGAGCCGTCCATCCGATCGAAAGTCCCCTGGGTTGAATGATGACTAAAGCCAAGACTACCACGAACAACCCAACCGCCAAGGCTACTGCCATGCGCCCGTTATCCTCCCGAAATCCCGCCCTGTGAAAAGATGGTGCCACGCATCTGAACCCTATCCTCGAATTATCTGCCCCGACCCGGGGTCAGTCCGGAGGGACGCGGGCATCGCCCCCGCAGGCAACGCCGACCGCGTGGGTTTCGAGCCATTGCACGTCATCGCTCGCTATCGGGAGCTTCTCCAAAATAGGTGCAATCCAGCGAACCCGTTCATCGATGGCGATGCGGTAGTAACTCCAATATTTTTGCCGGCGTTCACGGACCAAGCCCGCTTGCCGCAGCCGCCGCAGATGCTGGGATATGGCGGGCTGACTAACCGGCAACGCGGCGGCCAATTCGCAGACGCAAGCCTCGCGGATCTTCAACAGGGCCAAAATGTGCAAGCGAATAGGGTCGCCCAGGGTGCGAAACAACTCGGCTTCTTCCTCATACAACGATCTCACCTCATCAAAATATTAAAATATCCTTATTCAGTTGACAATGTCGTCATTCATCTCAATCCTGCCATGACCACTGTCCTCGCCGGAATGGCTTGCCGATCGGCCTCAAGACGCCTGTTCCGGCTCAGCAGTGCGCGCGCTCGGAAAAGACCTGCCCTCTTACCATCATCCTGGATCGGCTAATCGAATCGCAATTGTTCTGCTGGCCCGGTGGGGGCAGGCTCAGGGATCATCGCGGTCGTTTTCCGCCATTCGGCCACCAACGCGTAGGGATAGCGGGCGGGGAAGGCGGTCGCGTCGTTGTCTTGGGAGGGCGGGGCATCTTGGCTTAACATGGCGAGCGCCGAAATGAAATGTGGGGGATCCTGCCGCTCATCGCGAACGGTTGACGCCACCCGGGCCAGAAGGCGAGCCAAGGCCAAGGGCCACTTCGGGTCGCGGTAAGCGTCGAGCTCTGGGTGCGGTACGACGGCAAGCCGTCCCTGTGATCGAACCCAACGCCATGAAGCATAGGCCCAGAGTACAGGTCCCGGAGTGACCGGGTGATGGAGCAATTCGGAAAAGCGATCTACGGCATCATCCGGCGTGTAGGGGGGATGCGCCAACACGGCCAACGGCCACGGGTCGATGACCGGTATCCCCTCAGTATCCAACCAAGACTGGCATGCGGACCAGTTCCAGTCCTCAAGCCGCTCTTGCCAGAGCGAATCCAAGAACAGCAGGTAACGGACGGCGTTCCAGGCGCTGGCCGGCCAACGCACGGCCGCGTCGGGCGAGCGGATCGCCGGCAGAGCGCATTCGTTCAGCTGAGCGGGTGTCCACTGCGGTTTCAGGGCAGAGGGAACGGACACACACGCTTGCCAAAAACTATCGTCAATGGTCGTCATTGGCTGAGGCCGTCCCGAATTACCAAGTTTGACAACATCGCACGCCTCCTAAATCGAACCGCTAGGGTTGATCAAGTCCTGGCCTGGATTCGCTGCTTTGGCCGGCGATTTCGCCTCACCGACAGATGCAATACCGACAATCGCACCGGTTGCTGATTGCCCGTTGGGGGCCGCTTAACGTTGCCAGGCGATGTTCTGCCGGAAAAGTCCCCGTGCCCGTTCGAGGCGGGCAACGTGACCGTGCCTTTCGAGCACCGGCTGCTTGCCGTTTTCCTGCTTTCGCCGTGATTAGAATCGCCGGCCGGAGCACTGCCCGACTCCACTTCACCCGCCCGATGTCCCCGGACAGGCACCCCTAAGCAGGCGGTCCGACAACGGCACCGGGCCTGGTGCAAATCGCTCCCCGGCTTAATGTCTCTGGGTCAAGATGACGAAGGCGAAGCCCAGCACCGCGATCACCCCGAACGTACCCGCCACTTTGCCGGCCACCGCCAGCAAGGGAATGGATAGCACCATGACCAGGACGGGAGAAAGCCCATGATCAAGCCGCCGCTGGTGGCGGTCGAGTCGTCGCTGCTCACGGTCGAGTCGCCGTTGGTTTCGTTCCCAGACGAAGACTTCCCACGGCGCGAGACCCTTCGGCATCTTTTCCAAGGTCCGCGGCGAAGCCTCGCTGGGCCGCGAACTTTCCATCATGTCCAGAAGTTGGTCGGCTGTATGTTCGTCAAACTCCGGGCCCAACTCTCGATTGGCCTTCAAAATGGCTAGGATGTCATCCCGAGTGCCTCGGCCCCGACTCGCCGGCGGCATTCCTATCGCCTCCAACCCTTAGCGTATTGAACCTCCCCGCCCTAAAGGGCGGAGATTCTGGGGAAACCACCGTGGCTGCGTCGCGGGTCGTGAGACCCTGGGAGCGATCCTCCCGACTTGCCACCGTTTATCCCACCAGCAATTTCCCGGGGTTCAGCCGGACTACGCCTTAACGTCCTTTTAAGGGGAACGGGACGGCGATATGAGTTCTACACGTCAGATTCTAATGCCACCTTTTTAGTGGCCATGACAGTTCGCATGTTTTAACGTCTTGTCATGACGACGCGATACATTTTACGTCCCCTACGAATTGCGGGAGACAACCGCACGAACGTATCCAGTTGTCAAAGAGCGAACATACATATTTTAGCAAAAGATTAGCCTGGCGGCAACGCCTTATGACCGTAGGAAATCCCCAAACCTACCCCAAAGCCGGGGATATCTCCGCCCTGAACGGCGGAGTTTTACGGCGCATCCTGATAAAATTTCGGCTTCATGGCTAGAGGTGGACTCGGCGAATATATTATCGACTTGACTTTCGCACCTCGAAATCACAACAAATCTTATGGCTTAAAAGGGCGCAAAACCCGCATGAATACTGGGTTTTGGGTATAATTAAGGTGCATGCCAAATCAACCAAAAACGGAGTGTTATCATGCGGGAAAATGCTACTGAGATTAAAAAGCTGCTCGATGAACACCAGTATTCGATCAACGCCATTATCTTCGAGGTCATGGGAACCTTCAAACTGAATTCCATCATCCGGAAGGCGGGATTCGCGAAACAAGACGGATACGGGGTAGCGGAAATTTTGACGCTCATGATTATGCTGCCTCTTTTGCTGCTGAACAGTGTCAATAGTTTGTACCGGAGTGAATTCCAAAAGATCACGACGATGAAAAAGGACGCCATTTATCGCCTGAAAAACCACGAGAAGATGCCGTGGAGAAGCATTTTGT
>JAJZXC010000071.1 GCA_021846365.1 Bacillota bacterium | reverse complement strand
CCGACTATGCTGGGGGCAATTTTGGCCCGGGAAGCGGAACAACGACACTGGCACCGCGCCCAGTGGTACTATGTGGTCAGAAATCGCTGGCCTGACGTGGTTGGGGAGTATTTGAGTCGTCACACCCGACTTGTCAGCATCGACCGTGATCGGGTGGTAATCGCCGTACCTGCCGGGGTTTGGGCCCAGGAGATAAGCTATTGGCAACCCCAAATCTGCGAACGGATAGCCACCCTGACCGACGGCATCGTACGCCGGCCGCAGCTGCGCATCGAAGTCTGGCCGCAGGCCTTTGCTGGCGAAGAAAATCCGGCTTACACCAAACGCAGCGAACCCGGCTTGGGTTACCGCCTGTCGCCCCCGCTTGCGGCCGACACCGACCTCACAGAGCTGCTTGAACGGGTCCGGGATAAATATTTGCGTGCGGTGGAACATTGGGTGCAAACCGGGTACGCGCGTTGCGCCCAGTGCCAGAGCCCTACTCTAAACGGGTATCGGCTCTGCTCAAGTTGCCAATATCATATGCCAACGCGCACCTGAACCCGGCCTGCGGTGCAGAGCTAAAGTCGGCGCAGGGATGGTTGTGCCCGTCCCAGACTTCAAGCCGGCCGCCGGCCGGGCAGGTTAGCCCGCTCGCCACGGGGGTCGAGCATGTATCTGCACGCGGGCCGTGATGTGATGGTCTTTAATAGCACCATCGTCGCTATTTTGGATCGGCAAGTCCTCGCGCGGTCAGAGGATACCAGACAGTTCTTTGATCGTCTGCGGGCAATGGACCGCGTATACGGCAATCTTCACCAGGCCAAGTCGCTTATCATCACTGAAGACGCGGTGATTTGTTCTCCAATATCCGCCATGACCTTAGTCCGTCGCGAGCGTCCGCGATGAGCAAGTTGCGCTCACCGGAATCAGGCCTTAAAGCTAGCTCCATAATCTCCCCACGGCCTATGCTATACTAGAAGAAATGGGCCCTGTTGGGTCTCATCGCGTGTTTAGGGAGGACGACCGATGGTGACGCCGGAGCAAACGTCAGATTATACGGAAAGCCATATTCAAGTCCTCGAAGGACTGGAAGCGGTGCGTAAGCGACCCGGCATGTACATCGGCTCCACGGGCGTTCAAGGCTTGCACCATCTAGTCTATGAGATTGTCGATAATTCGATTGACGAGGCATTAGCTGGTGCCTGTGACCAGATCAACATGACCCTTTTTCGCGATGGCAAGATAGGGATTAGAGACAACGGCCGCGGCATTCCGGTGGGCATTCATCCCAAGGTGGGGATTCCCACCCTAGAGGTGGTGCTGACCATTTTGCATGCCGGCGGCAAGTTCGGCGGAGGGGGGTACAAAGTTTCCGGGGGGCTGCACGGCGTGGGTTTGTCAGTGGTCAACGCCTTGTCGGAATCGTTAACCGCCTATGACCGCTACGGGGGCCAACTGTACGTGCAGCATTACCGTCAGGGCAAGCCGGTTGATGGCTTAACCAAGGTCGGCCCCTCGGATACTACCGGCTTCGAGGTCGTGTTTTTCCCCGATCCGACGATTTTCGAAGAGACTCGCTTTCAATTTGATACTTTGTCCAATCAGCTTCGCGAGCAGGCATTTCTCAACGCCGGGGTATACCTCTCCTTAACCGAAGAGGCCACTGGACGCGAGGTGCGTTATCAATATGACGGCGGCGTGGTGTCGTTTGTCCAGTATTTGAATTTGAACCGCGAGGTGCTGCATGCCAAGCCGATTGCGTTTAGCGCCCGCCGCGATGGGGTGGCTTTTGACGTCGCCATCCAATATAACGACAGCTACACCGACACCGGTTTGTTTACGTTTGCCAACACCATCCACACCGCCGAGGGAGGCACCCATGAAGCCGGATTTAAGGCGGCGTTGACCAAAGTGTGCAACGATTATGCCCGACGCTTGGGCATTCTCAAAGAGCAAGACAGCAATTTGGGGGGCGAGGACGTCCGCGAGGGCATGACCGCCATTTGTTCCCTAAAGCTTTCCGAACCGCAATTCGAGGGTCAGACCAAGACTAAGCTAGGCAATTCAGAAATTAGGGGCCTTACCGAGATTGTGGTCGGCGAAGGATTGTCGACATTTTTCGAGGAAAATCCGGCGGTCGCCAAGCGGATTCTGGAAAAGGCGATTTCCGCCGCCCGTGCCCGCGAAGCGGCTCGCAAGGCGCGTGAGCTCGTGCGCCGCAAGAACGCGCTGGAGTCGTCTACCTTGCCCGGCAAGCTGACCGATTGCACGAGCAAAGACCCGGCCGAATCAGAGCTCTATTTGGTCGAGGGGGATTCGGCCGGAGGATCGGCTAAACAGGGCAGAAATCGCCTTTACCAGGCTATTTTGCCGTTGCGCGGAAAGATCCTCAACGTGGAAAGGGCCCGGCTTGACAAGATTTTGGCCAATGAAGAAATTCGTGCCATGATTACGGCCGTCGGGACGGGTATCGACCAGGAATTTACCTTGGATAACGCACGGTATCATCGGATTGTGATCATGACCGACGCCGACGTCGACGGATCGCATATTCGAACCTTGCTCTTGACCTTTTTCTATCGTTATATGCGTCCGCTAATCGAGGCCGGATACGTCTACATTGCTCAGCCTCCTCTGTTTTTGGCCAAGAAAGGGAAGCAGCAACAGTATGTGTACGATGAACATGCGATGGAAAGGCTGCTGGAGCAATGGGGCCGAGATGGGATCAAGATTCAGCGTTACAAAGGACTCGGCGAAATGGATGCTGAACAACTCTGGGCCACCACCATGGACCCCGAGGCGAGGACGTTGCTGCAGGTAACCCTAGAGGACGCCGTTCAGGCCGACTGGATTTTCACCGTACTCATGGGCGACCGGGTGGAATCCCGCCGCGACTTTATTCAAGAAAATGCCCACCAAGTTCGCAATCTGGATACCGTGGGATAACTGAAACGAGGGATTGCACATGGCGGACATCGGTACCATCAAACCGGTCGACATTGAAGACGAAATGAAGCGCTCGTACATCGACTATGCGATGAGCGTAATCGTCAGCCGTGCCTTGCCCGATGTGCGTGACGGATTGAAGCCGGTCCATCGCCGTATCTTGTTTTCGATGAACGAGCTCAGCAATACACCCAATCAGGCGCATAAGAAGTCGGCGCGCGTGGTCGGCGACGTGATCGGCAAGTACCACCCGCACGGAGACGTGGCGGTTTACGACGCGATGGTCCGCCTGGCTCAAGATTTTGCCATTCGCTATCCGTTGGTCGACGGTCATGGCAATTTTGGGTCGATGGACGGCGATGCACCGGCCGCCATGCGGTACACCGAGGTGCGGTTGGCGCCCATCGCGATGGAAATGCTGGTCGACATCGACAAGAACACGGTGGATTTCGGTGCCAACTTCGACGAAACCGAAAAAGAGCCGTTGGTGCTGCCGGCCAGAATCCCCAATCTGCTCATCAACGGCGCGGCGGGGATTGCGGTGGGCATGGCGACCAATATTCCGCCGCACAATCTTCGTGAGGTGGCGGATGCTGCCGCCTATATGATTGACCACCCGGACGCCTCCGCGGAAGATTTGATGCGCTTTATAGCCGGTCCCGACTTCCCTACCGGCGCCATGATCATGGGGCGCGAGGGAATCCGCCGTGCCTATACCACCGGGCGCGGGATTATTACCATTCGCGCCATTGCCCACATAGAAGAGACTACCCAAGGTCGCTCCCGCATCGTGGTCAGCGAACTGCCGTACCAGGTTAACAAGGCACGGCTGCTGGAACGCATTGCCGACCTGGTGCATGACCGGAAAATCGAAGGCATTAGCGATTTGCGTGATGAGTCGGACCGCGAGGGGGTCCGAGTCGTCATCGAGTTGAAGCGGGACGCCGTAGCCAAGGTCGTGTTAAACCAACTGTACAAGTACACGGCCATGCAGCAGACGTTTGGCATCATTTTGCTGGCCTTGGTGCAAAACCGGCCCATGGTGTTGACGCTGCGCGAATTGTTGCATCACTTCATCGACCATCGTCAGATCATTCTTACCCGGCGTACGCAGTACGAGTTGGAGCGGGCGCGCGCACGCGCTCACATTTTAGAGGGGCTGCGCATTGCCCTGCAGTTTCTCGACGAAGTCATCCAGCTGATTCGCCGCTCACCATCCGTCGATGCCGCCCGCGAAGGCCTAATGGAGCGGTTCGGATTGTCCAAACTCCAGGCTGACGCCATTTTGGACATGCGCTTGCAGCGGCTCACAGCCTTGGAACGCGAAAAGATCGAACAAGAATATCAGGCCATTTTGCAGGAAATCGAACGCTTGAGCGGAATTTTAGCCGATGTGCAGCTGATCTACGCTATGATCAAAGAGGACCTGGCTTACGTTAGAGAGAAGTACGGCGATGACCGCAAGACGAAAATCGGGGCCGCGTTGGGGGACATCAACGAAGAAGACCTCATCCCCGAAGAGGACATGGTGGTGACCATTACCCACCGCGGATACATTAAACGCATTGCCACCGGAGCTTACCGTGCACAGCGCCGCGGCGGGCGGGGCATTACCGGCGGCCATGTTCGCGAAGACGATTTTCTGGCCCATCTTTTTATAGCCAGCACACACGATTATGTGTGCTTTTTCACCAACCGAGGCCGCATTTACCGGGTCAAGGTGCACGAAATCCCCGAAGCCAGTCGGCAAGCCAAAGGGGTGGCCGTGGTTAATCTGTTGCCATTGGAGTCAGGCGAGCGGATCGCGGCGGTGGAGACCTTTCGGCCGGAGGTGGCCGACTCGGAAGAATTTTGGGTGTTTGCTACCGCCAATGGCACCGCCAAACGCACTTCGCTGGCCGAGTACACCTCGTGGCGCGGAGGCGGAATCATCGCCATAAGCCTAGAAGAAGGGGACGAGTTGATCGGGGTTCAGCGCACCCGCGGCACGGCGGATGTGCTGTTAGCTACGTCCAAGGGACAAATCATTCGTTTTAAAGAGGCCAATGTTCGTCCCATGGGTCGGTCTGCCCATGGGGTCAAGGGTATTCGGATAGATGCTGAGGATCGGGTCGTCTCGCTGGCCACCGTGGTTGATCAGCCGGATCTTTTGATTCTGTCCGAGTATGGCTATGGCAAACGGACGCGGACAGACCAATTTCGGGTTATCCAGCGCGGCGGGCACGGCGTTTTGGGTATGCGCGCGACGGCAAAGACGGGTAAAATCACAGGCATCACCCCCGTCTATGGCCAGGAAGAATTCATGGTCATCTCGACGGAAGGGACGCTGATCCGGATGTCGGTAGCCGATGTTTCGCACCAGGGCAGGCTGTCGCACGGAGTTAAGGTCATGCAGTTGGACGGGGGTCAACAGGTATCCGCGTTTGCCTTGGTCGCCCCGGAAGAGGACACTCGCAGCGACCAGGATTCCTAACCGGGCTTTGAATACAGAGAGGGGAGAGAAAAATGGCGGAGAGAGAGGTCGGCACCTTTAAAGTCAAGTCTGGACTGGCCGAAATGCTTAAGGGCGGCGTGATCATGGATGTGACCACGGCCGAGCAGGCGGTCATCGCCGAAAAGGCGGGCGCGGTGGCGGTGATGGCGCTTGAACGGGTTCCGGCCGATATTCGCCAGGCGGGCGGCGTCGCGCGCATGGCCGATCCGAAAAAGGTCAAGGAGATAATGCGAGCGGTATCCATCCCGGTGATGGCCAAGGTTAGAATCGGCCACTTCGTGGAAGCCCAGGTGCTGGAGGCGTTGGAGGTTGACTATATCGACGAAAGTGAAGTGTTGACTCCCGCCGACGAACAATTCCACATTGATAAATGGAGTTTTAAAGTGCCCTTCGTCTGTGGCGCCCGTGACCTGGGAGAGGCGTTGCGTCGGATCGCCGAGGGCGCGGCGATGATTCGCACCAAGGGCGAACCGGGGACCGGGAATGTCGTCGAGGCGGTTCGGCACCTGCGCGCGGTGACCGGTCAAATCCGCCGGGTGGTCGGCACGCCGACTGCCGAGCTGGCCGATATGGCCAAGGAACTCCGGGCACCGTTGACCCTGGTCAAAGAAGTGAAGATGCTGGGGCGGCTGCCCGTGGTCAACTTCAGTGCGGGTGGCGTGGCCAGCCCGGCCGACGCTGCCTTGATGATGCAACTGGGCGCCGACGGCATATTTGTAGGATCGGGAATCTTCAAGTCGGCCAACCCGGCCGCGATGGCGCGTGCCATTGTCCGCGCGACGCTGCACTATCAGGATGCGGCAGTTATCGCCGAGGTGTCCGAAGATATCGGGGAAGCCATGCCGGGCTTGGAGATGAGCACGCTTACGCCGGCGGATCGCATGCAGGACCGGGGTTATTGATGAAACTTGGTATCATTGCGATTCAAGGCGATGTGCGGGAGCACGGGGCGAAGTTCCAGGCCCTCGGCGTGGAACTGGTGATCGTGCGCCGGCCGCGCGATCTTGAAGGTGTAGCCGGCCTGGTTATCCCAGGTGGAGAAAGCACTACCATCGGCATGTTGATGCAAGAGTACGGGCTGGTGGACGCGGTGCGGGAGCGCGCTGCAGCCGGAGGATTGCCGATTTGGGGGACCTGCGCCGGCCTTATTCTCATGGCCGCGGAGGTGATCGGACCGTCGCCGGCAAGGCTGGGTCTGGTCGACATGACGGCGGACCGTAATGCCTGGGGACGACAGGTTTCATCGTTCGAGGTGCCGCTTCAGGTGCCGGTGCTGGGGGATCGCCCTTTTCCGGCCGTATTTATTCGGGCACCCAGGATTCGGCGCATTGGGCTCGGAGTGACCGCTCTCGCCAGCGTGGACGGTCAGGTGGTCATGGCCGAAGCAGGGCCGTATCTGGTCAGCGCATTTCATCCAGAATTAACGGAGGACAAGCGCATGCACGAATATTTCATCACGAAGGTGAAGAATTGTTCGGCTATGCTCTCCTAAAGATCCCTCGAGCTCGCGGCGAACGGTGCCGCGAGCTTTGTCTGCGGCAAATGCGGGTAAGGCAAAAGGGCGGCGAGGCCCACCCTGCCGCGAATCTGAACAGCTGGGCCGTTCGATGGGGGAGAGATTTACGGCTGGGGGTTGTGAGCCGGGGCCGCCGTCCATCATACTGTTCGCGAAAGAGATGGCCAATTTGAGGGTGGCAACGAGAGTTGGGCGCAAAAATACCCTGCTGTGGGCTGACTGGAACCAAGAACACTGGCAATCTTGGCGGGAAGCACTGCTCCGTTGATGGCTGAGGCTGCGGCCGATCGAGAAATAGCTCGGAAATTCGGGAGGATCATAGGATGTTGGATGTTCGGCGGATTCGCGAGCACCCGGAAGAAGTCAAGGAACGGTTGGCGATCAAGGGAGGCAGCTATCCGGTAGATCAGATTGTAACGGTGGATGGGGAGCGAAGAAAGCTGTTGGTAGACCTGGAGAATCTTAAGGCGTTGAGAAATCGGGTTTCCCAGCAAATAGCTCGTCACAAGCGAAATGGCGAGGACGCCGAGCAAAAAATCCAGGAAATGCGGCACGTCGGCTCGGACATTCAGGCGATGGAAGATCGCATCACGGCAATTAATCAACACCTGCACGAGCTCTTGATGGAAACCCCCAATACGCCGCTGACTAAGGTTCCGCCCGGTGCTGACTCCGAGGCCAACCTCACCGTGTATCATCATGGGCAGCCAACCATGTTCAGCTTCGAGCCGATTCCGCACTGGACGATGGGCGAGCGCCTGGGGATCCTGGATTTTGAGCGGGCTCATAAACTGGCGGGGGCACGGTTTTCGCTGTCCAAGGGTCTAGGTGCCCGGCTTGCTCGCGCGTTGAGCAATTTTATGCTCGACCACGCGGCGGCGCGCGGATACCAAGAAGTATTGCCGCCCTTTCTGGCCAACCGTGACGCCCTATATGGAACCGGGCAGTTTCCGAAATTCGAGAACGACGTGTTTCGCGTGGAGCCGGCCGAACTATTCTTGATTCCCACCGCCGAGGTCCCCTTAACCAATATGCACCGGGGCGAGATTTTGGCCGAGGCTGAGTTGCCGATAAAGTACGTGGCGGCGACATCGTGTTTTCGCTTCGAAGCCGGTGCGGCGGGGCGCGATACACGGGGAATCATTCGCCAGCATCAGTTTGAAAAGGTGGAGCTGGTGCAGTTTGTCCACCCGGACAGATCAGAAGCGGCGACCGAGGAAATGCGTCGTGACGCCGAATCGGTATTGGAAGATCTTGGGTTGCCATTTCGCACCATGCTCTTGTGCGGCGGCGACATGGGATTCTCCCAGGCTCTGACCTATGATTTGGAAGTTTGGATGCCAAGCTATGGGCGCTACGTCGAGATTTCCTCCATCAGCAACATGACGGATTACCAAGCGCGCCGAGCGGAGATTCGCTATCGTTGCCAGGGCTTGCGCAAGACGGAGTTTGTCCACACCTTGAATGGAAGTGCGCTCGCCATTGGTCGCACCCTGGCAGCTATCTTGGAGAACTTCCAGACCGCCGACGGCCAGATTCGGATTCCGGAAGCGCTGAAACCCTATATGAACGCGGGACGCATTTGAACCGCACCATCGTCCACAGGATTTTCAGGAGTCTATCCACAAATTATGCACACCCTGTGGGTACATTTGATTGAAGCCTCAGGATCTTCCCCAAATCGCCGTATAGGTGCTAGAGGATGCCAATACCAGCGGTATAAGTTTTTGGCCGAATGACCTTGCACACCCGGATGGGTTGCCCGCCATCCGGGCTAAATTTCACCCGTCCCAGGGCTCTCCGCCGGTAGTACTGAGGTCGGTTAGGCCAAAACAAGCACTTGCCCTGATCGGAACCAAAGCCTTCAAGTATTGCCCATCAGTCGCACCCAGTGGGTTGCGCTTACCGTTTCAAGCGCGGTCATTTTGTCAGCCGCACAACCGTTGCGACGGCTCGAAACGCCCCCTTTTTGGCGGCGGGAGGAAAGTTGTCCCGCTCGCAGCTGACCGATTGCGGATAAGAGGGATGGCTGGTCGGAGAAAGGCCATAATATCCGCAGACGAAGACAGGAGGGAAGGATTTGGAACCAAACCTGCTCCTTCACACCAAACAGGATCACACCGGGATAGCCATTAAGGACATCAAGGCCGGTGAAAAGGCCCACGGTCTCGTCCTGACCGACTATACCCTCATCGAACTGGATGCCTCGGAGGACATCCCGTTGGGCCACAAGATAGCGGTCAAGACCGTTTCCGCTGGGCAGCCGATCATTATCTACGGCCAACCGGTGGGCGCGGCCATACAAACCATCCAACCGGGGGAGCATGTCCACACGCACAATATGAAAAGCTTGAGGTGGTCGTGACGAGCGAATATACTTTCAAGGGCTACCGCCGACCGGATGGCACCGTCGGCATACGCAATCACGTGTTACTATTGCCGGTAGAAGGAATCTCTAACCGAGTCGCCGAAAACGTGTCCCATATAATCCAAGGAACCTTAGACCTCAGGCATCCCTATGGGGATCTCCAATTCGGCCAGGATCTGGAGCTCTTCTTTCGGACCATGACCGGGGCTGGTTGCAACCCTAATGTCGCCGCCGTAATCGTAATTGGCATTGAACCGGTGTGGGTGGATCGAATCGCCTCCGGCATCGAAGCGACCGGCAAACCGGTGGCCCGTTTTACTATCCGGCGGGTCGGCGATCTGGCCACCACCGAGCAGGTAGCCCGCAAAGCCCAGGAGTTCGTATACTTGGCCAGCGAAATGAAGCGCCAGCAGGCTAGCCTGACGGACATCACACTCTCCACCAAATGCACCGAGTCGGATCCCACCAGCGGATTGGCTTCCAACCCCATCGTGGGAAAGGTAGTGGAGCGGGCACTGGCTGCCGGATCGACCGTTCTTTTCGGGGAAACTTCGGAACTTACCGGTGTCGAGCATCTTGTGGCCGATCGCATCAAGACCGGCGATCAGCAGGCAAAGTTTTGGCGGATTTACAACGAATACGTGGGGTTCATCGCTGACCAGAAGGCCAACCTGCTGGGTTCGCAGCCCAACCAGGCCAACCTGTTCGGCGGCCTCACCACCATCGAGGAAAAGGCCTGCGGGAACATCACCAAGATCGGCCGGTCTATGATTGACGGCGTTCTGGAGAGCGCTGAAGCGCCTCCCCATAAAGGGCTCTGGTTCATGAACACTTCCAGTGCGGCCGCCGAGGTGCTTACCCTGTTTGCGGCATCCGGATCGGTGCTTTGCGTGGTGTCCACCGGTCAAGGCAACATCATCGGCAACCCGCTGATGCCGGTGATTAAGCTTACCGCCAACCCGCAAACGGCCATGACCATGGCCGAGCACTTCGACCTCGACTTTTCCACCGTGTTGAACCAGCAGATATCAATCGATGAGGGAGGCAATATGTTGATGGATATGCTGCGGCGGGTGGCTGACGGTCGTGTGACAGCCAGCGAAGTGCTGAACCATAACGAATTTGTGCCCGTCAAGTTGTTCCGCAGCGCCTGAGGGAGCCTTATCGCCGATAGAGTCCTGGTCTGGATCTCCGGGGTATCGGTGTGTTCTTGGAAGCTCGCCCGGGCGCGAGCCCTGACGCATCCGGGTGACGGTGGCCGCGCAAGCTTCGCTCACGTCATTGTCGGGTTTAGCCGAATCCGGGAAGATTTGGTAGCTGACGAGAGAGACGTTATCGGCGAGATGGCTGGAACCTTCGCTCGGTGACGTCTGGATGCGAGCCTCTGATCGAAGAGCCCAATAACGTGTCAGAGCCCATAGAGCGATGAGGATTTGGTGGCACCAGGTGAAGTTATCGGTTAAAATAATTAAGGGCGACGAGGAGGGGTAGCGTAACTGGTAACGCAGTGGTCTTGAAAACCACCGCCCTTTGGGCTTGCAGGTTCGAGTCCTGTCCCCTCCGCCATTTGACCTTAAGTGTACCAGGGTGAACGGCAACTTGCCTCAACCGGGGAGTCTGTGATAGGATAACGAGTGCCCTCGTGGAGGGATACTCAAGCTGGTCGAAGAGGACGGTTTGCTAAACCGTTAGTAGGTGAAAACCTAGCGTGGGTTCGAATCCCACTCCCTCCGCCACTGCGCCCGTAGCTCAGCGGATAGAGCGCTTGACTACGAATCAAGAGGTCGCAGGTTCAAGTCCTGCCGGGCGCACCACTCAATCCCTTGCTACGTAAGCCTTTCAGCCTTCGGCAATTTCCTCCTCCTTGGGTGTTTTTGCAGGGTGTGTGCCTATGGTGTGCGGATTGGCGTCGTCCGCTTTCGGCTCCTCTCCAGACTCCGTCGGTGCTTCCTCTGCTCTTTTGTCTTCTTCCGCGAACAGCAGTTTCGCAATCTGTTGGGTGGCCGCTACCTGCATGGTCGGCAGCACGTGCGAATAAATGTTAAGGGTAATGGTCACACTGGCATGGCCCAGCCGTTCGCTGACGACCTTGGGATGCTCGTTGGCTAGCAATAACAATGTCGCGTGGGTATGGCGATTATGCTACCGGTTACATAACCGCCATGCGATGGCTACGACCTGGCTGGCGCAAGGGGTACCGGTGAAAGTGGTCAGCGAACGGCTGGGCCACGCGTCGATTGCGATTACGTTGCAACTCTACGCGCATGTGCTCCCCAACATGCAGGCGGACGCCGCGGATCGGTTGGACGCTTGGTTAGTGGGGGACCGCGCTGTGCCAGGGGACTCGGCCATCCCCACGACATCCCCACGAGCGGATGAAATCGACGATACGACATCTACTGCATAAACTCTGTGAACACTCGAATGTGGCTCAGGACTGGGGTTTCGGCGAAGACGCCATCGCTCCACGTGTGAGCCTTTGTGGGTGTGCCGGACGTTTGACGCTGCACCTTTTAGGTTGTATACTGTTCTCATGAACGGCAAAGCGTTGGTCCAATACTTGCAAGAGCGGGGATGGGTCGTCGATCGGATTCACGGCTCACATTTCATCATGGTCAAGGACGGGCATCGGCCCATTCCGGTGCCTGTCCATGGATCCCGCGATTTGCCGCTCGGGTTAGTTCGGGGCATTATGCGGGAAGCGAAGGAGGAATGATGAATGGTGGAACGCGTGCCTTTACGATGCTGGGCAGACGAGAATGTCTGGTTCGTGCAAGGTCTGCCACCCTGGGATAATGTGCTGACGTATGGTTCTGATCGGGAGGACGCCGTCCATCAGGCACAAGACGCCTTGAGTGGTGTATTGGCCGCCCTGCTGGATCGAGGTGATCCGGTGCCGGAGGTCCCAGACACCTCGGATGCCGACGACATTATATGGGTGGTGCCCGATCTGCGCATCATGGTACCCATGTGGGTCCGGCAGGCCCGCGAAGCGGCGGGTTTGACGCAGGGGGAATTGGCGACACGCCTCGGAGTGACATACCAGGCCATCCAAAAATGGGAGCGGCCAGGCGCTAATCCTACCATAGGAACCCTGCAACGTGTGGCCCAAGCCTTGGGTCATGATGCCATGATTTTCTTTTACCTGAGGTTTTCGACAGAGTCACCGGGCGAGCTCCTTACCAAACTTAAAGAGTAATCAATTCGACCATGATCGAGAGGAGTGTGGGCAGGAGGGTATACGCTCTCCTGCATTTTTTGTCTTGGCCACGGCATTTTTGTCACGAACGCAAAATCCGTCCCAGGATTGAAAATCCGGAAATCGGCTCAGCGTAAGGGTTTCGGGGAATCCGTCCTGACGTCCCAGGATTTGACGTCCCAGGATTTTGCGGGGTTTCATTATTTTGGGTATGCGGATTTTATGATGGATCAACGGATTCTGATGCTGAACAAAGCCGGAACGTTGCGTGTTGATCGGCGCCATTTATCGAGACAGGGATATTCGATCAAAATGGGTGGATCGGGGACGAGTACTAATGTACTAACGCCCCCGTATGCGGATCATTGATGTTGTGAAGCAATCGTCGGTCATCAACCGGGCCGCTGGGATCTTACGTCGCGGTGGTTAAGCGCGCGGAGGCAATGGATCCGTTGTGCAGGCACGCGCAGGGCCAGCGCATCGGCTTTACCGGCTTGACTAGCCGCACCCTATGACGGTCACCACCGTCGACACGCGCAGGTCCTAAATTCGCCGCTCTTTACGACGACCCGCCCCCGTCCGTTGCGTCATCAAAATATGCCCATGCATCCGTCCTGGTTCGTGGCGTGAAATCTAACTGTTCCCGTGGAATCCCGTTGTTCAATCCGTGCTGAATGCTGGGACTCCAGGTTTCCGGGTCGACGGTCGTATGAAAGACACGATCTTGATACACGACGATGAGTTCGTCATCCCGAAAGAAGTGGGCGTACCAGCCTCCTTCCTTGATGTCAACCATGCTCTGTTGAAGCGCAGCAATCCGTGTGTGCATTTCCTGTTTTGGGACAGACACCAACAGAAAACCCCACGCACCAACCTGTCGTCTGGCTACGACATCCATGTGGTTGATAAAGTCTTTGTTTAGTAGAGACTGATCAATGACGATCCCCAAGAAGTCAGCCATGAGCATCACCCCTTATTAGAGCACGAATGTTTCCTAATTCATGGTACACCACACGTAGGGTTTCGAAAAAGGGGGAGCGAACTCGGCTCGCTCCCCCACACAAGCCAAAAACCAAGACGACCCCACCGTCCCGAAAACGGTTTTAAAACACTTTGAACTCGTGCTAAAACATCCCGGTCGACTCCCCGCCGGAGGGACCGGCGCTTCGAGGGCGACGTCTGGGTACTGGGCGGCGACGGCTTTCCGGGTGGGCATGCCGCCGTACGCGGTGTCCCCCATCAGACTTTG
>JAJZXC010000070.1 GCA_021846365.1 Bacillota bacterium | reverse complement strand
CAAACCAAAGTCTCTCCTCGCCGTTGTTCTGAGGGGTCGGATCGTCAATCCGCACGACCCTCGGAAGTCCCCGCAGGGGGATGACCCTCGGAAATCCCCGCAGGGGGACGACCCTCGGAAGTCCCCGCAGGGGGAAGGATAGCTCTACCCCGAGCTTGCGTTTAACGGAACCCCAGAGAGCCTGGGGCTGGGAAAGCACCCCAGGGGTCTGCACCCCAAGAACGGCAAACACGTGGGCTCGCTCCCGAGATCCCGGCCCACGAGGGCTGGACAACCATAACCGGAAGACTACGGAGCCTGCATTAAGAAGCTTCCACCTTCAGGCCGGGGTGGTTGACCGCTAAGCAACCGCCACACTTCCCGGTTGACAATGGGTGAGGCAACCTAAACCAAGCGCATGCCGTCCCGCGCTCTCCCCGCGGAGGCGTGCTTCAGCCTTCGCCGGGAGCCTCCAGGTCGGACTCGTCTTCGTGATAGAGATGGTCGTGTTCGTGCAGCTGGCGCAAAACTTCCGGTCGCAAGAGATGGGCCAAGCGTTCGGGCTCGTTTTGCAGGGAGTGGCGCATCAACGTCCCGCTGAAGCGGATCTTTTCCGACTCATGGGGGCAGGTTCGGTCACCTACCACCGACCCGCAGCGCCGGCAATAGACGAAGGCGCCTAGGCGGATAGGCTCAATGCCCAAGTCGGGATAACGGTCAAAAATCCGGTGGGCCGCGTAAGGGTCGTAGTAATCCCCCACCCCGGCATGGTCGCGACCGACGATAAAGTGGGTGCATCCCATGTTTTTACGCATAATCGCGTGGTGAATCGCTTCCTTCGGCCCACCATACCGCATCTCGTACCAAATCGTGCCCAATGCCACCATTTCGGGTGGATAATAGTGCCGCATCAGCGTTCGGTAACTGTCTACAATCACTTCGTCGCGAAAGTCGCCCGGTTTTTTCTTGCCCAGGACCGGGTTGATGAACAGACCGTCAACCAAATTGAGCGCCGTCCGCTGAGCGAATTCATGCCCTATGTGGGGAACGTTGCGAGTTTGAAAGGCGGCCACGGTCTGCCAGCCGCGGCGAGCAAACTCCTCGCGCGCTGCTTTTGGAGTAATCCGGAGCGGCATCGGTCTCGTGTTCAATGCGTAAACCGGGCCAGCCAAATACTCGCCGCTCTGCCGGCGCACCATAGAGACTCCCGGGTGCCCGGGAGAGTCGGTGCCGTACAGTGAACGACTCACCCGGGCCCAGTCCAAGTGAAATACCTCTTCGACCTGCATCCAGCCGACCGATTGGCCGCGCCACTCCAAGACGACCCGCTGCCCATTGGTGTAGGTCCCCTGCGCCTCGGGTTCCACGTCCAATAAAATCGGCACCGTCCACGGCAATCCGGTAAGCAGCCGACCGCGCCCCAATACCGAAAGCACCTCGGCCTTGCCCATGAATCCCGTCAACGGGCTCAAAACTCCCAGAGATATATTCTCCAGATCGGAGGCCGCCATCGACGACAGGTGAACCGTAGGCCATTCGTTCTCGATGTCCGACGGCTTCCCCACACGACCCACCAGGGTTCCTCCATGGGGCGGATTGGTCATCGCGATTTCTCCTCTTCTGTACTAAACTAATCGATGTAGCCCAACTGGCGGAGCCGGGAGGGGACGGCCTCGTCCTCTTCCTCGTCTCCCTGGGCGGATCGGGTCGGCTTTGCCTGGGTGACCTCTCCAGCCAGCATGGTCAGGTATTCCGACGGCCCCTTCAGGTCCGCTGCCACCGCCATCTCGGTCAGCCGCTGAAAGACGTCGGCGTCCAGTCGCAGATGCAGTTCTGGTCGCAGTGGCCGCTCCCAAAATCCCTTTTGTTGGCAGTAATCAATGACCGATGTCAGCGCCTGATCAACGCTTATCTGGCTAGTGTCAACGGTCACGTCCGCATCTTCGGGTTCCTCGAACGTATCCGAGATCCCCGTAAACGTTCCGATGGCCCCGGAAAGTGCCCGGCGATAAAGACCTTTCGGATCTCGCCGCATGCACTCCTCGACCGGACACCTGACATATATGATCACCGCCTCGGGCAAAATATCGCGCACAATCGTACGCATCTCGGCATAAGGAGTGATAAACGCGGTCAACACTGTAGTGTGCTCGGAAAGCAACTCGGCAACGTGTGCCGCCCGGCGAATGTTTTCTTCGCGGTCTCTTTCGCTATAACCCAAGCCATAGTTGAGCCCTTGTCGCAAGTCGTCGGCATCCAATCGGGTGACCGGCCAGCCCAAGCTGCCCAGCAGTTCTTCCAACCCGGAGCTCAAAGTCGATTTGCCCGCCGCCGATAAACCCATGAACCATAATACCGGATACTTACCTGCCATATCGATTAGCGTCCCTCCAAAATCCTACGCCCTAGAATTACCATCCGTCACGCCAGAGCTCCGGGCCACCGGCTACCCCAGTTTGATCGCAATATATCATTGCCTGCACCTATTTGGTACTGACGCCGCCAAAACCTACCCGCCCACACCTGGCTCACCACGGGAGGGCGCTAGCATTGCGGGTTGCGTCAGCCAGCCCCCGAGGCGTCCCTTTCGGGGTCAAGGGCGGACCCTCGACACGCCGGTACCCTTGGCCACTGCCCAACTGGGATATTGTACACCTAACCACACCAAAATGGGGGGGCCAACATCCACCATCGATGCCAGGTCGGCTCTTATTCCCGCACCGGCCAGGCTTTGCTGTCGGCGCGATAACTCGCACTCTCGGCGGGCCAGAAGGCGAGCTAACGCTTCGTCTAAACGCTCACCGCGCCTTGGCTCCGCAGTTGGCGTTCTCAGCGGCCTCGCATGTCCGATCTACCCTCTGATTGCCGCGAAGTTACCTCTAACCATGGACCAACCGCCGTCACTCGGCTGGCACTATCTGGCTTTCGTTCAAGTTATTTCTGCGCGCGTCCTTAGTCGCCACCGCATCAATCAGAACCACCAACCCCAGACGCTCGCCGATGCGAAACAACGCTTGACTGCCTGCGTATTCGGCCACCCGCACGCTTTGGGGTTAGGGAGGCTTGCCTGCCAACTGGGCTACCACGTGTTCCGCATGGTCCCAGTACTTTTGCATGACCAACCGAGGCTTACCGTCGATCCGTTGTGACTCCAGCAGATCTGTCCTTTGGGTGTGGCTCTTCTAGAGGGACGAGTCTTGTAGCGATCCGCATACAAATAAACAGCAATCAAGCGGTATGTGGCGAACCGTTGAACTAAATCCATCAATATCGCCTCTGGTGATCTCAGTCGTGAGGTTCGAAGGCAATCGATTCAAGAGCGCGAGCGCTTCTTGGTCACGACGGTCCGAACTTCCTCAGGCAATTCCGCATTCCGCATGGGGTAACGCTCCTCTCGCATAGGTCCCATCATCAGGTACAGCGGGGGGGTCGTTCACGCCGCCCTGCGGGCGACGATAGCGAGATTTCGGGAGGCGTTGCGCCAACACATGTTCGCTGGCGATTTTGCCCTGTATAAGCATTTATTGGCAGCCGCGGTTTGCGACAAGTCTCGCTGGTAAGAAGGCGTCATAGAAATTGGCAGGCAAAGTCCCCTAGTCGCCAAGTATTACCAGATATGGCAGTTATCTCCTCACAAAGATAAGCTACACCCCCCTCCCCCTTCGACAGGGTTAAGCCGGGGTCTGGCTGAATCCCGGCAAATCGCTAGCGGGATACGCGGTGGCGAGTCAGGAGGCTTACTCCCAGGGTCTCATCAGCCACCGTGGTTCGTGCAGGATGTCCCCTTTGGGGGCGGGGAGATTCAAGTCGTCAACCGCTGGGGCGAACAAGCGATTGGTCTACACCGGGCAATAATGTACAGCGCCGCCGAACTAGACAGTGGCGGGACCGCCTCATTATCGGATATATTAGCAGAGGGTTGTCTAGATCACCCGGTGTTTCGGAACTACTTTTGTGCAATATATTTAGAAAAAGCTTTACCACTCATTTTACTTCGCAGCATTGTTTGGCAGATGCACTAGCTAAATTGTAAGGTTGAGGGGGAAAATCATGGCGATTCCAGGTCGTCAATTGCCGGGCAGGACATTGCACCGCCGCACCTGGGCCAGTATCGCGGCGGCGCTTTTGGCTTTGTCGGGGTTCGGCTACTTGCTGTTGCGCGGCCAAGGGCCAGCGGTTTCGGTTTACGAACTTGCCACCGGTCCGGTCGGCCAGACGCCGACCGCGTGGCCTCAAGATCATCGCAGTACGGTGAACAACGACAGCTTCATCGTTTCCGCCCCGCGCCGAGGCCCCAACTACTTGGTTCAGTTGCCCAGTCTGGCCAACAGTGACGCGCCGGTGGTGAACAATATCACATATGTTGCCGGGGGCCTGGGATCCGCTGGTCACCCCGGTTCTCTATGGGCCATCGACCCCCAAAACGGCCATGTTCTGTGGACCGACACCATCCCTAATTCCACGTTCTCCGAACCGATTGTGGCCCACAATCGGGTGTTCATTTGTGAGGGCAACGCGAAATTCTCATCGCTCACCTCCTTCCCGGCGACGACACCGGGAATCAAGCGCGGAACCGGCCCCTCCGGCCTGTTCGCGTACAACGCCACAACTGGTCAGCTCTTGTGGCATTACCCTACTGCATACGCCGACCAGGCCCCAGTGACGGTGGCCGGGGGACGGGTTTTTCTCGCCACCGGAGGACGGCACCTAGATGTGCTCGACGCCAAGACGGGCCACTTGCTGTGGCGGGTACACACCGGAGTCTACGTCAGTCGCTCGAGCCCGCGCTTGGTCGGCCACCGAATTTTTCTGGGTGGGGCGGGTCCGTTGCAGGTGGTGGCAATCAACCGGCTTTCCCATCACGTCATATGGAAGAGCCCGATTCCCAAGGCCACTGGAGGCGTCGACGATACCCCATTGGTCTTTGATCACGGCATGCTGTTCACCGCGGCCCTCGTCGGCCATCCCGGCATCTCGCGGTTTAGTCCCCGGCATTTCGCCAAGATTTTCGGCCTTTCGGCGAAGACGGGAAAGATTGTCTGGAGCCACACCCTGGCTCAGGGGGCCAACCCGCCCTTTAAAGAAACCGGAACACCCATGCTGCACGGCAATCGCCTGTATGCGGGCAACGCGTTGAACGGGAATTTTGAGGCCCTTTCGGCCCAGACCGGCCGACTGCTGTGGGAAGACAATCTGCGCGAACCGGTCACTCGGCCGCCAGTCTGGATCGACGGCCACGTGCTGGCCCTTAACGCCCACGGTATGCTCTACAGTCTCTCGGCTAAAACCGGGGCGATCATTAAGCAGACGAAAATTGCACCCTGGCTCAACGCCTACGGGCCGGTCGTCATCAATGGCACTGTGTTCGCCACGGGAAATGCGGCCAAATCAGGTTTCTTGGCGGCGCTCCCGCTCAAGTCCGTGCTGGGCTAGGCACGACCCGGGTCAACTGAGGAGGCCTTGTTGCTCGATAGTTAGGTTCCCGAAGAGGAGACAGTGCTGCCCCATGCGTTGAGCAGGTTTTGCACAGCACTGGCTTGTCCTTGCACCCAGATTTCGGTCGACTTCACATTAAAGCTGGCGAAATCTTCGGAAAACGGCGGCATGACACCAATAGCGACGGTCAGGTCGCCGAAGTTCTCGGTTGCCAAGCTCACCCCCGGGGGGGCCTGAGTTTTCTTTTGCAAGCTGCGTTCGGTCACCAGGAGGTAGGTGCCGTCAGGTGCCGTATAGGTGAGAACCACCACCGTGCCGGCGTTCCCCGCCGCGTGTTTGGCCCTTCCCACCGAAACATTGTCCAGCGTCACGTTGGCGGCGGTGGGGGGAAGGACGATGGGAAACTGCACGCTATGCTGAGCCAGTTTCAAATCGGTTTGCGTTTGCGACAGCACCACTTGCGGGGTGACCCCGGAAGGGGGCCGGAAGTGAAACACCCGAGAACTCAAAGCCGGATTAACCGCAAAGCGCTTTATCGTTTCTTGAATGTTTCCGCCCGGCCAGCGGGCGGAAAAGGCCAGGGGCAAGTTCTGGACCGGATTGTACCACAGTTCGGCGCGGGCAACCGCGCCATTGGGCAAAGGAGTGGTCATTGCCACCACCGCTCGATTATCGCTGATCACCTTCACGCTGTGCACGGTGCTGGAAGCCAGCAAAGTCGGCAGCTCGATACCCATCAGCCGCAGGCCGTTGGACGATGGCGGAAGGGAACTCAGCACCTGGTAATGGCTACTGCCCGCCGTATAGGAAACCGTGCTGCGCCCATCATCGACTATAGTCAGCGTCCGATGCCCGTCTTGATTAACGGTCAACGCATACCGCTGGGGATGAGAGGCACTGACCAGGTTTAACCTGAGCTGACGCACGGGATGTCCGGCTTGCCGCACCACGTCGACCACTTGGGAGGACGTCTCTTGCCAAGATGACATCGCCTTCATCAGTTCGGCCCGGAGCTGCTTGCCGTGTGTGGCATGGGCCGAATGAATCCCCGCCTGCGTTCCGCAACCGACCGCCACCGCCCCGAGCAAGGTCACGGCGATCCCGAGCGGAATATGGCGGGCGGCGAACCGAATATGCGCTTTCATGATACTATGGTACTGTGTTGCTGGCCAAACGGCAAGCTGGGGACTGGCGGGCATTTGGCAGCGGCTTTATGTTCAATGCTCAACGTTATTGCTTAGCATCAGAGCAACTACCAAAGGAGGAGCGGGAACGGAGAGGTCGCTACCCGGTAAGAGGCTGCGGTTTCCCGCGCACTGGGATGAGGATTACCATACGCCCGTACCGCGGCGGTGATGAAGCCAATATCGTTGCCTTGTGGAATCGCGTCTTGATCCACGATCTCCTTGACGCCCCCACTTTCTATCACAAATTTCTGCTCGACCCGAACTTTGACCCCAGCGGCACCCTGGTTGCCGTCGACAACGACCGCGTGATCGGTTTTACGCAGGCAATGTTGCGCAAGGTTCCCCTCGGCTTCGATCTAGAGCCGGACACGGGATGGATTACCGCCCTGGCCGTGGACTCCGCGTATCGTCGGCGCGGAGTCGCGGGCCAGTTGTTGGGGCGGGCCGAGGCCTGGTTGAAGGAAAACGGGCATCATCACGTAGAGTTCTCGTCCTACGCCCCGTCGTACGTGGTACCGGGAATTGATGAAGCGGGGTATCCAGGCGCCACCGCGTTCTTTGCTAGCCAAGGCTACCGAACGCTCTATCCCTGTGTGGCCATGGAGCTGAGCTTGGTCGACTACGTGATGCCGGATGACGTGCGCCAGTTGGTCGCCCGGCGCGAGAGCGAAGGGGTAACCTTCGAGACCATCACGCCGCCATATTATGTGCCTTTGCTGCAATTTTGCGAACGAGAATTTTACGGCGATTGGACACGGGCCATCCGGGAAGCGCTAATCCGCAACGTGCCCGCCAGTCAAATCAGCATCTGCCGGAACGGTGCCAACATCCTCGGTTTCACCGTCTTCGGCGCCTACGACCGGAGCTTTGACCGGTTCGGTCCCTTCGGCGTGGCCAACAGCCAGCGCGGCCGCGGACTGGGCAAGGCCTTGCTGCATCTGACATTGGAAGAACAAAAGCGGCAACAATGCCATGTGTCGTGGTTCCTGTGGACGGGGGAAAAATCCCCCGCCGGTCACCTCTACCGGTCGGCGGGTTTCACGGTCTTTCGACGGTTTATCATTGTGACGAAAGTTCTGAGGTAAATCATGCACATTTTAGCGGTCGGGGCACATGCCGCCGACATGGAATTCAGTTGCGGCGCCGTCATCTTAGCCTATACCCGGGCTCAACACAGCGCCACCTTCCTGCACTGCACTCCCGGGGAAAAAGGCCATCCCCGGCTAAGTCCCGAAACCTATGCTCAGCAAAAAGTCGCGGAGGCAAAGACGGTTGCCGACGGACTTGGCGCCAAGGCCCGATTTTTGCCCTATAAAGACGCCGAACTGCTGGCCAATGAAGAGGTCGCGCTAGCCATCGCCGACGTCATTCGTGAGGAAAGGCCGGACATAATCATTACTCATCCCCGGCGGTCGATCCACGACGATCATGCCCGCACCCACACCAACACGGTGCGCGCCGTCTTTTTGGCCGCACTCGACGGTATTCGTCGCCCGTTGCCCGCTCACGGGGTCAACCGCATCTATTTTGCCGAGAATTGGGAGGACATGGCCGAGTTTGAGCCCGACACGTATGTTGACGTCAGCGACGTATTTGAGGACTGGCTGACCATCACTTCGCAATACGAGTTATTCCGCGGAGGGATTTCCAGCTTTCGCTACAAGGACTATTACCAGGCGTTGGCCGTCGTCCGCGGGTGCCTTGGCCGGGCGGACCGGGCGGTGGCGCTGATGCGCCCCCCGGGCTGGGAGCGAAAACGGGGGAAACTCCCTCTTTAGCCGGTCAGGGCTGGCATCCGATCCAGCCAAGGCGCCGACGGCGTCCGTCCAGCCGCCTTGACTCCTATCCGGTCGGCTCCGGCGTACCCACCAATAGCTGCAGGGCCGAAAGCGCCTGCTCCCAGCTGACGGACTCGTGCAAGCGTTGCCAAGCCAGACGAATCGCCCCCACCACCGGCTCGAGTGGCGACGCCCGCAACACGGCGGCGGGTGCATACCGATGTACGCCGAGGGTAAACCCATCGACCAAATAAGGCCCCGGCCCCGCCCATATCGAGCCCGAAAGCACCATTTCGACGGGGCCTTTGGCCATCTCCAAACCGCGCGCGCACGCTCCCGCGCTTTCTCCCGCCTTGGTGCCCATCTCAATCAGGAGATCCTGGGCAACCAGATCTCCCTCCTGTGCGACTGAAAACACCAGTGGCGCCAAAATATGGTAGTCTTCAGGACGGCCGGAGAAATACATCCGACGCCGGAGCGCTTGGATGTCGGGCAAACCCAACGCTTGCAAAACCTCCGACTCCAACCGGGTTTGTGGTCCTCGCCCTTCGGCACTGCGAAAGGCACAGTGCAGGATCCGGGGAACCAGGTCGACGGCCCCTCCCAAGTCCCCGAAGGGAAACCCCAAGCCGCCAATCCCCATCCGCTCTCCCGCCGAGTTGATGCCGAACACATTGGTCGCGGTGCCTAACACGGTGACAACCCCAACTCCCGTCGGGCTTCCAGCCAGGAGGGCAATCTCCGCATCGTTGACCACCGCGAAGGGTCGGCCGCCGAACCACGAGGACAGAGCGTTGTTGATGCGCGCATAGTCTTCCGGGAAATCTGCCCCGGCCACGCCGAGGACCGTGTAAGCAACGTCTTCCAGGCCAAAGCCGGCGGCGGTCAAGCAGACCTCCATCGCTCGCCGGATTTCCGTCATCGCTGCGTCAAATCCTCCTGGTCCCTGATGGTTACCGGGTCCGGCCAGGCCTTCGCTCAACACCCCGCCGGCATTGGCCAAAACCGCCTTGGTTTTGCTGCCGCCGGCGTCCACTCCCATCACGATGCTCGAACTCGTCTGCCTCACCCCCCTCCCATTGCAGGCCGCACGTGAATCACCTCGGCATGGGCGCCGCTTTGCCCGTCGCTCAAGAGCAGTTGGGCCGCCGCGCGGTCGACGACCAGACGGACGTGGGGATGGTCTTGCAGGGCGGAGGCCGGACAATCGACCGTCTTCGCACCACCCGCCGCCCGGTAAACCGCCTCCGCCTTATGCCCGCCAATCGCTACCAACAAAATACGGGTGGCATCGGCGATGGAGCGGATGCCCATGGTGAGCGCCTCTTGCGGCATAGCGCCCGGAAAGCTGTCGCGGTTCTGCGATTTGGTTGCGGCCGAAAGGCGAACGCGATGAGTTCGGCTGTCCCACGGCGTCCCGGGCTCGTTGAACCCGATGTGTCCGTTGATCCCTAACCCCAGGACTTGCAGGTCAAGCGGATGGGCGTGCAGGACGTTCTCGTAGCGTAAGCATTCGGCTTCCAAATCCTGGGCCAAACCGTTTAAGAAATGCGTCTGCCCAGGCTCCAAATTCAGCGGCTGAAAGAGATGGTGCTCCATGAAGTAGCGAAAGCTGCCTGGGTGTTGGCCGGAAAGGCCTACGTATTCGTCCAAATTGAACGTCCGCCAAGCCGCGCGGGACATGTCCACATTGCCGCGCGCAACCAGTTTGATTAATTTCTCGTAGACCGGCACCATAGTCTGTCCGGTGGCGAACCCCAAATTGCGAGCGCCCTCGTCTACCACGGCTTCCATGATCAGCTGGGCAGAAAGTTCCGCCGCGCCTAGGGCGTCATCCACGATGTATATCTGCATGTTCCAATGCCACCTCTGTTACGTCCCCAAATGCGGTTTTTGTCTGAAGATCGGTGCAAGCGACGGCTACAACTGACTCAGGTCAACAAAAAATTTAAAGCGGTCAGCACGGTAGTGGGCGCGGACGAATTCTAGCGGCCGGCCGTCCCCGTCGAACGAAATCCGTTCTAGCAATAGCAAAGGGGCTCCCGCCTTAACGCCCAGCGGATCTGCCTGGGCGGCATCCGCCAGTACGGCTTCCAGCGTTTGATGCGCGTGTTTGAACAAAATACCGCGTTCCCTCAGATAGGCGTAAAGCGAAAAGGTTCCGTTCAGCGACACCTTTTCCAGGCCGGGAACCAAATCCGCCGGCAAGATGGCTTCCTCCAGGGCCATCGGTCGGTTGTCGCCCAAACGCAGTCGCAACAGCCGCACCACCGTCGCCCCCAAGTCGAGTTGCAGACGTTCCCGAGCCTCCGGCGAGGCCAATTCCAACATTTGCTCCAGACCGACCGACGCCGGCGCTATCCCGCGTGCCAACATGTCCTCGGTGAACGAGGTCACCCCTAGCAGCCCCTGGTTGATCTTGTGATGGGCGACAAAGGTTCCTCTTCCCTGTTCGCGGTATAACAGACCCTCTCGAACCAGTTCCAGTAAGGCTTGCCTGGCCGTCATGCGGCTCATGCCAAACCGATCCGAAAGCTCCCGCTCCGACGGGACGCGATCCCCAGGATGCATGGCCCCGGAGGCGATTTGGGCCTGAATCATCTGCTTCAGCTGCAGGTACAGCGGCAAGCCCTTTTGTTGTCGGATAGCCGTATCTTCACCTCCCTGTTACCGTCCATCATGGAGAATTACGGCATACCCCCACAAAATCCCTGCTTGACTCCGAACAGGAATATGGAAATCACTTTCCGGGTAAACCAGAAGACAAAACTATGGCATGGCGCCTCCGTTTTGTGTACCATGAAGATGATGAATTAATGCCATGTTCAATTGGGAGGACAGCGTGAGCTACCAAAATGAACGAGTTGCCATTTTTGTCGACGGGGCCAACATGTTTTATGCCCAGCGGCTCCTCGGCTGGCACCTTGATTTTGCTCGGGTGATTGAGTACTTCACCCGCGGGCATGAGATGTATAACGCGTTTTACTACACGGGAGTGCAGGTGCCTCCCGATAACAGTCAGCGCGATTTCTTGACCGCGCTGCGGCATCTCGGCTTTACGATTCGCGAAAAATCGATTAAGGAGACTCTGGACCAAAACTCCAACGCGGTCATTCGCCGCGCCAACCTGGATATTGAGATCGTGATCGACATGTTCAATACGGCGGATCGCTACGAGATCGCCATATTGATGAGTGGAGACGGTGACTTTGAGCGGGCGGTTGAGCTATTGCGCTCCAAGGGCAAGGAAATCGTGGGTGTGGGTACGCGCGGGATGATTTCTTCCGAATTGGAGAACGCCTGTGACCGTTATGTCAAATTGGAAGATATTCGCAATGAAGTGGAGAAAATCCGCTGATAAGGCCGCGGGCAGAGCAAGGCGGCCGTGCAGGCCGCCTTTTTGGTGGGAGGCATGTGCGATGAGGCGAGCAAGTGGTATAGCGATCTCAGCGCTCCTCGGCTGTCTGGGTGCTCCGTTACCGGTGGGCGCAGTCCAGGCAGCGCCGGTTACCAGCGAATTCACCAGCCTGCCGGCACGCTACAGCTTCCGGGAAACGGTTCGCGTCACCAATCCAAGTCGTCGGCCCGCATTGAACGTGGTAGCCCGCGTCATCCTGTTGCCCCCGCCCACCCCATACAGCCGGGTGCGGCTCATCGGTCTCAGCACGCACCCGGCGGAAACCCAGCTCGACCGCAGCGGCAATACCATCGGTGTGTTTCGATTTGCCGAGCTCGGTGCACATCAGACCAAGATCCTCGTACTTCACTATGTCGACGTCTCCCGGGCCATCGCCTACCACTTTCCGCGGCACATCGCACCGTACCAGGTCCACTCTGCCTTATACCGGCTGTTTACCAACCGAAGCTACGAATATCACCAAGGCGTCAACACGGACGCTCCCTCAGTCATGGCGGTGGTCCGTAAAGTGACCCGAGGCCTGAACAACCCGGTCGCCCGGGCCAAGGCCTTGTTTACCTGGGAGGTCAACCACATCCGGTATAGTCACGGGTTTAACGCGTCGGGCGGCGCCGTCGCCACCCTGAAAAGGGGCCGCGGCATCTGCAGTGATTTTGCGGAGCTGTATGCCGCCCTCTTGCGTACCGATGGCATCCCTGCCCGCTTGGTTGGCGGTTACGTAGTCAACAACGGAGGCAGCCAAGCCGGATTCCATGAATGGGACGAATTTTTCGTCCCCGCAATCGGATGGGTGGTCGCCGACCCCACCTGGGGACGCTTCGGTTATTTCGCACGGTTGCAGGACAACTGGCACGTATCGCTGTACGGCGGAATCGTCCCCGAGGTGGCGGTCAGCTATTACGTCTCCCGGTTCGAGCGGACGGGCCTTTCGGCTTCGACCAGCTACCAATTCGTGTCCGAACAGCATTCGCTGTCCAGCTTGCCTGCCATGAAACCCTTGCCCGTGCTGCGGGTTGAAGCGCCGTCAACCACTACCCACACCGCTCGCACTGCCGGCTGGTGGGATCGGATCCACCATTGGCTGAGCGCGGTAGCCCGTGTGGTGTCCCGCGGCTTAAGCGCGCTCTGAGAACCATGGTGTGCTCACGCCCTGGGAACGTGCCGAAACCAAATACCTACGGTACACGGAACACCTCTAACGTCCTCCATCGGACTGGCCCCTCTTCCTCGGCCGTTGTGTGCTCGGTGCCGCCTGAAGAAGAGACCTGCAAATGTTCTCAGCTAGCCAGATGTGTGTTGGACTGACCGACGATCATAAGAAGATACGTGACCAGGGAACCGTATATGTTATGCTACCGACACGTCTACTAAACTAAACAACGAGGATGGTTGCGATGCGCAATATTAACTATGATAGCTATTTCTGGCAGGATGGAGATATCAGATTGCGAGCGGTTGAGCCGGAAGATTGGGAGTCACACTATATTAATCGTTTCGATACGCCCGCTCGTCGCCTTCTCGAATATTCAGTCGAATTGCCGCCGACCATTTCGGAAGCACGACAATTTGCCGAGGCGCACGCTGATTTCCCTGCCAATTCTGGACGTCTAATGTTCACTATCGAGAGCGTGGACGGGAAGAATCTCGGTGGGACTAATTTGAACAGCATTGACGAAAGAAACGGCACGTTCAGCATCGGCATCCAGATCGATAGAGAACATCGCGGCAAGGGTTACGGCACCCGTGCGATGAGAATCCTATTTAGGTATGCCTTCCTTGAACGAAGGCTTAACAAATTCTATGTCTCTGTCCTTGACGACAACGAAGCATCGGCTAGGATGTTAAAAAGGCTGGGATGCATGGAAGAAGGTGTTCAGCGCCAGGTTGTGTACACCGACGGGAAATATCACGACATAATCCTATTCGGTCTGACCAAAGATGAATATTTTCCGGCTCTTGCACAAAGACTGCTAAAGGACC
>JAJZXC010000069.1 GCA_021846365.1 Bacillota bacterium | reverse complement strand
GGATCTCTTATCGATTCCGCTACCTACCGCCCAATAAGGAGTATATAATATCCACCTGATCGCGAGACCCCTTGTGCTGCAAGGGGTCCACTATTGCCCGAATCCATAACTAGGAAACTACTGCTAGTCGCTGGATTACCCACGATACCGACCGTGGCGCAAACTTTCGCGGACGACGCGCTCTGACTCGAGCCGCTGGGATAGCAGCCAAAGGACGAGGGACAAGTCCCTCGACTCGCAGGTTGGTTTTGGATCGCCTGTTGCCAAGCCGCAGGAGCGGTTCCCCACCTAGCCAAGACTCGGAAGCCTTGGCGACTTGGAGAACCCCGATGTCCACTGATGTTTGGGTGTTGAATGCGATGACGTGCCTGTCAGCACTTTCAGCCATGCAGGCTACCATCAACGCAACACGCTTGCTCAAACACCCATACATAGATTATAGATCATCACGTGATCTAACACGTACCCCTTAAAAACGGCCCTAACGGGCCAACCGGCAGATATCCCCAGGCGTGAGCGCCGGGTCTTTACGCCCGATTTTGGTAAGTGGGGAAACCGCCTCTTGCCCGTTGTCCGACCATGCACTGCTACTGGTCTACGGCTCGACGTACACACGGATAGGGAGCGGAGGATTCGCCCCGGTGACTGCACGCAATTGCCGCCCACCGCCGAGATTGGTTCCAGAAGACGACCGTGAGAAACAAAGGGGTTTTAACAGTTTCTCAAAAGGTTGTCTATGGTTAGACATAGTTGTATAATTTAGGCATGAGCTCAAAACTTGTGGGGATTCGTGAAGCCGCCGAGTTTTTGGGGGTTACCCCGTCCACATTGCGGCGATGGGAACGCGAAGGCAAACTGTTGCCCGATGAACGGACCATCGGGGGCTATCGTCGCTATGATCTGGCGCGATGGCGGCCGGAGACGTTTCATCGCGCCGACTCGGGTCGCAGGACCGCCGCGTAGGCGCGGGTGTCGAGTCATGATCAGAAAGACGATCTGGAACGGCAAAAACGTGTCTTGGAGCCCTCCAAGGGGGAGTCGTCCGCTCAGCATAAAGCTGCTTAGGGTGTGTCTTCAACGTCAGCAGAGGTTCTTCGCATCAAGACCAAGGGCTCTCCCCCTTGCAGTCGGCCGGTCGCCGACAGTCTGGCCACCTTGCGAAAGCCGGCCTTGTAATAAGAGCGGATGGCCCGCAGATTGCGTTCCGATACCCTCAGGTACAAAGAGTGCAAGTGCAGTTGGTCAAAGGCTATCTGCGCCATTTCACTCAGCGCCTCGGTGCCGTAACCGCGATTCCAACAGGATTTTTCTCCGATGGCTATGCGCAATTCAGCCTCCCCGGCCCGCCAAGCTACGTTTTCCAGTTCCACATCTCCAATCAGTCGGCCATTGTCATCCAATATCGCCATCGCCAATCGCGTCCGGTCTCGTTCGACCGCATGCCACCACAGCGTGCCGTCCATTTCCGAGGCAAACCTGCGTCCCGTCAATTGCTGTAGTTCAGGGTCATGGCTCCATTGCATTACGGTCGTCACGTCGTCTTTGACCAGCGGACGAATCCTCTTCTTGGCCCTGGGCAGAGCAACCATCACGCACGCATCACCTCACAAGTTGTCCGAAAAGTGGCTTAGCTAGCTTCGACGTGAAGGAGGCTAAATCCTGTTAGTTGGCCGGGGTATGTATTGGAAAGGCTGGATCATCCCCCTATCTTCGACCTAGTACCCATTGTAGAAAGCCCGCGATGGTTGGTGACTATATCCGCCGGAATTGCGCAGCCGAGGTCCCGCGGCCTACGCGCGCGGGCCATACCTCGTGCTTGACCCTGGGCACGAGATGCATTAGGGTCTTGATATGATCAATCATGTGGATGCTGCGCCGCTGTGGATCATCCGACACGGCAGGCCTGACGTCCCCGCCAATCGATGGCGGGTTAGCCGGGATGAATTTAACCGCTATCTTGAGGCCTACGACTTGGCCGGACTCGGCCCGGCCGAGCGAGATCGCCTGGAGGCATTTTATGCACGGTATGAGAAACCCGACCTGGTTTTGACTTCGGACTTACCGCGGGCGTACGAGACTGCCCGCCTTTTTGCGCGCGGAGCAGAGATTGAAGTGCACGGCCTGTTGCGCGAGGTGCCTGTGCTGATTCCCAATCGACCGGGGTGGTTTTTGGCCAACTGCTGGCCGACCGAGGTATGGTGGAGTTATCTGCGCTTAGCCTGGTTTCGTGGGCACCAGGCAGAAGTTCCCGCCGCCAGCTATCGTCGCGCACAAACCGCCATCGAGTTGCTGGCGGAGAAATTCGTCCCTTATCGCCGAATTGCGGTAGTATCCCATTCCGGATTTCTGTTGATCCTTGTCCACCATCTGCATCGCCAGCGGCTGATTGCCGGGCAGCGTTGGCCATCAATCGATTTTGGCCGCCCTACTCCCTACCAATGGCTACGGCAGCCGGAGACCTAAACTCCGGATCGCACTTCGCACCGGGTCCAAGCCCTGCTTGAATTTGGCCGACACCATGAGCACCTGCCGCCCGTAGGCTTGCTCCAGAGCTTGCGATCGCTCCTCCTGCTGCCGACGGTTCAGCTTGTCCATTTTATTGGCCACTACCACCAAAATCCGGTTGGATTGTTCCGCCCACTGCACGACCAGCGCTTCTTCTTCCGCCGGATCGCGTCGGCAATCTTGGATCAAAATTCCTCCCCACAGTGGCTGACGGGTGGTTAAATACGTCTCTACCGCTTGCCCGAAAAATGCCCGGTCGGCTTTGGAACGCTTGGCGTAGCCGAATCCCGGCAAATCTACCAGGTACCACTCGGGCATGCGATAAAAGTGCAGACGCACCGTCTGCCCCGGGGTTTGGCTCTCCCGGGCCACCTTGCTGCCGACAAGTCGGTTAATCAACGATGATTTCCCCGAATTCGAGCGCCCCAAAAAAGCGAACTCGGGCAGTCCATCCGTGGGCATCTCGGTTGTGGCCAGGGCCGACGCGGCCAGTCCCCCTATATCCCGGCTAGACCGGCCCGACTTATTTGTCATCGGCTGTACCGTTAATCAGCGCGTGTCGCAGCACTTCATCCAGCGAATCGACCAGCCGCACGGACAGCGCACGGACGATATTGCTGGGCACGTCTTCCAGGTCGACGGCATTGGCCTTGGGCAAGATAAGCACACGCACCCCGGCCCGGTGGGCCGCCAGTGCCTTCTCCTTGATTCCTCCCACGGGCAGCACCCGGCCCCGCAGGGTAATCTCCCCCGTCATGGCCAAATCCGGCGCCACCGCTTGGCCGGTTAGGGCAGATATCATGGCGGTCGCCATAGCGATTCCGGCCGACGGCCCGTCTTTGGGGATGGCCCCTTCGGGAACGTGCACATGAGTGTCGAACTGCTCATAAAAACTTGTGGTGACCCCAAGTTCGGCCGCATGGGCGCGGATGAAGCTAAAAGCTGCCTGCGCGGACTCCTGCATGACATCGCCCAATTGCCCGGTAAGACGGAGTTGGCCCTTGCCAGGCATCGCGCTCACCTCGATTGACATCACATCGCCGCCCGTCTGAGTAACCGCGAGCCCGGTGACCGTGCCCACCAGTTCGCCCCGCTCGGCAATCTGATGACGAACTGTTTCATGGCCCAAATAGTAGACAACGCGATGCTTGCCGACCCGCACCGGAAATTTTTGCCGGCCCTGTAAGACTTCCCGGGCAACCTTGCGCAATATACTTTCCAGTTGGCGTTCGAGTTGGCGCACCCCCGCCTCCCGGGTGTAGTGGCGCACGATTTCGGCCAGCGCGTTGTCGCTGATGGCAACCCGGCCCTGCCCCAAGCCGTGCTGCGCGCACTGCTTGGGCCACAGGTGCCGACGGGCAATATGCAACTTTTCCTCTTCCGTATATCCCGCAATGGAGATGGTTTCCATGCGGTCGAGCAATGGGGGGGGAATGGTATGCGCCACATTGGCGGTGGTAATGAACATCACTTCCGACAAATTCACCGGTATCTCAATGTAATGATCCGAAAAATGTGCGTTTTGCTCGGGGTCGAGCACCTCCAGTAGCGCTGCCGCCGGATCGCCCCGAAAATCCGCCGCCATTTTATCCACTTCGTCCAGCAACAACAAGGGATTACGAGAACCGGCCTGCCGCAAGGCTTGAATAATTCGCCCCGGCATGGCGCCCACATATGTTCTTCGATGGCCTCTGACCTCGGCTTCATCGCGCACCCCGCCCAAGGAGACCCGAACGAAACGGCGGCCCGTGGCCTGAGCAATGGATCTCGCCAAGGAAGTCTTACCCACCCCAGGCGGACCCACCAAACACAAAATCGGACCCTTGCGCGACTCAGACAGTTGACGCACGGCAAGATACTCCAAGATCCGGTCTTTCACCCGTTCCAGGCCATAGTGCTCCGCGTTGAGCGTTTTCTCTGCGCCTGGAATGTCCAACTGCTCGGGAGTTACCTCATCCCACGGCAAAGACAAGATCCAGTCGACATAGTTGCGAACGACCACCGCCTCGGCCGACATCGCCGGCATCTTCGCCAGGCGGTCGATTTCGCGGCGTACTTTCTCCCGCACTTCTTCGCTCAAATTGTTGATTCCGGAAAGGCGCTGCCGCAGCTCGTCGATCTCGCCCACATCGTCTTCGGCTTCGCCCAATTCCCGATGGATAGCCTTCAATTGCTCGCGCAGATAATATTCCTTTTGCGTGCGTTCCATCTGCTTGCGAACCCGCACGTTAATGCGCTTTTCAATTTCGAGCAAGTCAATTTGGTGCGACAGCAGGTCGGACACTTTGCTCAGACGCTCATAGGCAGTAAAGGCTTCCAGTACCTCCTGTTTGTCTTGCGTGCGCACCTCCAAGTAACTGGTGATGGTGTCGGCCAGACGTGCGGGATCGTCCAAGTTCATGCTAAGCGACATATCCCCCGGCATCCGGTTGGCGTTCTTGATATACTGCTCAAACAGCTGCACGATCAAGTGCATCAGCGCTTCGATCTCGGTATCGATGGTGGCGTCTTCCGCCACTTCTTCGACCGTGGCCGAGAAATGCTCATCGCCGGCTTCGATCGATAACACCTTGGCCCGGATTAGACCCTCCACCACCACCTTAGAGGCGCCACCAGGCATTTTTAATAGTTGCTTCACTTCCCCGACCACTCCTACACGGTACAAATCATCGACGCCGGGGTCGTCGAGCCCGGTCTCACGCTGGGATACAAATAGCAATTCCCGGTCGCGCAGCATGGCCGCCTCCAATGCATGAAGGCTGCGTGCTCGGCCAACTTCCAATGGCACGACCATCGACGGAAAGACGAGCACTCCCCGTAGCGGCAACAAGGGCAATTCCTTCTCCTTCAACGTCGGTGGCCTCCCCCCGCGCTATCGCGCACAATATCTATTCTAGTATCCTATCCTATCTCCAATCTGACTGCACGCCAAGCGCCACTGCCCCGGGTCGGCCGGCTACTGCGCGGTGTGGTTTGAGATATGGCGTGAGCTCGCCGTAAGCAGGTCGGCCTTGACTACTCCCATCGGAGCCGGGCCGATCTCCGCCTCCTGAATGGCCTGAGTCAACACGTCGCGCAGGGAGTCGACCGCGATCACGGCGGTGCCCTCTAGGTGCCCAAAGCCGTCCTGCCAATTGCCACGGGGAATCAGGACTTTGCGACATCCCGCCAACCGGGCCGCCGCCACCTTAGCTGCCACCCCTCCCACCATCTTGACCGAGCCTTGGATGGATAGCTCCCCGGTCATCGCCACCCGATTGTCACACGGCTTGCCGGTCAACGCCGAGTAAAGAGCCGTGGCGGCGGCTATCCCCGCCGACGGCCCGTCGAGCGGAATCCCGCCGGGGAAGTTCAGGTGGATGTCGTACGCTTCGGGCTCAAGCTTTTCCAGATTGCGGAGCACGGTCAGCACGTTGTCCACCGACGCTCGCGCGGTCGACCGGCGGCGGATGGTGCGTCCCATCGATCCCATCTCTTCTTCATCGATCATCCCCGTCACCCAAAGCCGGCCCGGGGTCTTGACAGCCCGCACGGCGGCCGCTTCTACCTCGATGACCGTACCCAAATTGGGTCCATAGATGGCGAGACCATTCACCAACCCGACCTTGGGCGCCTCGGGAATTTTGCGGTCAGGGCGCGGACTGTACTGTCCAGAATTGATCACCCATTCTGCGTCGGTCCGGGTAACCCGCGAACGTCCCTCGGTCATCCCTACGCCAGCCGCAATTTGCACCATGTTGACCGCCTCCCGGCCGTTGGTAGCATACTGTTTCAACACCTCTACGGCATCGTCGTCAATCTCGGTGCCCATTTTGGTGCCTGCATTAACCGCAATCACGGCCACTTCTTCGGCCAACAAGGGACGAAAATAAATCTCCAGACATCGCGAGCGAATGGCTGGCGGAATTTCCTGCGGCTGACGGGTAGTAGCACCGACCAGGCGAAAGTCCGCCGGCAGGCCATGGTCAAAAATATCCTGAATGTGCAGGGGAACGTTCTGATCTTCACCGTTGTAATACGCGGACTCGAAAAACACTTTACGGTCCTCAAGCACCTTCAACAATTTGTTCATCTGGATGGGATGCAATTCGCCAATCTCGTCAATGAACAAGATTCCTCCGTGGGCCTTGGTTACCGCTCCCGGCTTGGGTTGGGGGATGCCGGCCATCCCGAGCGGCCCCGCCCCCTGATAGATGGGATCGTGGACCGAACCAATGAGCGGATCAGCGATACCGCGCTCATCAAAACGGGCAGTGGTGGCATCGAGTTCGACGAACTTAGCGTCGACCCGAAAGGGAGACGCCGGATTGGCGATGGCCTCTTGCAGCACTAAGCGGGCGGCCGCCGTCTTGCCCACTCCAGGCGGTCCGTACAGGAGCACATGCTGCGGGTTGGGCCCGCACAAGGCGGCGCGCAGCGCGCGAATGCCGTCAGCTTGGCCGATGACCTCTTCAAAGCGACTGGGCCGGGTTTTCTCCGATAGCGGCTCGGTCAATTGAATCGAACGCAGCCGCCGCAACTTTTCGATTTCCTTACGCGATTCCCGCTGTACCGCCACCTTGGTACCCTGCTGAGATTTCAGCAGGTTCCAAAAGTACAGGCCGATAATCACCGCAAACACGAACTGCACCAGAGTAACCATATTGGCCAGACTCACGTGCGTGCCTCCCTCCGCCGAACCCGCTTTGCCCGCCGCGTTTTAGTGTGACCGATTTGAATCGCTTCAACGCGCCAATTCATAGAAAATGGTCGCAGCCCGCCACAGGTTATGGGAGAAGGATAGACAGCGCCCTCGGCAATACCGAGAACCGAGCCGGCGTCTGGCCCCAGGGCTCCCCGTCAAGATCCATCGCCTGGGCGGGCTGGGTAAAGAGATTCAGCGCTGACACCCGTCGATAGTGGGCCGCCGGATCTTGGCGATGCCGTGCGAGCAGGACCCGGGCGGTAACCCGCGCCATAGAGCTGAGACTATCCTCCCCCAAAGCAAAGACCTCCAAGACTCCGTCTTGGTTTGGAAGCGGCGGCCGGCCAGCCACGATCGGTCCGGCCAGGCCGCAGCCGTTGACCACCACCACCAGCCGGGTCCAAAAGCGGTCCCATCCTCCTGCCCCGTCCAACAGCGCCACCTCGACCAAGGAGGCCTCGTTCAAGGTGGATCCCAAGTGTCTCGGCCAGGCCAACAACCCCAATCGGCGCTTCTCCGCCACGGTCAATCGACCCGCCAGCGCACTCGTCAGGCCCACGGTCGCGGTGTTCAAAAACACGCGGCGCTCGCGCCCGCTCTCTGCCAGACCGACGTCCATGGTGTCGACGAAACCCCGCGCCGCCATTTCCAGCCAGTCGGCGTCACGCCGGGGCAAGTTCATGGCCCACGCAAATGTGTTGCCCGTCCCCGCCGGGAGGACCGCCAATACCGCCCGGGTGCCCACCAATTCGTTCGCCGCCATGGCTAAGGTTCCGTCACCGCCCGCAATCACAAACCACTCGATGCCATTGGCCACGCCACGACGGATGGCTTCAGCCATCTGTGCCTCCCCATCGGGAATTGCCGCCCCCACCAGGTTGGTTACCCGCGCCAACGGTGCCGCCATCCTGGCAAAGGCCAAGGTGCCCCGGCGAGCGCGGCGGTTGGCGAGAAAAACCGTTATCGGACGGCCAATCACGGTGTCACCCCCTTTTCTAAGCGCCACAATTTTCTCTCGCTTAGGGTGCCCCACCGCGAATGCTTTTTGTCAGAGTAATGGCGGCAGCCGGTCGGGTTCGATGTCGGCAGCCAATGCTAAAGGCGCCGCCCAGTAGCGGGCGGCGCCTTTAGCAAGCGACCTCTGTCAGGCCGTTTCTTCCTTTTGTTTCTTTCCGCTTCGCGGTTTCGCCCGGTCCTGGGAGGTGACCAGCAACGGTTCTTCGCGATTTTCCACCACTTCCCGGGTAACCACGCACTTGGCCACATCGCTCCGGCTCGGCATTTCATACATCACGTTTAACATGATGTCTTCGATGATCGCCCGCAATGCCCGCGCCCCCGTGTTCCGCCGCATAGCCTCCCGTGCCACCGCCGATACCGCATCGTCCTTGAATTCCAGTTCGATGCTGTCCAAAGCCAGCATTTTCTGGTACTGCTTGACCAGAGCATTGCGCGGTTCGGTCAAGATCTTGACCAAGGCCTCTTCATCCAGGGCATCGAGGGTGACCATAATCGGCAATCGGCCAACGAACTCGGGAATCAAGCCAAACTTGAGCAGGTCCTCGGGCATGATGCGACTGAGAATCTCGCCGATGTTGCCGGCCTTGGCGTTTTGCAGCTCGGCGTTGAAGCCAAGCCCCTTGCGTCCAATGCGTTGCTGAATAATCTTCTCGACGCCATCAAACGCTCCGCCGACAATAAATAAAATATTCGTGGTATCAATTTGAATAAATTCTTGGTGCGGGTGCTTACGCCCACCTTGAGGCGGAACCGACGCCACGGTGCCTTCCAAAATCTTTAGCAGTGCTTGCTGCACGCCCTCTCCGGAGACATCGCGGGTAATTGACGGATTTTCTGACTTGCGGGCGATTTTGTCCACCTCGTCGATATAGACAATGCCCTTTTCCGCCTTTTCAACGTCGTAGTCCGCTGCCTGAATCAACTTGAGCAGGATGTTCTCGACATCTTCACCCACATAACCCGCCTCGGTCAGAGAAGTCGCGTCGGCAATGGCGAAGGGCACATTCAAAATCTTGGCCAGGGTTTGCGCCAGCAAGGTCTTTCCCGACCCCGTCGGCCCCAGCATGAGAATGTTTGACTTTTGCAGCTCGACATCGTCAACCTTGTTGCCTACGTTGATCCGCTTGTAGTGGTTGTACACCGCCACCGCCAGAGTCCTCTTGGCTCGCTCCTGCCCGACGACATACTGATCCAGCACAGCCTTGATCGCGGGAGGCTTGGGAATGTCCTTCAGTTCAAATTCGACGTCGTCGTTCAGCTCTTCCTCAATAATCTCCGAGCACAATTCGACGCACTCGTCGCAAATGTAGACCCCTCCCGGGCCCGCAATCAATCGCTTCACTTGATCCTGATACTTGCCGCAAAACGAGCACTTCAACTGTCCCTTTTCATCGGTGAACTTGAACATGAGGACTCCCTCCCTACTGGCTGGCGGTCGAAGTCGACTTTCCTCGAGGCTGCATGACCTCGTCAATGAGATGATATGCAAGCGCCTCATCTGCAGTCATCCAGTAATCGCGCTGCGTCTCTTCGAGAATTTGCGCCACAGAATGCTGGGTATGGTTGCCCAAAATTTTAGCCAAGGTCTCGCGACTGCGCAAGAGTTCTTTGATCTGGATTTCAACGTCGGTGGTTTTGCCTCCCACGCTGTTAACCCATGGTTCATGAATCATGACGCGCGCGTTACGCAAGGCATAGCGCTTTTTTTCGGCGCCACCGGCGAGCAGCAGGGCTCCCATGCTGGCCGCCATGCCCACGCAAATAGTGGACACATCCGGCTTGACATACTGCATGGTGTCGTAGATCCCTAACCCGGCGCTTACCGACCCCCCGGGCGAGTTAATATACAGTTGGATGTCCCGCTCCGGGTCGTCGCTTTCCAAAAATAGCATCTGCGCCATCACCAGGTTGGCGACATCGTCATCGATGGCGTTTCCCAAAAAGATAATCCGTTCCTTCAACAGGCGCGAGTAGATATCGTACGAGCGTTCGCCGCGATTGGTCTGCTCCACCACCATCGGAATGAGGTAATTCATCGCATCCATCTGCCTGTGGACCCTCCTTTAGGCGACCACTCTAGTGGCCAAGTACGCTGCAACCTTGCCGCTCAGCATATTGTCGCGAATCTGCTGAATCTCGCCATTTTCTTGCATTGCGCGCAATAACTGGTCGGCCGGCTGGCGCGACCTCGCCGCCATCAGCTGAATGAATTCCATTACCTCGTTGTCCTCCACTGTTAGCCCTTCAAGTTTCGCAATGGCTTCCAAAATAAGCTGTTCCCGCACCAACTCTTCCGCCTGCGGCCGTATCTCCGCCTCCAGCGACGCCTGGTCGCGCTGAGCGCTGTCCATATAGTCTTCCAGCGACAAATTCATACTGACAAAATTGGCTGCTAACTCCTGCACCCGCTGGCGCAAGGCCGTCTCAATCAGCTTTTTCGGCACCTCGAAGCTTACTCGCTCCTTGAGTTTGCCCAAAATTCGCCGAAAGCGCTCCTCTTTGGCCTGTTCTTCTAAGCTCTGGGCTAGGCGCTCGGCCACCGCCCGGCGAAGGTCGGCCAAGGACTCATATTCTAGCATTCCGGCCAAGTCTTCATCTATCGCCGGCACGTCTACCCGCTTATTTTCCTTCACGGTAACCAAAAACCGCACCGGTTTGCCGGCCAGTTCCACGCTGGGATGGCTCTCTGGGTATATGAGGCGCACCGTGGTCGGCTCCCCCAGCCGTAAGCCAACTAGTTTCTGGTCCAGCCCCTCCACCGTCGTACCGTCGCCGACGATCACCGTATAGTCCTCATCTTCGACGAAGGGTTCCTCTTGCGGGTTGCCATCACCGTCTTCGAGATATCCCTTGAGGTCCAAGACAATCTGATTCCCGTAGGCCACGGGCTCTTCGTCCGCCGGTACCAGCTGCCCGACGGAACGGGCAACCGCCTGCATGGCCTCTTCCATCTCCTGCTCACTGAACTCTGGAACCACCAATGGTTCCGTCAACAGGTCGGAATAGTCGCCAAACTCAATAGCCGGTTTAGCCTCCACTTCAATCACAAAACTGAAAGGTTCGCCTTCCCCCATCCCCAAGGATTCCACTTGAAGCTTCGGGTCTGCAACCGGATCCACTCCACTTTGTTGGAGTGCGGGGCGGTAATAGCGATCAACCAGATCTTCGGTCATCGCCTGAAAAATAACCTCGACCCCCACCAGCCGCTCGAAGATGTGACGGGGCACCTTCCCACGCCGAAATCCGCGCACATTGTACTTCATTACCACGCGCTGAAACGCCTGGTCGCTCGCCCGCATGACTTCATCGTGGTCGATGGTGACTGAAATCTTGGCCACCGAATCCGGCAACCGTTCCGCAACCACTTGCATTAAGCTCGACTCCTCCTCAAAAGCGCGGTCAGCCTCATTATAACATTGGCGTGTTTTTAAACACACCTAACAGGGCGGACCAAGCCGCCCTACCGACTAATCATCTGAAGCGGAAACGCTAACCCAGCCGCGCCCGGTGTCGGGAAAACGATCGGGCACTAGGCGGTTGCGCACAAAAAGGTTATGGTGCGAGGGAAGGGACTTGAACCCTTACGCCTTGCGGCACGAGATCCTAAGTCTCGCATGTCTGCCATTCCATCACCCTCGCCTGGCGCGCCCGGTAGGATTCGAACCTACGACCTCCGGATTCGAAGTCCGTCACTCTATCCACTGAGCTACGGGCGCTTACAAAAGGAGCCCCTGAAGGGGCGTGATTTGGGGTGAATGAGGGGATTCGAACCCCCGACCCCCAGGGCCACAACCTGGTGCTCTAACCAACTGAGCTACATCCACCGTATGAGTCACATCTCTGCCACCATGGCGCCCAAGTCTTCGCCGCATTTTACGACCGGCGTCAATCCAACCGCCGAGTTCCCAGCGTGACACCAAATCGCTTTACGATTGGTATCTTAGCACACCCCCATCTTCGGATCAACCTTTCCGATCGGGCCTTATCGGGCCTTGAACCCGCTTCTAACCGCGTCCTAGTAGTCGGCCTTCGGCTACTTCATGACTTGGCCGCGGTTAACTCCGCCAATCCGCCGCTCACTGTTTCCGGCAACCAAGCGTTGAACTCACCCAACCGCCGTCCGCGGGTGTAGCTTATCTTTGTCAGGAGACACCCATGCCCCGAGTTCGAGGCACCCCCATGAATGAAAAACGGGGGTCGCGGCCGGCATAGGTATAGACCAGCAATCAATATATAGGGCAGCGTATAATCGACCAGATACCAGCCGTTGTGCTGACCATCTTTTTTCACAGGAGATAACTGCCATATCTGCTTGTTTCTATAACGCCTTCTTACCGGCGAGACTTGTCGCAAACCGCGGCTGCCAATAAATGCCTACACAGGGTAAAATCTCAGCGAACATGTGTCGGCTGGACGCCTCTTCTCGCTATCTTCGCCCGCAGGGCGGCGTGAACGACCCCCCGCTATACCCGATGATTGGACCTATGCGAGAGGAGTGGTACCCCATGCAGAATGCGGAATTGCCTGAGGAAGTTCAGACCGTCGTGAAGGAATTCGGAGCGCTCGTTGTCCAAGAAACGCTCGCGCTCTTGAATCGATTGCCTCCGACCCTCACGACTGAGATCATCACCTTAGGAGAGTTGGAATATTAACCTACGATTTACCATTTTTGACACACGCGGACGAATAGTGTAGTTCCACTGGAGGTTTTGATCGTCGGGGGTCAGATTAACGGCTGCCAATTCTTCATCGGTTACCTTAATCCCCGTAGGGTAACTGTTACAATCCAAGGCACATTCAATGGTGAGCCCAGTTTTGGTGGTGGTGGCCCCGATTAGTTCTACGATGGTCTCATAAGTCGTCAACGGGCGACCGCGCCAGTTCAGGCTGATAGCGGCGAACATCCGGTGTTCAATTTTTAGTGTGGAGCTGTACGTTATGTGGAGAAGCGACCGCTTCCCTCGATAAGGAAGGAAGTAGTCGCCGACGGAGCTTCCCATAATAATAAGGCGTTTAGGCTGGGTCCGGCATGGTGGTTGGACGGCCCAACTGGTGCAACCACTGTAAGAGATCCGCGTCGTCGGTCCATGACGTGCCTTCGGGAATCACTCCCGGAATCCGGGTGGCTTCTAAGGCACGACGTCGTGTTTCGGCATCAACGCGAGCGTAGATTTCCGTGGTTGTGACGTCACTATGCCCAAGAAAATCGCGGATATAGATCAGATTGACACCCGACTGCAACAAATGGCCCGCCTTAGAATGGCGGAGCACATGGGGCGATACCTTGGTGGAAAATTCTACGTCAGACGTGCTCCGCGCCATGCTGACATATTTCTGGAGCACGTACGTCACGGCCCAACGTGTGAGTCTTTGTCGTCGGGAATTAAAAAACAGGGGGTGGTCGGCATACGCCGACCGGAGAAGAAGGTGTCGTTCCAATGGTGTCAAGTTAAGCGGATCCACAAATAGAGAGAATTACCTGAGTTATATGTGCGGGCCAAGGAAACAAAAAGATGGACAGTTTTGACATAATTTGGTATGGTTTTCTGCAATCCCATTCTCTAGGAGGGCTTGCAGATGTTCACCAAAGCGCAACGGATTTTTGAACGGATTGCCGATCGCCTGAAAGTTCCGAGCTTTCGAACGACCTACGCGCGACAGCGAAAAGTAGGCTTTGTGGAAATCATTCGGATCGTCTTGAATCGCGTGGACCGGACCTCCGATGTCGAGGTTCAGCGCTTTTGCGACAACCATCTGCCAACGGTGAAAACCTATACCAA
>JAJZXC010000068.1 GCA_021846365.1 Bacillota bacterium | reverse complement strand
ATGTCGAGGCCCAAGGGACGAAAGAAAAACCCCGCAAGGCGGCCAAGAGGCCGCCGCCCGCGCATTCCCCCTCTTGGCTATCGCCTAAGAAGGGGAATGCGCGGGCATTATGTTCAACCTTAGGTTCGGGGTGGGGCCAGGCATGATCGGATCCGTATTCGGCTTAACCTTCTTCCTCACCGGGCTGTTTTCGCTGATGATGGGAAAGCTGGCGGATCGTCTGGGGTTGATGCGTTCCATTGTCTGGCCGCGACTCCTGGGGGTGGCGATGTTGATCGCCATCCCCTTCATGCCCAATTTTACGGCCGCCGCCATCTTATATGTGGCTCGGTCGATGGTGAACCGGGGATCACTGGGAGCTCGCCAAGCCTTCAGCCTGGGATTGGTCCGCGGGCATCGGAGAGGATTCGCCAGCAGCCTCAATGCTGTGTCGTGGAATGTTCCCGCCGCCGTCGGTCCCGCGCTCGGGGGATGGCTGATTGGTCTGGGTTCCCTAACCTGGCCCTTTGTCTTGGCGGCGGGATTGCAATTAGCCTATTCCATCCTGTTCTTGACGGTGATGGGGGGCTACGAATCGGAGACCGAACTGCGGCGGCCGACGGAATCGACCGCCAAAGCGGTCCGCCGGCACGGCGGCTAGCCCCCATAGCTTAAGCTGGCCCAGGCCGACTCGGCAACCAGGGAGGGATTTCTTGCGGCGGGATATCTCTTGGTGCAGTCGACCGGTGCTCCGACCAAGGCGCCGACCTCGGCTTCCGCCCACCGGCGGGAGTGGGCGATGAGATCGGTGCGGGTCCAATTTGAGGAGGGTCCGGCGGGCATCGCAGTCATTGGCGGGTAGACGGTCGCCAGGAACGATGGCTTCCCCGTCTGTGAAAACCGCATATTTTTGGTATAACCCGACCTCGGCTGGCTGACAATCCCCAAATTCGACGATTGGCCCGGCGCTTGGATTGCTCGGGGATTGATGGGGCACGATGGCAACCAAGGACAGGATGGAAAGAGGGCCGGCGGACGCAAAATGGGGGCTCGACGGCCGTCGCAGTTACGGGTATCATTGACTGAGATTCCTTAAAACCAGTCCCGCGAGGCTGGAAAGGAGCGTCGGATTGCTCTGGCCTTGCGGCCGGAGCCTTTTTTGTGGGGAGGAGGCGGGTATCCTGACCGAGATCTTGGATGAGGCTAGCATGCGGCGGGCGTTAGTGAGGATCGGCCACGAAATTTTGGAGCGTAACCGTGGCGTTGACGGACTGGCTTTGGTGGGTGTGCGACGGCGAGGAGTACCGCTGGCCGAGCGCATCGCTGAGATCATCAAAGAAATCGAGGGAGGACTCCCGCCCGTCTGGTCTTTGGACATAGGCCTGTACCGCGACGACTTGTCCCGGCGTCCATTTCCCAGCGTGCAAAAAAACCAGGTGGGGCCGATGGTTGACGGGAAAACCGTGGTCCTGGTGGACGACGTCCTGTACACCGGACGGACGGTGCGGGCGGCCATCGACGCCCTTTCCGACTATGGCCGACCGGCGCTGATTCAACTGGCCGTGCTCATCGACCGGGGGCACCGCGAACTGCCGATTCGTGCCGATTTTGTGGGTAAGAATGTTCCTACCGCGCGCCGCGAGGAGATCAAGGTCATGGTGCGCGAAGTCGACGGGGCAGACGGGGTCTGGCTGGAAAAATCCGTAGACGACCCCGACGCCTAGATGCTGGTTGGCCGGCGGTGGTAAGCCAAGCCAGGTGATCGCAAAACAGGAAAAGGAGCCATCTTGCGTGAGAGATTTAATCGCCTTGGGCGACTTGAGCCGCGCCCAGCTTGAGGACTTACTGGATCTGGCGGCGGCCATGAAGGAGATCATCCGCCGGCCGGTAAAGAAAGTTCCCACTCTCAGAGGTAAAGCGGTGGCCAATGTGTTTTTTGAAGCCAGCACGCGCACGCGAAATTCCTTCGAGTTGGCGGGCAAGTATCTGGGAGCGGACGTGATTAATTTTCAAGCTCGCGGCTCAAGCGTGGAGAAGGGGGAAACCCTTTGGGATACGGTGCGCACGATGCGGGCCATGCGGGTGGACGCGGTCATCGTGCGTCATCAGGCGGAGGGGGTTCCCGGCGAAATGGCCGCTCGTCTGGATATCCCCGTCATCAACGCCGGGGACGGGGCGCATCAGCATCCGACCCAAGGTCTGTTGGACCTGTTAACGATTCGTGATCGGCTGGGGCACATCGCTGGGCTGACGGTGACCATTGTAGGCGACGTGCTGCACAGCCGGGTTGCGCGCTCCGATATCGAGGGATTGCTTCAGTTGGGTGCAAAAGTGCGCTTGGTGGGGCCACCGGCCCTGATTCCGGGCCGATGGGACTCGCCGCACGTGCGCATATACACTGACTTGGCGGAGGCGCTGGCCGGTGCGCAGGTGGTGCAGGTGCTAAGGATCCAGCGTGAGCGCCAAGCGTCGGGGGGGATTCCCAGCCTGCGGGAATATCACGACCGCTGGGGCATAACCCCGGCGGGGCTGGGCTTGGCCGACGCCGAAGTGCTGGTCTTGCATCCTGGTCCGCAAAACCGGGGAGTGGAAATAGATAGTGCGGTGGTCGACGATCCCAAGCGGTCGGCCATTCAGGATCAGGTGGAAAATGGGGTGGCAGTGCGGATGGCGGTGCTCTACCGGCTGGTCGGCGGAAAAGAGGCGATGGAATGAACGGCGAGCGGGAAGGGAGCGGATGGTGGAAGATCACCGACGTCCGGGTCATCGATCCATATCGGCAACGGGCATGGCAAGGGGATGTGTTGGTTGGTCAAGGGCGCTTTCAAGACTTGGCGGCGAGCGCGGACGCGCCGGAAAGCGTGTCGGGGCGAGGACTGTGGTTGGTGCCTCGTCTGCTGGATATGCACGTGCACCTGCGGTCCCCCGGTCAGGAGTGGAAAGAAGACCTGGCGTCGGGCTCAGCCGCGGCGGCGCACGGGGGATTTGCCGCGGTGATGACCATGCCCAACACCGATCCGGTGGTGGATGTTCCGAGCTTGGTCTCCTGGCAAATCGCCGAGGGCCGGCGCATCGGGCTGGTCGATGTGCTACCGGCGGGTGCAGTCACCAAGGCGTCTGGCGGACAGGAACTGGCCGAGCTGTGGAAAATGGAAAAGGCGGGGGCGGTTGGGTTTTCGGATGACGGCCGCCCCGTCGCCGACGGCGGCTTGATGCGGGCGGCGTTGAGCTATTCCGCCACGCTCGCCGGTCCCATCGTGCAACATGCTGAGGATGTGACCCTAAGTGGCCGGGGGGTCATGCATGAGGGAGAGGTTTCCGGCCGTCTGGGCCTGGCCGGAGTGCCGGGAGAGGCCGAGGCGGTCATGGTGTGGCGGGACGTCCAATTGGCTGCTTTGACCGACGGTCGCCTGCATGTCGCCCACGTTTCCACGCCCGGGGCGCTGGAGGCGATTCAGTGGGCTAAGGCACACGGCCTCCGGGTGACGGCCGAGGTCACCCCGCATCATCTATTCTTTACCGATGAGCGCGTCGCCGAGCTGGCGTTCAGTCCGGTAACCAAGGTCAATCCTCCCCTGCGGCCGGAATCTTACCGGCAGGTGTTGTTGCAAGCGATGAAGTCCGGTCTGATCGACGCCATTGCCTCGGATCACGCTCCCCATCACGCTGATGAAAAAGACTTGCCGTACAAGGACGCGCCCTTTGGCATTTCGAGTCTGGAGACGGCGGTGGCGGCCGTACTCACGGTCGGCCTGGATGAACTGGCGATGGACCCGCTGACGCTCCTGGTGCGAATGACGGCCGCCCCCCACCGGATTCTGGGACTGTCTTACCAGGGCTTGGTGCCGGGAGAGTCGGCGGATTTCGCCTTGATTGACCCCGACGCGCGCTTGCCGGTAGACCCCGGCAAATGGTACTCCCAAGCCAGAGAGACCCCCTGGCAGGGCGTGGCATTGCGCGGCCAGGTGGTGGCCACCATGCTCCGCGGTCGCTGGGCGATGCGGGAAGGAGAGGTGCTGACGTGCGGGCTACGCTGATATTCCGGGATGGTGCCCGCTTTGCCGGGCGGCTGATGGGAGCGCCCAAGGTGGTGGCGGGCGAAGTGGTGTTTAACACCAGCATGACGGGTTACCAGGAAATCCTCACCGACCCTTCCTATTCCGGGCAGTTGGTGGTCTTGACCTATCCCTTGATCGGCAACTACGGGACCTTGGCGGAGGCTAGCGAATCGCTCTTTCTCTGGGCCGAGGCCTTGATTGCCCATCGTATCAGCCCCACCCCGTCACACTCGGGCGATCCTTGGACGGTAGAGCGATATCTGGAGGCCTACGCAAAACCCGGCCTAGTCGAGGTGGACACCCGGGCGCTGACGCGCTATCTTCGCCAGCAGGGGACGCAAATCGCTGCCGTAGTCCCCGATGGAACCCCAGAGGCGGTGTGGCGGCAACAATTAGCCGAAGTGGACTTGAAAGCGAGCGTCTATCGCGTGACCACCCGGCAACCGTTTAGCGTTCCGGGCAACGGACCGCGAACGGTGGTGGTGGACTACGGGGCGAAGAATTCCATCGTCAAGTCGCTGGTCGACCGCGGCCTTCAGGTCACCGTGGTGCCGGCGGTTACCACTCCCCGGGCACTGGACGCCATCAAGCCCCACGGCGTGGTGCTGTCCAACGGGCCCGGCAATCCCGCCGATGTGCCGGAATTGCTGCCCTTGGTCCGCCATGTCCTCGATCGCTATCCCACCTTTGGCATCTGCCTCGGGCATCAACTGATCGGTTTGGCCGAGGGCGGAACCACGTATGCTTTGAAATTTGGCCACCATGGCGCCAATCACCCGCTTCGCGACGAAAATACGGGGAGAGTGTTGATTACCGCCCAAAATCACGGATATGCGGTGGATCCCAAGACCCTCCTGGATCGCTACCGGGTTCGCCTGGTGCATCTTCACGACGGGACGGTTGAAGGCTTGCAGCATCTCAAGCGCCCGATATTGTCCGTTCAGCACCATCCCGAGGCAGGTCCCGGACCGCTGGACTCGGTATATCTGTTCGATCAATTTCTGGAGTGGGTCCAAGAGGAGGCCGCTCATGCCGAAGCGTAAGGACATTCAAAAGGTATTGGTGATTGGGTCGGGACCGATCGTGATCGGCCAAGCGGCCGAGTTTGACTATGCGGGATCGCAGGCGTGCCGGGCACTGAAAGAAGAAGGTGCACGGGTGGTGTTGGTCAACTCCAACCCCGCAACCATCATGACCGACTTGTCGGTGGCGGACACGGTCTACATCGAACCGATGACGGTGTCGTTTTTAGCCTATGTCTTGGGCAAAGAGCGACCCGACGGCATTATTCCCACCCTGGGCGGCCAGCTGGGATTGAATTTGGCGGCCGAACTGGCACGAACCGGGATCTTGACCGACTTGGGGATAGAGATTTTAGGCACTCCGCTGAGCGCGATTGAGCAGGCCGAGGATCGCGAAGCATTCCGCCGCTTGATGGTGCATCTAAATCACCCCATTCCCGGCAGCCAGAGCGTCACCGCGGTCGAGCAGGGGCTGGCTTTTGCGGCGCAAGCCGGTTATCCCCTGATCTTGCGCCCCGCCTACACGTTGGGCGGAAGCGGGGGCGGTTTTGTCGCCAATGACCGCGAGATGCTGGAACGCCTGCCCAGGGCGCTGGCGCTGAGCCCTATCGGCCAAGTCTTAATTGAAGAATCGATCGCGGGCTGGAAGGAGATCGAGTATGAGGTGATCCGGGACGGCCGCGGCAACGCGATCAGCGTTTGCAATATGGAAAACGTCGACCCGGTGGGGGTGCATACGGGCGATTCGATCGTGGTCGCGCCCAGCCAGACGCTGAGCAATCAGGAGTACCAGAAGCTGCGGACGGTGTCCTTACAGATCATCGACAGTCTTCGAGTGCAGGGGGGCTGCAATGTCCAACTGGCGCTCAACCGCGACGGCGACTATCGAGTGATTGAGGTCAACCCCCGGGTCTCCCGCTCCAGTGCGTTGGCTTCGAAAGCCACCGGTTACCCGATTGCCCGCATCGCGGCCAAGATTGCCATTGGGTTGAGCCTGGACGAGATTCCCAACCCGGTGACGGAGAAAACCACGGCAGCCTTCGAACCCGCCCTTGACTATACGGTGGTCAAAATTCCCCGCTGGCCATTTGACAAATTTCCTGACGCCGACCGTGAACTGGGCACGCAGATGAAGGCGACCGGGGAGGTGATGGCCATCGACCGCACCTTTACCGGCGCTCTGCAAAAAGCCGTGCGGTCGCTGGAGATTAAGCAGCCGAGCCTCTTCGGCGCCGTGCCCGCCCAACTTTCGGACAACGAGGTGCGCCAGCGCGCGATCAAGCCCACCGACGATCGCCTTTTTTATCTGGCCGAATATTTGCGGCGCGGAGGTGAGGTGGGCGAACTCGAACAGGCGACGCGGATTGACGCCTGGTTCCTGCACGAAATTGCGCGCATCGCGGCGATGGATAGCGCGCTTGAGAGGGATCCCCAGAGTTGGCGGGAAAATCTGCGCGCACTGAAGGAAGAAGGGTTTGCGGACGACCGCATCGCCGCCCTGGCCGGGGTGGAGCCAGACCAGGTGGCCGCGGCGCGCCGGAAAACCGACGTCGAACCGGCGTACAAGATGGTGGATACGTGTGCCGGCGAGTTTCCTGCCCGCACTCCCTATTTTTATTCTACCTACGATCGCGAGGATGAAGCGCTTGCGCTCGGCGGCGAGCGGGTAATCGTCTTGGGCTCGGGGCCGATTCGCATTGGTCAGGGCATAGAATTCGACGCCGCATCGGTGTATGCCCTAAAGGCGCTGCGGGCCAGGAAATTGCAGGCCATAATGATCAACAGCAATCCGGAGACGGTGTCAACCGATTTTAACGAGTCGGACCGCTTGTACTTTGAACCGCTAACCTTGGAGGACGTGTTGAATGTGGTGGCCAAGGAACGCCCGATCGGGGTAATGGTGCAGTTCGGAGGCCAGACGGCGATAAACCTGGCGGCGGGACTTGACCGCCACGGGGTTAAGATCCTAGGCACGTCCTTGGCGGGACTGACCGCGGCCGAGGATCGCCGCTCGTTCGATGCCGTGCTCGAACGGCACCAATTGCGGCGCCCACCAGGAATGACGGCGACGACCGTAGGCGATGCCAAACGGGCCGCCGCCGCCATCGGATTCCCGGTCTTGGTCCGGCCCTCCTTTGTCCTCGGCGGGCGGGCCATGCGCATCGTCGACGACGGGGATCAATTGGAACAATATTTGGACCAATTGATCGAAATCGGTCCCGACCAGCCGTTACTGGTTGACCGTTATTTGAACGGGCTGGAATTGGAAGTGGATGCAGTCAGCGACGGCGAACGAATCCTCATTCCGGCCGTGATGGAACATGTCGAGAGAGCGGGGGTGCACTCGGGAGACTCGCTGGCGGTGTTGCCGCCGCGACGGGCCTCGCCCGCCCTGATCGATGAAGTCGTCCGCTATACCGAGACGCTATGCCGGGCGCTGGAGGTGAGAGGACTCATCAACGTCCAGTTTGTAGCCGTGGGCGAGTCGCTCTATGTGATCGAAGCCAATCCCCGCTCGTCGCGCACGGTGCCGTTCCTCATCAAAGCCACCGGCATTCCGTTGGTCGATCTGGCGATTGAGGCCGCCCTTAGCGGTCGGCTGCCTGACCGCTACGGCTATGGGTTAGCTAGTCCGCCCAAACACGTCGCCGTCAAGATGCCGGTGTTCTCATTCGCCAAACTGGGCAAAGTCGACGCCGCCTTGGGGCCGGAAATGAAATCGACCGGCGAAGCGATGGGCCTAGATACCGACGTTGCGGGGGCGCTCTACAAAGCGCTGCTGGCCGGAGGATTCCGCCTGCGGGCGGGGGGCAAGGTGTTGGCCACCATCGCCGACGCCGACAAAGAGGAAGCGATTCCGCTGTTGCGAGCGCTGGAGGCGATGGGCTATGCACTCTACGCCACCGAGGGAACCCTGGCGCGGCTATCGTTGGCCGGAGTACCGGCCACCCCCGTGCATCGGATCGGCGTCCGCCATCCCGACATCATTGACCTCATTGGCCAGGGAACCTTCGACTTGGTGGTGGATACGATTACCCGCGGTGGTCGCCAGGAGAGCGAAGGATTTCTGATTCGGCGGACCACGGTCGAGCGCGGCATCATGTGCCTGACGTCGCTGGACACGCTGCGAGCGGCGGTGACGGCGCTCGCCGGCCGGCATCAAAAGAGCGTTGCCGTGCGCTCGCTAAATGAATGGCTGAATGTCGATGTGGTGCACTGAGAGCACTCGATGCCTGGGGGAGGAGCCATCATGACCCAACCTGCGATCGTCAAAGCCAAAATTCATTCCGTGAGGCCGGTCGCGGTCGGCCATTTTGAGATGTTGCTGGAGTCCTCCCAGTTGGCGGCGGCGGACCCCGGGCAGTTCGTCCACGTGCGTACGCCGGGAACGCTGCGGCGGCCGATTTCCTTTTCCCGCCTTGACCGGGTGCACGGACGGGCTGGGATCCTGTGGCAGGTGGTGGGTGCGGGTACTGGGTGGCTCAGTCAACAGCCGACGGGAGGCCGACTCGACGTCTTGGGCCCGCTGGGACGTGGCTTTCCGGCCCCCGAGGCGGATCGCCCCTGGTGTTTGATTGGGGGTGGGGTGGGCATTCCCCCCCTGTTCGCCGCCTTGCAGATATGGGGCGATAGCGTGCGAGCGCCGATTACGGCGGTGCTGGGGGCACGCAGGGGTGACCTGCTGGTGATGGTGGACGATTTCCGGAATCGGATCGGTGACGTCCAAGTCACCACCGATGACGGCAGTCAGGGTGGCCAAGGCACCGTCCTGGGTCCGTTGGCGCACTGGCGGGCGCGCCATCCCAACGGGCAGATTTATGCGTGCGGTCCCACCCCAATGTTGGCAGAGGTGGCTCAGTTGTGTAGGGGCGTCGAGCGTGTCTACCTGGCGCTCGAGCAGCGGATGGGCTGCGGGGTGGGTGCGTGTCTAGCCTGCGTCGTCCTGGCTCAGGGCAAGCAGGGCCCCGAATGGCGGCGCGTCTGCCACGACGGCCCGGTATTTGCGGCAAAGGAGTTGGTATGGTGAAGCCGGTGAACTTGGAGGTTGCGGTCGGCACCGTTCGCCTGGCCAATCCGGTGCTGGCGGCTTCGGGGACGTTCGGCTTTGGTCCGGAATATGCCGGCCTGGCTAACCTTGCACGCCTGGGTGGCATTGCCGCCAAAGGGGTCTCACCCCACCCCTGGCCGGGCAACCCGCCCCCGCGTGTCTGGGAAACGGAATCCGGCCTGCTCAACTCGATCGGGTTGCAAAATCCGGGGGTGGAGGCCTTTTGCCGTGAATATCTACCATTCCTGGCCCGGGCCGGCACCCGGGTGGTGGTCAACGTTATCGGACGCACGGTCGACGAATACTGCCGAGTGGTCGAGCGGCTGGAAGCGGAAGCGGCCGTGGATGCCATCGAATTGAACATTTCCTGTCCGAATATCAAAGAAGGCGGTCTCAGCTTCGGGCAAGATCCCGTCCACGCCGCCGAGGTCACCGCGGCGGTACGGGCGGTCACCCAGCGGCCGCTTTGGGTCAAGCTCTCCCCCAACGTCACCGAGCCGGAGCGGATTGCCGAGGCCGTCGCGGCGGCGGGCGCAGACGCGCTGACCGCGATCAACACCGTGCTAGGGATGGCCATTGACCTTAAGCGGCGGCGGCCGGCGCTGGGAGGGCTTAGCGGGGGGCTGTCGGGACCCGCGATCAAGCCAATCGCGCTCCGGGTCGTCTATCAGGTGGCCCAAACCGTCGGTATTCCCGTCATCGGCATCGGAGGCATTCGCACCGCCGAGGACGTGGCGGAATTTATGATGGCCGGAGCGAGCGCGGTGATGGTGGGCACGGCAACCTTTTCCGACCCCAGTACGATGGAACGCATCATCGAGGATTTGCCCGGTTGTCTCCAACGCCTGGGCGCGAAGTCGCCAAGCGACCTGATTGGAGCCGCCCTGCCGGGGCGGCCGTAGCAGTCTTGGCGATACTTGCCAAATAGCCGTGGGGGAGCGTTGACAGTGGCGAAATTTTGGGTAACATTGGATGTTTCGGAGGCGGATGCGGCCGAAGCGCGGATGGCCCGCCTTGCCCCGCACCGGTCGTTTAAGGTTGGCCTCGAGTTGTACCATCGCATTGGACCCGAGGGGGTATTGCGCTGGACCCAACAGGGCTATGAGATTTTTCTGGATATGAAGCTTCATGATATTCCACACACGGTGGCGGGCGCAGTGGCGAATCTGGCTAGGCTGGGGGTGTCGCTGATCACCCTGCACGTGAGCGGAGGACGCCAAATGTTGGAAGCAGCCCGCGAAGCGGCACCCTCGACCTGCCTGATTGGGGTGACGGTGCTTACCAGCTTGGGGTCAGAGGACCTGGCCAGCCTGGGCTATGCGCGCCCTCTCTCGGAACTGGTCGCCCTGCACGTGGAAACCGCACGTGCGGCGGGATTGGCCGGGGTGGTAGTTTCCGCCGGCGAGCTGCCGGCGATACGGCTGGCATGGCCGGCGGCGCGGCTGGTGGTGCCCGGGATTCGTTGGGCCGAGGATGCCGCTGGCGACCAAAAGCGGGTGGGCCAGCCGGAGGTGGTGCTGGCTCAGGGGGGCACGGACTTGGTGCTCGGCCGCGGATTATGGCAGGCGGCGGATCCGGTCGGTCGGCTAGAACAATTGAAGCGGATGCCGACATGATCGCCGCCAGGGAAGCTGGCTGCGGACGGGACAGTGGGTCACGCGCCACGATTGCTGGCGAGGATGGCCACCGCGGGGGCCTCGGCTAGCGCGGAAGGAGGGGGCGACATGGAGGATAGCGCATGGATTGACGAGTTGGAACAGGTGGGCGCCCTCCTGCGGGGACATTTTCAGTTGACCACGGGACGTCACAGCGACACCTTTTTCCTATTGGCTCGATTGACCGAACGGCCATGGGTGATGGCCCGATGGGCGAAAGAATTGGCCCGCCAAGTGATTCTGCTGGGTCCGGTGAGCGCGGTGGTGGGCCCGGCGATGGGAGGCGTCATTCCTGCCTACGCGGTGGCCCAGGAAATGCGGGGGGTGCGGGCGCTATTTGCGGAAAAGGAAGATGACGGAACCATGGCGTTCCGCCGCGGATTCGCGTTGGAACCCGGCGAACCGGTGGCCGTGGTGGAAGACGTGGTGACGACCGGATCCTCGGTGGCCAAAGTGATATCGGCGGTGGAGGCCGCTGGCGCGGTGGTGAGCGCGGTGGCGGCGCTGGTCAACCGCACCCGGGAAGGCGCTCTGGGCGCAGTGCCCTTGGTGTCGGTGGTGCGCGTGGCCGCACCGTCCTGGCCTGCCGACGCCTGCCCCCTGTGTGCGGGAGACATGCCCTTGGTGCGCCCCAAGGACGCGCGCGAACCGGGCTGACGAGGCCATTGGGCGAGACTCGGCCGCCTATTCGGGGTCGACTTCGGCCAGGCGTTCCTTCACTGCTCCCAGCCGTCGCAGGCGTGCCGCATCGGGCGTGATGTAGAGCGTTTTTTCCTGCCGGTAAAGGACTTCCCCGGGCGCTCCGTGGGGCCGCTTGCGGACAAATTTGCGGCGTGAGTAGTCAACCGGCACCATGGACGAATGCTGGGCCGGGCTGTAAAACACGGAAAGTTCCGCCGCGTCCAGGAGGTCGTCGAGGGCCGGCGTGTCTTTACCGCAAAACAGAATGACATGCGAGCCGGGTGCCTGCTTGACGTGAAACCACAAATCGTCCGGCCGCGCCTCGCCAAAGGTAAGTCGCTGGTTTTCCTCGCGGCTGCGGCCAACCCAGATCGGATAGCCGTGAGTGCTTTCGAAACGCCGGTAATCCGTCTTAACGTTCTTGTTCCTGCGGGCACCCTCGCCCGAGTGAAGATCCTTGACCGCTCGCGCGATACGCTCCGGCGAAAGTTCGCCCGCCTCCAGGGCAGAGCGCTCCCGTTGCCAATGGCGGAGTTGGTTTTGGGCTTGCTCCAGCATGCGCAGGGAGGCTTCGCGCCGGCTGCGGAGCTTCTTGTAACGCCGGTAGGCGCGTTCCGCCATTTCGTGGGGGCGCGTGCCGGGCTCAAGACGGAGCACCGCCGAGGTCTCGGGGGCGCTGAATCGGGGAACGCTGATCTCTGCCGACTCAAGGTCGGAAAAGCGGTGTTGGTGGCTAAGCCATAGGTCGCCCAGTTCGCGCTCCGCGCTGCCGTCGTCTTGGGCCCACTGCTCCCACTGCTGAATGCGCAGGGAGAGATGGTGAATGCGGTCGTTGAGCCGGGCGAGATATTGTTGACGTTCGCCGTCGCGCCGGAGGGTTTCCTCCTTTCGCGCGAACAGGCGGGCAATCGTCGCTTCGAGGTCGGTGACCGGCGTCGCCTCCCAGCCGCCAAGAGGGTACACCCACACGTCTTCCCGTTCATCGTCGGGACTCAGCAAGCGATAGGACGAAAACTCTGCGGTGGCATAATCTTGGCACAAGACGTCCCAGAAGGTCGGGCCGACCTCGGCCAGCCGCTGGCGGGCCAAGGGCGGGAGATGGCTTGGATCGCGGGAGAGGCAGGGATCGCTCAAGGGCGGCGGAGGCACATAGCTAAGTCCGGGAGCGATGGCGCGGGCGGCCTTCTTGGTGGCGGCAAACCGCTTCAAGGCGTCGATCACGATGCCGTCCGGATTAACCAGGATGAGATTGGTCATATGTCCCGCCAATTCCACAATCAGGGTAACTTCGCGCACCTCGCCCAAATCGGCGGGCTGTTCCAGGCGAAAATGCACAATGCGCTCCCAGGGCACTACCGAAACTTCCCGCACGGTGGCCGGCAAGAGGTGGTCAAAAAAGGGGGGAAGCGGCCGAGCTTTGGTCCGCTTGCCCCGCGAACCGGCGGTGCGATGCACGCGGGCAAGGCCGGGAGCAAGCACCAACAGCAATTCCACCGGCTGTTGGTCCGCGCCTTGGCGTCCCATCAGGCGCACTCTTCCGGCCGCGTATTCGGCTTTAGTCCAGGTTAGGCCCAGCAGCGTGCGATTCCACTCGGCGGTTAACTTCCTGAGCACCAGTGCGTCTATAGGCATGTTAGTTCTCGCTCTCCTTCACCCGATTGCCGTCCGTCGTCTGGCTGCCAGGCCGATGCTTGACCGGCTTTGGAGTGTGCGTGGTTACACGTCAGCGACTTGCCGCCCCCGCACCTCAAATTACCTACAGCGCGCCGAAACCGCCCGCGCCCAGTCGGCTGACCCAGGTCTGGTGGATCCGGTACTATCGTACACGAATCTGGGCGGGGAATCAGCCTTCAAGCCGAACGGCGGTGCGCCGTGAAAAGCTGACGATACAGAGCGGGTGCAATTCCCGTCGCCGAAGGGTTAGCCCCCCACGGCGAAGCGAGTCTTGCACAACCGTTCGCGAGGACGGTTGCCAAGCGTAGACAGTGCGACGACCAGGCCGTACCCGCAAGGGTGCAGCGATTCAGCCTCGTGACGGTATTATCCGAGGGCCGACGGGGTCGCAGTCCCGGAAGGCTACCGCAAGCGTCCGCTTTGGCAAGGACGCGGTGACCTCGGCGGGGTCTTAGAGCACGGCATGGCGGAAATCGCTATCGTCGGAACACGGGAGGCCTCCCGGTGTCGCGCGAGCGTAGGCCGGACCCGATAGGCTAGACCGAAGGGCGGCCCATGCATCGGGAGAAGTCGGAGGGTGGCATAGTACTCCGAGCGTGGGAGAGCCACGTACATGGGGAAGGCCGCCCACAGTTTCAGCGAACCAGCCCAGCCAATTGCCTCACACGAGGAGGAAGCAAATTGTCCGCAGGATTGGAACGCATCGCCCAAAAGGCCCAGGTCTCACCGCGAGAGCGGTTCACGGCCTTAGCCCATCATCTCACGGAAGACTTTCTCAAGGAGACTTTCTTACGGATGAACCCGCACGGAGCGCCAGGGATAGACCGCGTCAGCATGAACGCCTACGGGCAACAGCTGGATGCCAAGGTCGCCGACCTGGTGGCGCGGC
>JAJZXC010000067.1 GCA_021846365.1 Bacillota bacterium | reverse complement strand
GTCTGGGGAGATTGCACAAGACGCCGGAGGCTCAAAGTCTCCCGCGCAGCGGTCGGCGAACCAGAAAGCGAAGGGGCCCACCCCGGAAACCCCCGCCTCGGCGTAGCCAGGCGGCGGGAGAGTTCATCTGTATACTAGCCTAAAGGTGGTTCGGGTGCAAATAAAAATGGACGGAAAACCTCCGTCCATTTTTATCACTACGGTGCTGTCCGTTTAACGTCCGGTGCGTCCTGCCATGCTTTGCTCCGCCATTTCAATCATCCGGCGCACCATCTGTCCGCCTACGGAGCCACACTGCCGAGCGGGTACGTCTCCCCAGTAGCCGTCGTCAGCGCCTTGGACGCCGAGTTCGTGGGCAATTTCGTACTTGAATTGATCCAACGCCTTCTGGGCTCCTTGGACCAACGCACGGTTACCCGTATTACTGCCTCGTGCCATCTTGTTGTTTCACCCCCTCGTCCTGTAATGGTGCTAGTATCACCCCCAGCCTTCGAATTAACTCCGGAAACCTCTGGAACCGCTGCCCGTTAGATGTTAGCCGGATTCCCTGGCTGGCCGCCGACGATGTGCTAATGGTTGCCGCCCCTTGCCGAAAGGTCGGATAAGGTTGCCGCGCCGTTTTGCCGTAGGCGGACGCCGCGGGCGATGTCCATTTATGTTCGACGGCGCTGGCTAGGGAGGGTCAGTCGGCGATTGGGGAAGCATTTGACCTTGATTCAGGAAAAACCAGACCAAGCCGCTGGTCAGCAGGGCCAGCCCGGCGGCCGCCCAGAACACGGTAAATCGATGGCGCATGGCGAGGCTGAACATTGGCGGTCCGAGCGCCACGCCGAAAAAACGTACGCTGCCGTACAGACTGGTGACGACTCCCCGTTCCTTGGCGGTAGTGGCGCTAGTGACCATGGTGTTGATTGAAGGCAGCACCGAGCCGGTGCCGATGCCTTGAAATACTAAAATGGTCAATGCCAAGACGGCACTGGTCACGGCGAAGAATGGCTCGGCCACCATGGCCAGCGCAATGAGGAGCAGGCCACCGCTGACGATGGGCTTGGACCACTGAGCCAAGCGCCTTTGCAGCACCGTGCCGGAAAGATAGGAGGCGGCCGCCGAGGCCATGACGGGAATGGCGATTAACAGGCCGCGGGCCAATTCGTGATAGCCGAAGGTCTTTTCCAAAATGTCGACCAAGTAGCTCAAGACTCCGAACAGGATGAACAGCACGAGAGCCCCGGCAAGAAAGACAAGGCTGATCGATCCCGCCTTTTGTGACAGGGTGGTCTTTAGTCCCCGCCAATAAGTACCAAAACCCTGTCGGGCGAGATTATCCCGAGGTTCTTTGACTTTCAGCCAAACCAACCAGGCAATCGGAAACGAGAGCAGGCCGTAGGCAAAAAATGGTGCAAACCATACGATAAGGGCGAGGAGCGACCCTGTGATAGGCGAAATGACCTTGCCTAAGCCATTGGCCGCCTCCAGCTTGCCCAACGCCCCGGCCCGACTTTGGCCTTGAAACATATCGCCGGCTACCGTCATCGCCAGTTGATAAGTGCCACCTGCCCCAATGCCTTGAATTAGGCGCGAGGCCAAGATCCAACCATAGGGATGGGGAGCGATCCACGCCGCCGCACCCGCGCCGAGACCCCCGAGTCCATAGACGATTAAGGCGGGCACCATGATGGCCTTGCGTCCGATCTGGTCGGAAACCGCCCCGGCCACTGGGATGATAATTCCTGCCGGAATGGAAAATACCGTAATCACCAACCCGACTTGAAACAGGCTTAGATGCATCACGCCCATCATCTTGGGCAAGATCGGCACCAACATCGAGTTGCCCAAGACCATAATGAAAGGGACCAAAGCCAACACCAGCAGCTTTTGCTGATGCTCCGCGCGGTCCGCTGGCGTAGTGGAATGGTCGGAGCCACGGGGCCGGATCCGAGTTGCTTTGCTGGCCATGCGAGCGCCTCCGCTTCTTCATCGGTTACCCTAGATAAGCTTCCCTGTCGAGGGTCAGGTGATGTGCCGTATTTTGTGCCGTCACCTCCCCCTTTTGGCAGGAATAGATTGCGGAAGGCGACGAAAATTTGCTTGCGGAGGTTTTGCCCGATGTCTGTCCACGAGAATAAGGCATGGTTCGACATTTTGGACTTTCCCAACCCCGACCGAGTTCCCAAACCGCGTCAGATCGGGGTCACCATGGTGATCGACAAGGGCCTTGGGCTGACCGAAACCCACGACCTACTGGAGTTGGCCTCTGACTACATCGATCAGATCAAGCTTACCTTTGGTACTTCGGCATTTTACGACCGCAGACTCTTGAAACAAAAAATTGAACTCGTCAAATCGTACGGCGTACACATTTTCCCCGGCGGGACCTTTCTCGAACTCGCGCTCCTCCAAGGACGTCTGATTGAGTTTTTGGACCGTGCACGCAGCCTGGGCTTTACGGGGGTCGAGATCTCCGACGGAACGATTAACATTGACGGCGAAACCCGTAGCAACACCATCAAGTTGACTCGGGCCTACGGATTCGACCTGGTGGTCAGCGAAGTGGGCAAAAAGGACCCCCGGGATCTGCAACCCGACACCCGTCTGTGGGAACAAGTTCGCCGCGACCTGGCGTCAGGCGCCGACCTGGTGATTGTTGAAGGTCGCGAAAGCGGTCAAGGCGTGGTAATTTATGATGAAGCAGGCGAGATATTGGAAGAGGAACTGGATCAACTGGTCCGACATCTCGATGGTCATGGTGATCAACTGCTGTGGGAAGCACCTCGCAAATCGCAGCAGCTGGAACTCATCATGCGCTTTGGCGCCAACGTTAACGTCGGCAACATTAAACCGGAGGATGTCCTGGCGTTGGAGGCTTTGCGGGTGGGAGTGCGCGGTGACACCTTGCGACAATATTATCTCGACATGGCGGGTGTACAACCCATCACCGTGAAGGGGGGGTTCGCCATGCTCAAGGGAGGAGAACCCATCGGAACGGTCGATTGAACTGTATGCGGTCTGGCAAGCGGTTTCGCCGGAGGCGGTGGCTGGCAAATCGGTTGTGGTCGTGGACACGTTGCGGGCCACGACCACCATGGCCGCCATGCTAGCCAACCAAGCCGAGAGCGTGTTGCCGATCGCTGAACTGGACGAGGCACGGCGCCTGAAAGAGGAGATGGCCGACATTCTGTTGGCTGGCGAACGCAACAATCGTCCGCCAGTGGGATTTGACGGCGGCAATTCCCCACTCGAATACCCGGTCGAGCGCGTGGCCGGTCGGCGGATTCTGTTGACGACGACCAACGGCACGCATGCCATTGAGCGCTGCCGCCAGAGCGGGACGCTGTGCGCGGGAGCGCTGGTCAACGCCTCGGCGGTTGCGCAATGGCTGGCCACGGTCGGCGGCGACGCGGTGATTGTCCTCGCGGGCCAGGAGGGGGAGCTAGCCTTGGAAGACTGGCTCGCCGGCGGAGCCATCGTCGAACGGGCCGGCGGATTTCATCGTTCTGATGCTGCCGAGGCATCCCGGTTGGCCTATTGCGCTTGCCGCGACAACTTGCTCGCCGCGCTCAAAGATTGCCAGCACGGGCGCGAGCTTTGGCAACAGGGGATGCAGTCCGACCTGATCTTTGCCAGCCGTGAAGACAGCCTGCCCGTCGTTCCGGTGCGATCTTGCCAAACGGGCGGGGATCAAGGGCGTGGCCGAGCGTGGTTTCGCCGTGCTTAACCGCCTAGGCAACGGTCGAAGACCGGTCCTTTATAGGGCCGGTCTTTTTGGTTGGGAGAGGACATAGCCATTAGGACAGAGTGGACGGGGGGGCCCATCATGTTCAGCACGGAAAACATCGGCTTGCTGCTGCTGCTGGTGCTGGGACTTTGGGCACGATCCAATTTGGTGGCTTCGTCGGCTGCCATTTTGCTGGCCATTCGGTTTACCCACCTGACATTTCTGTTTCCCGTGCTCGAGCGGCGCGGTGTAGAGCTGGGGTTGCTGTTCTTGACCTTGGCCATGCTGGTGCCGTTCGCCATGGGGCAAATCTCACCGCGCTCAATTGTTCATAATATTTGGAGTATGCCCGGATTGCTGGCGATAGTCGGTGGTGCGGTGGCAACCAATTTGAATGGGCGCGGACTGTCCATGCTGCGCGACAATCACGAGCTCATGGTGAGCCTGATCGTGGGGTCGATCGTGGGAATCGTGGTGTGGGGAGGCATCCCGGTGGGACCGCTGATGGCCGCCGGGGTGACCTACGTACTGCTCGAAGTCATTCGCTGGCTCATACATTTCTGGCCCTGAGTCCGGTTTGACGGGGAAATTCGCCGTTCCCGGAAATGGCTCACTTGCCGAAACGTTCGCCAAGGGAGTTCGGTGCTATGCAGGACGATTTCTATCTAAAGGGTATGGTCGTCATTCGCTTGTTGTCGGCGACTGTCGAATTGACCGCCGCTTTTCTGATGTGGCGATTGCAACGGCTGGACACCGCGGTGCGGATTAACGGCTTCCTGGGAATGGTTGGCCCCTTGATCCTGACCACGACCATGGCCTTGGGACTGGCTGGCCTGGCAGGGAAAATGCCGTTGGGCAAGATGCTGTGGATTGGGTGCGGTGTGATCTGCATATTGTGGGGGACCTCGCGATGATTGTGACCATTTCCTTACGGTCCTGGCGCCGTCACTGGCGACTGGCGGCGGCTGCGGCTATCCTGGCCGTCGCCTTGCCCGCCTGGTGGCGCGATGTGCACGCCGGCAGCCGAGGAGGCAGCAATCCCCACCTTGTCTGGTACGTGAAAACCAAGCAAAAGGTGGCGGCGTTGACCTTTGACGATGGTCCTTCACCGACAGCCACACCGAAGATATTGAACATCCTGGCCGCTCACCACGCCCGAGCCACGTTTTTTGTTCTCGGCCAGGCTGCCCGCCAATATCCGGAAATTGTTCGACAAGAGGCGCGGGCCGGGATGGAAATTGGGAATCATACCTATGCTCATATTAATCTGAAACTTCACTCCAAGGAGCAGGACGCGGAGGATCTTAAGCATACCCAAAAGCTGGTGGGCAAGATTATCGGTCGAGCTCCCGATTTGATGCGACCGCCTTACGGGGCTTACGATGCTTCGGTGATCACCGTCGCCCACCAGCTCAAGCTGAAGGTGGTCTTATGGTCGTGGACCGAGGATAGCAAGGATTGGACGAATCCCGGAGTATCCAGCATCGTATCTCGGGTCGTCAATCACATTCAGCCGGGTGACATCGTCTTGTTTCATGACGGGGGCGGGAACCGGGATCAAACCGTGGCCGCCCTGCCGCTGATCCTGAATGACTTGACCGCCATGGGCTATCGACTGGTTACCGTAAGCCAGCTCCTGACCTACTCTGCCCCCCAGCCGGTAGTCCGTCGCCGCCAGGGGGAGTTGGTGCCGACTGAGAGAGTGGCGGCGACCAAGACGATCATCGGCTGCCGAGGCCACTGCCGCTGAGGCGTCCCGGTGCTGAAACCATCCATCCGGCCTTACCCTAAAGGCAGCCACGGGTTTGAGGCTGTCGACGTGGTTGATCATCCCCTGCGGCGACATGCTATACTCGGGGGCAGGTGGTCAGCCATGCGGATTGTGGGAGGAACGGCTTCCGGTCGGCGCCTGGTGGCGCCACCAGGTTCGAATACCCGGCCCACCGGAGAGCGGGTGCGTGAGGCGCTGTTCAATAGTATGGCAAGCAGTATCGTAGGCGCCGAGATTTTGGATTTGTACGGGGGCAGTGGCGCTCTCGGTTTGGAGGCGTTGTCGTGGGGCGCTCGCAGGGCGATCATTGTTGAGCCGGCAACCTCGGCTCAACGGACCATTCGCGTCAACGCCCGTGCCTTGGCGATGGAAGATCGGGTCGAATTATGGTCGATGACCGCGGAAAACGCCGTGCGCCGTCTGGTGGGGCGTGAGCGGTTCCGGCTGATTTTGTGTGATCCGCCGTGGCAAGCAGGAGTGAGTCAGGCCGTGCGGGAAGACCTGGCCCGCTTGCTCGAACCGGACGGAGTGATTGTCCTCGAGCATCCTTTCCGGTCGAAGCCACCGGCGATAGCAATGGCGCAGCCGACTGAGACGCGCAAGTATGGTCGCACCGGACTAACCTTTTATCGGGAGGGGGTCCCTCGCCCGGCTCAGCCGGCGGGCTCGCATCATTCGGATGATGACCGGCAGTAGGCGCATTGGGTGGGACGGAGCGTCGATACGGCCCCCGACCGGAGAGAGGAGGAAGCGGCCGGGTGCGGCCGCAACAAGTACATGGCGACACGGGTGGCCTTATACCCCGGCTCGTTTGACCCTTTGCACAACGGGCATTTGGACGTCATCGAAAGAGTAAGTCGCATCTTCGATGAAGTCGTGGTCGTGGTCTTTATCAACTCGGCCAAACGGGCCTTGTTTGCGCCGCAAGAACGCATGCAGATGGTGGACGAGGCGACCCGCCATCTGAGCAACGTGCGGGTAGATCACAGTTCGGACTTGCTGGTGCGTTATGCAGCGCGCGTCGGCGCCCATGTCATCGTGCGCGGACTGCGCGCGGTGCTTGATTTTGACTACGAGTTTCAGATTGCGCTAATGAACAAACGGATGGCGGCCGACATCGACACGCTGTTTATTTTGACGGGGGAACACTATTCGTATCTCAGTTCCACCATTGTCAAAGAGCTTGCTAGCTACGGCGCGGACGTTACCGCGTTGGTGCCGCCCGCGGTCGTCGCCGGCCTGCAGGAAAAATTTCGCGCGAGAGAGGGGTTGAATGATGGTTAATGAATCGTATGTATCCGAAGTAGCCACCCTGCTGGACAGGTTTCGGGAGCTGACCAAGGGGGCGCGCAAGATATTATGGACGGGAAGAATTCTGGTTGACGAACGCGAACTCTTGACGTTGGTCGAACAACTGAAGCACGCCATGCCACAAGAAGTGCAGCACGCTCAGCAATTGCTCGCCGAACGGCAGAACATTTTGTATGAGGCGCGGGCGGAAGCAGAAACGATTCGTCGAGAGGCCAAGGACGACCTGGAACGCTTGGCGGACAACTCGGCAATAACGGCCGCTTCGCGCGAGAAGGCAGAACAAATCGTTGCGCAAGCCCGAGCAATGGCTCAAGAGATCCATCAGGGTTCACGCGAGTATGCAGATAATGTGCTGTCGGCGGTGGAGGGACACCTAAACGAGTTATTGAAAACGGTGCAACACGACCGGGCCGAACTGCGCGGTCAATGACCCCAGGACGGTGAAAACGGCGGCCGTCGAGGCGGCTTGGAACAATCGGGTGGCCACCAGCTTGGTCGCCAAGCCCGAAGCGGACAAGGCGAGGGCGGCAGGTACCAGGAACGCAAGCCCTCCTAGCCCTAAGCCGGCAACGTCGACGATGGGAGGCAGACCGGTCCCGGGGGCGATGCCAACGGGATCGATGAGCACGGCAGTCAGGGGCCATAGCAGGGAAGGTGAAAGAAGGCGCCCCAGCAAGAGGGCGCCCCCGTAAACGGTCGTCCAGTTCATGGCTTGGATGGGGACCCGTGAGTATCCAGTACGCGTTGACGGTTGGTGGGCCGGCGACGGGGGGGAAGCGCCACTCCATATGGCCGCGGATAGCAGTAAAATGCCGTCGAGCACCACACCCTGGCGGGGACGAGCAAAGAGCAGGGGATTGTACACATTCGACCACATAAGTCGACGCATCATGAGAGCCGTCGACCCGCGGCGGCGCCGCCACTCAACCAGACTGTAAAGCCCGCCTACCCAAGGAAAGCTGGCTAAGCTCATCAGCATGGGGGCGTAGTCCGTCCATTCCGGGAAAAGGCGGTTAATCACTTGAACCGCCATCAGGGAGGGAAATAATATAGGGACGGACAGATTCCACCAGGCGGTAAGGACGGTCAGGAGTTGCTGGCGTGCGGAAACCGGGTCGAGGGTGATTTCCACCCCGGCCAGCACGATTGCCGCCAAGAAAAGCCATCGGATTCGCGTTGTCCTCATGGGTAACTCCTGCACAATGTGGGCGTGGGGCAATCCGAAGCGAAGACTGTCTCGGCCGCCGCGGCTTGAACCCTGATGAGACGATATGCGTGTCGGTGGCAAAAATAGACTGGACGTCAACAGACGGACATGGCTCGGAAAAAATTCTCATACAATCACGGCAGAGGTCAGGCGGAGGGGAGCGGATGGAAGGAAGAAAGATCGGAGTGGCTTTGGCCCTTTCATCAGGTGGAATTCGAGCATTTGTGCACATTGGCGTGCTCAAGGTGTTGGACCGCCACCAGATTCCCATCGCCGGCATCGCCGGCTCCAGTATGGGGGCGTTGATCGGGGCATTGTACTGCAGCGGCCTTTCCGGCCACACGTTGGAAATGATGGCGCAGACCATTCGCAAAAGTCAATATATGGATCTGTCGGTGTCTAAGATGGGCTTGGTGGCGGGACATAAGCTCTATAGTCTGGTTCGCAAGCTAACCGACGATAAATCCTTTGAGCAGTGTAATCCTCCGCTCAAGGTGGTGGCAGTTGATATTGAGCGCGCGGAGGCCGTAATTCTCGACCGCGGGTCGCTTGCCGACGCCATACGCGCCAGCACCTCCATCCCGGGGATGTTCAGCCCTTTTCACCTGGATGGCCGCTTGTTGGTGGATGGGGGGGTGTTGAACCGGATTCCGGTTGATATTGCCCGTGGATTCGGCGCGGCGGGGGTGGTGGCGGTGGATGCGGGAGTGGACCTGGCGTCGCACGTGACATCGATGTTCGACGTATTGTTTCAGACCTTTGACATCATGGCCCGTGAGTTACGGGGCTACCAACGCATTGACGCCGATGTCCTTATTCAGCCTCATTTGGACCTTACCCGAGACGTGGAACGGACCCGCCGATTCATTGAGGCCGGCGAAAAGGCGGGAGAGGCGGCACTGCCTGAGATCGCCCGGCTGTTGGCGGTCGGTCGCTTGCGGTGAACATTGGCGATAACGCTGGGACGATGATGACGGGGTGGTTGTTCCCAAATTCAAGCGGCCAGAGATCTCACGCCAATATGAGGGTAGCCCCGGCGGTCGACGATTCTGCCGTCGAGGACCGCCGACCTCACCCTGGGGACCGGCCCCAAGGCGGCATCCACCGCGGCTGGTCTGCGGTGGCCACCGACACGTTCCGCCAGACGCTCGTAAGCAAGACTGCCGACCTCTGACGCATAGTTGGGGCTGGTGCAATCGTGCGCAAGGAGTGTGCGGGGTCTTATGAAGACGTAACATGAGGACACACCATAAGCAAGGAGTCAGTGGTGTGGACGGAGGTTGCAGATCGGGTGGCTCCGGCCCCGGTTACCGATTTATGATGACACAGGGAGGGCGTGGAACATGGTAAATAAAGCCACACGATGGTGGAAGACCGTCGTCTGGACACTGGTCGCGGGCATCATGTCGTTAGTGGTACTTTGGTTTATTCCCACCCCAGATGTGGTTATCGCTCCCGGAGTGACGGGAAATCTGGCGGACATGGTGCATGTGCAACATGGGCACGGACCAGGTCGAGGGAGGTTGATGATGGTGGCCGTCAGTATATTTCCCGCCAACGCCCTGGTCTATCTCTACGCTCGGCTGGATCCTGCCCTCCAATTGCTGTCCCGCCAAAAGGCGATAGGCAATCTGACCATGCGCCAATATGAGCAGTTCAACGTGGCGCAAATGCAAATGAGCCAAAACACCGCTGAGGTGGTTGGAGAACGCTTGGCCGGGTTGCCTGCCCAGTCAGTGATCAAACCGGGTGCCGTGGTTTCTACCGTGCTGCACGGTCCGGCCCAAGGCAAGCTTCACCGAGGGGACTGGATTGTGCGGATCGGCCCGTATCCCGTGACTCACTTTTCGCAGGTGTGGCCAATTATGTCCCGCTTTCACGTGGGGGACGTCGTCACCTTCAGCGTGATTCGCGGCGGGCGCACGATGGAGATTCCGATACGCACCATCCACATGGCCGGCGACCCCCGGCCCGCGGTTGGAGTCATCCTTGCGCCTAAGGTGCACTATATCATCCCGGCCCGGGTTCATATCTCCAGCCAAGGCATCGGTGGGCCCAGTGCCGGCATGATGTTTGCGTTGGAAATATACGAACAAATTACCGGGCGGAACGTGGCGCGCGGCCGCCAAATAGCCGGCACCGGCGAGATCTTTGCCAACGGCAAGGTGGGGATGATTGGCGGCATAGGCCAAAAGGTGGTGACCGTCGAACGGGCGGGCGCCAGCATCTTGCTTTGCCCCACGGCCAACTATGCCCAGGCACGCGCCATGAAACGCCGAATGGGCTATCATCACCTGACCATTTATCCCGTTGCCAACATTCATCAAGCGCTAGCAGATTTGTCCAAATCAGGCACATAACTCACTTGACTCGTGCCCATACTATGGTTGGCGAGCAAGTTTGGGCTTTGGAGGGACAGGTATGGCAGCGTCCAAGAGCACGGGAACCACATCGGTGAGGCAGTTGGTTCGGTCCGAACTGTCGAGAGCAACCAACACCGGGCAGCAGAGCAGCCAGGAGGACGGTTCGGGAAGGATTGGTAGCGATGAGATCCGGCAAATCGTCCGCCAAGAACTGCAAAGGCAGGCAGGTGGGCAGCCCGCAGCCGAGTCTGCTGGTGCTGAAGGCGGATCCACAGCCAGCGCCGGCACCGCCACCTCATCGGCTTCGCGGTCTTCACCCAGTCTTCGGCAGGTGCGGCGGGCGATTCAGCAAGAACTGCGACAAAGGGAGAGGTCAGCCCCGTCGACTGCATCCGAGAACGCTCAGCCAGCGGCTCAATCGTCATCGACGGCCGACGTATGGAACGGAGCGGATGGATCGGGGACCGGCGATAAGAATGACGGGAGCCAGGGTAGCGGGTCCGGCGCGAAGAAGGGAACTGTCCAAGCGAAGCGAACATCGGAGCGCGATGGAGTAAGCGCCCAACGCATTGCCCAGGCGGTGGGCAATGCGCAAACGGAACTCAATCAGGAACTTGAGGCGAATCTCAAGAAGCTCCGGAGCGTGATCCAGCAAAGCCAGGAGATTGCCAAGAAGATCGAGTTGGTGCTTGGCAAGGGTGGCGGCCAGAGCCAATGAAGGTCTCCGTGCTCTTGGTCGACGACGCGGAAGTTTACGCACCAGAGGCCTTGGGTCGGCTGTCTGTGTTGGCCGTGGGCAATCGCATCGCCGCTATGGATCAAGGGCTTGAGGTGCCGTCCTGGGGGGAAAGCACCGTCATTCACGCCCGGGGAGCGATGATGGTCCCCGGGCTGGTCGACCAACACGTCCATATCGCTGGAGGGGGTGGCGAGGGAGGACCCCAGAATCGGACGCCCGCCATCCAGTTGAGTCAACTTACGACTGCCGGCATCACCACGGTGGTAGGTCTGTTGGGTACCGACGGCACCACCCGCTCGGTGCAGGAATTGTTGGCCAGGGCCCGGGCGCTGGAGGTTGAGGGCATTTCGGCCTGGATTTACAGCGGCGCCTACGATGTGCCCACGCGCACCGCTACCCAATCTGCCCGCAGTGACATCATCCTCCTCGATCGTGTGCTCGGCATCGGCGAAGTCGCTCTCAGTGACCAACGGGGAAGCCATCCTAGTCTGCAGCAGATCGCGGAGCTGGCGTCTGAGGCGAGAGTGGGCGGACTCTTGGCCCATAAGGCGGGGGTAGTGCATCTGCACCTGGGCAGCGGCAAGCGGTGTCTGACCCCCTTGATGGAGGTATTGGATCTGCACGACATTCCCATCCAAACGTTTGTGCCTACTCATCTCAATCGGACCCGTGCCTTGCTCAAAAGTGCGGCGGTGTATGGGCGACGAGGCGGTTGGTTGGATATTACCAGCGGAATTGGCGGTGCCGAGGAACGGGATCCCGAAGCCGTCGACCCGGCTGAGGCGCTTTTCAGGCTAGCCCAACAGGGAGTTCCCTGGGATCAGTTGAGTTTGAGTTCGGATGCCCAGGGATCAGCCCCGGTGTTTGACCCCCAGGGCGAGTTGACTCACCTCGGAGTCGGCAAAGCCGACACGTTGTGGCCAGTGATTGTTGATCTGGTGACTCGGTTTGGTCTTCCCTGGGAACAGGCTCTGCGACCAGTTACCAGTACGCCCGCGACGATCTTGAAACTGCCCGCGGCGGGCCGAATTCAGGTAGGGGGGCCGGCCGATTTTCTCTTGATTGGTGACCATCGCATCGATACAGTGGTGGCTAAAGGACGCGTGATGGTGGAAAAAGGCCGCCCCCGGGTGTGGGGGACGTTCGAAGCAAGAGCGTAAGCCGATGCTGCTAAGCGCTGACCGACTGCAACTGTAAACGTATACCACCCAAGTCCCGATATCTTGGCGGAGAATATTGCTGGACGTGGCATACATTTCATAAGCAGGATCAGATCGCAGCGCTCTATACGAGAGGCTTGCAGGTGGCGGGCCGCTGAGCTTTGTTCCAGCAGGACTTGCGCTATGACTCCTTTAAAGGTATGAATCGGATTGAGAAAGTGGGCAGGCATATTGGTCAAGTTGTAGAATCCTGCATTAACCGTCAAGAAGCAATGGCTAAATAGCTGGCATTGTCGCAATGCTTCTTAGAGGTAATGGAGTCTTCTTATACCTGGCTCAAGCTCAACCCTGAGCCGGTAACCGCAGGCATGAGCGGTTCGGTAAACCGCGAAACCGAAGTGAGGTATTAGTACAGTGACGCGATTGGCCAATACCGACTACTTGGAGAGCGTCGACTTTCCCTTCTTCGTGAAGTTGCACCAATTCGTGCAGGGAGAGCTGATTCCGCCACATTCGCATGAATTCGTGGAATTGGTGTATGTCGCGGATGGTCGTGGGGACCATCGGTACTTGGATCATTCCGACCAGATTTCCGACGGAGACATTTTCATCATTGCTCCAGACTCAGAGCATGCATATGTCAGCTCAAGCGACGCGCCCCTGCAAGTGTACAATGTTCTCTTTGATGCCCACTTTTTTACCGAAGAGTTAACGGTCCTAGCCAAGCTCACCCCCTTTACTGATATGTTTTACGTCGAACCGTTCTTACGCGCGCGCGTTCCGGCTCATGCTCCGCTCAAGCTAAGTCCCCTAGAACGCCTGAAGGTGCACGGCTGGCTGGCATCGATGACTCAAGAACTTCATGTCCGCAGTCTGGGCTACCGCATTGTCATCAAGCTCCTCCTGGTCGAACTGTTTGTCTATCTAAGCCGCAGGTACGTCGGCCAAAACCGTTCGTCATCCCTGGCATCCCTGCCGAACGAAAAGTTACTTCCGGCTATCGTGGCATTTATTGATCAGAACGCCGCCCAACAGCTTACGTTGCCCCAACTCTGTCAACTCAGCGGTATGAGCATTTCTACGTTTACCGCCAAGTTCAAGCAGTTTACGGGCCGGACATTTGTAGAATATCGCAATGCCAAGCGGGTCTCCCTGGCATGCCAACTCTTGACCGAGACCGATGAAAAAATTGCAACCATCGCAGCCGAGACTGGATTTTCGGATCTGAGCTTCTTCAATAAGGTGTTTCGCGATGTGGTAGGAAAATCACCGGGACAATATCGAGCTTCGGCATCATCGTGAATGAATGGCAACCTCTTCGGATATTTGTCTGCATGGTCTGGCAGATCCCCCAAGCGCCTGGGCTCGTCAGTAGATTATATAAAAGGTAGGAGAATTAAGAATCTCTCTGCGAGTTAGGTCCGGCACCTGCATGCATACCGCGGCCGTCGGACGAAGATCGCATTGCTTTTGTCAGGCAATACCGCAGTTAGGCCGCCAGGCGGGGACCGTTCACCTTGAACGCCTGCCGGTACGACCTAAGTGGCACCCAACCGGTGGTGCCCATCGCCTATGGATCTAGTCGCCATATGATTATCCGCCGAGGGAGTGACTGCGGGGTTAGAAGGGCCATCAGTCATGTTGGGGGGCCAATGCCGATACCTGGACGACTGTCAGTGAAATAGTGTGGATGAGCATGTTTGCACCGGCAGATGCGACAGAGGCTTGAACGTGCCGAGCAAGACCGAGACGTTGCTGGGGGGGTGTCCGAGGCTTAAGTGGGGCAGCAGAAGATACGTTCGGTCAGCCGGTTGGGTCACAAATCTTTTCTAGAGGAGAGAGCATCGTGAAGATTGCCATGTCGAGTCTGTTGTTTAGTCAAAAACCCC
>JAJZXC010000066.1 GCA_021846365.1 Bacillota bacterium | reverse complement strand
CATCTGGTCTGGGGACCACATGCTGGTCGCCAAGAGACGGCTTCATGGCTGAGGGAGACCATCGCGCAGGCGAGTTGCGCTTCCCGGCAGCATTTTGAGCTGGCGGTTGTCGATAACCTTTCCGGGGGGTTGGTTGGAGGAGCCCGGGTGACCGTCCGCAACCCCGTCCACCGGATTGGAGACATCGGCTACGTCTTGCGACAGAGCCAGTGGGGACAGGGATATGGCACCGAGGTGGCCCGGCTCTTGGTGCGGATGGGGTTTTGGGTACTCGGTCTGCATCGCGTCGAGGCGACCTGCGATCCCGCCAACGTGGCAACGCGCCGGGTGCTGGAGAAAGTGGGGATGAGGCCGGAAGGGTGCATGCGGGAGAATTTCTGGATCCGCGGAAGCTGGCGGGACTCGCTGCTGTTCGCTATCTTGGAACATGAGTGGCAGCCCTAGCGGGTCGCGCCGAATCAGCGACATCAGGCAATCGCCAGCCCGTCGCCCACGGCGTCCGGAGAACCTTTTCTGAGCATACTCGGCGCACCTACGGGGAGCAATGCCGCGGCCTGACTTGCAATCCTGGCCAACACCCGATCGGCACCAAGAGTTGCCCCGCCAATTCGGTCGAGGCGCTCATCAAGCGAGGCTGAAGGAGATGAGATTGGCCGGCCGAAAATTGTATTTGCCGCGTTCGTGTGGCATCATCGGAATCGACCGGTGGGGAGGGAGGCGGCGCTTTGATCGGGAAGGCAGCCCTGATCGCAGTAGGCGACGAAGTGCTGAGCGGAGAAGTCGTTAATTCGAATGCGGCTTGGCTTGCCCGAGCCTTGAGTTGGCATGGGGTGCGGATAGCCTGGCAGGGCGTCGTCGGTGACGGAATTGATGAAATTGGTGCCGGGGTGCGCTATGCGCTGGCGCAGGCTGAGCTAGTTGTTTTGTGCGGAGGGCTGGGGCCGACCCATGACGACCGGACGGTTGCCGCGGTGGCCGGCTTGGTGGGGGCGAGGATGGTGGTTGACGAGGCGACGCGGGGTCGCATGATCGACCGTCACGGAGGCCGGCCGGGACGGTCAGCTTCGATCCTAAAACAGGCAACCGTGGTGCAGGGAGCGTTGGTCCTGGAAAATCCTGCGGGCTCGGCCCCCGGGCAAGTCGTCAGCTATGGTGAGAAATGGATCGTATTGCTGCCCGGGCCACCGCGAGAAGTCGCGGCCGTCTTTCGAGCCGGCCTTGAACCATGGCTCAGGCCCCGCCTGACTGCTGGCTACCGGCGCGATACCTTGGTTTCCTTCGAACTCGGCGAATCGGAGGTATATGGTCGGATTGAGGCCTTGGCTCGTGGTCAGCACCCTAAGGTCGGCATCTATGCACGGCCCGGTGTGGTCGAGTTGCGCTTTGAGGGGCCGGTCGACGTAGGCGAGGTATCGCTCAACACGTTGCGGGCGATGGCCTGGGCGGGCTCCGTGTCGGGCCGGCTATATCGCCAGCCGAGCGGGGAGTTTTCCCGCCCCGCTGCCATCGTGGAACGCCTGGTCGCCGGCGGTTTGACGGTGGCAGCGATGGAGTCGTTGAGCGGTGGATTGCTGCTGGCCAGCCTGATTGCCGTTCCCGGAGCTTCCCGGGCGGTGCAGGGCGGGCTCACCGCCTATACCGACCAGATCAAGGTCCGCTATGGCGTGGACGATGACCTGTTGCGCGTCCAGGGCGCGGTTAGTGCCCAATGTGCGCGGGTGATGGCTGGCCTAGCCCGTAAGCATTTCGGTGCCAGTCTAGGTGTCTCGACCACCGGATTTGCCGGCCCCGAGGGGGGAACCGAGGCCAATCCGGTGGGGACGTTTTACGTGGGCGTCGACGACGGTGAAACTGCCCTGGTGTTGCGCCGGGAACTGGCGGTCGAGCGTGCGGGAGTCGTCCAAGCTGTGGTAGAATTGGCTATAACCGCCCTGTGGGAAGTGTTGGATATGGGAACTGGAGAGTGAGAGGCAGGGCGAGCAAAAGGAGTCGTGGGGTTGACGAACGAATTATTTAAGGAGATGGACTTGTCTCCTTCGGTGTTGAAAGCGGTTGCCGAAATGGGCTTTGAGGAACCGTCGCCCATTCAGACCAAGACGATTCCCGCCATCCTGCGCGGGGAAGATTTGATTGGACAGGCCCAAACTGGAACCGGAAAGACGGCGGCGTTCGGGATTCCCATGGTGGAACGGCTGGACCACCGCTCAAAACGAGTACAGGGCTTGGTTTTGGTTCCGACCCGCGAATTGGCGATTCAAGTTGCGGAAGAAATCACCAAGATCGGCCGCCACGCTGGCGTTAAGGTGGTGCCCATTTACGGGGGTCAGTCCTATGACCGCCAAATCCGGGCCTTGGAACACGGGGCTCAGGTTGCCATTGGCACCCCCGGGCGGGTGATGGATCACATCCGCAAGGCCACGTTGCGCCTGGATAATGTCAAGACGATGGTATTGGACGAGGCGGATGAGATGCTCGACATGGGATTCATCGAGGATGTCGAGTTTATTCTGCAGCAGGTTCCCGAGGAACGCCAAACCTTGCTCTTCTCGGCGACGGTTCCCGAGCCTATCGCTCGCTTGGCCCGGCGCTATCTGAAAAATCCGCAGCATATCGCGATCAGTCCCGAGCGGCTGACGGTACCGCTCACCGACCAGGTTTACTACGAGGTACGGGAACACGAAAAGCTTGACGCCTTGAGCCGGATCCTGGACATGGAGGGTGCCGAGCGGACGATTATCTTTGGTCGGACTAAAAAACGGGTCGATGAACTGACCGAAGGCCTGCAGGCCAGAGGCTATACGGCTGAAGCGATTCACGGCGACTTGAATCAGATCCAGCGCAACCGGGTGATGAAGCGTTTTCGCGAGGGAGGCAGCGAAATGCTGGTGGCCACCGACGTGGCGGCGCGCGGCTTGGATATCGAAAACGTCACCCACGTGGTCAACTATGACTTGCCTCAAGATCCCGAAAGCTATGTTCACCGCATCGGTCGAACCGGTCGCGCCGGACGATCCGGTACGGCGATTACGCTGGTTACGCCCAGGGAATTTCGGCAGTTGCGGCAGATGGAGCGCGTGTTGCGCGTTCATGTCCAACGGCGTCCGATTCCCACGCCCCGGGATGTGGCGGAAAAGCAGCGGGAAGCGCTGAAGGCCCGCTTGGCCGAGGAAGTGGAACGGGGCGTGTTGCCCGAATACCAGGAACTTGTGATGGCGCTCGCTGAGTCGTATGACTCGGTCGACATCGCCGCCGCGGCGGTTCGCCTCATGGTGGACAAGGGGCGCGAACCGCAGTCCGAAGAATTCGGCGAAACCGGAGCTGAGCCGGGGATGGTCCGATTGTTTCTCAATATGGGGCGTGCCGACCGGATCGGTCCGGCCGACGTGGTGCGCGGACTGGCTGAAGGCTCCGGTATTTCCGGCAGTGTGCTTGGCTTAATCGACATTTACGACCGCTTCACATTTGTTGAGATGCCGCACGATGCGGCGTCTAAAGTTCTGCGATCCGTGGCGGACATTCATATTCGAGGCAAGTCCGTCAATATGGAGCCAGCCCGTCCGCGCGCGTAGCAGGAGTTTGTCCACCTCGACTCGAATGATGAAGTGAGAGCAGGAGGGGACAGGATGGCGATGGATAAAGAAAAGGCGCTAGACTTGGCGCTGGCCCAAATTGAAAAGCAGTTCGGCAAGGGCTCTATCATGCGCTTGGGCGAAGCCAGCTCGAGGATGACGGTAGAGGTTATTCCCGTGGGCTGCATCACGCTGGATATGGCCACCGGCGTGGGAGGACTGCCGCGCGGGCGGGTGGTGGAGATCTACGGTCAGGAGTCGTCGGGGAAGACCACGGTAGCTCTGCATGCTATTGCGCAAGCCCAGCGGATGGGGGGGACGGCGGCGTTTATTGACGCCGAACATGCCCTCGATCCGGGCTATGCGGAAAAGCTCGGCATCAATCTGAGCGACCTGCTCATATCCCAGCCGGATACCGGCGAGCAGGCGCTGGAGATCTGCGAGGCCTTGGTGCGCTCGGGAGCGGTAGACATCGTAGTGGTCGACTCCGTGGCCGCCTTGGTGCCACGCGCGGAAATCGAAGGCGAGATGGGGGATGCGCACGTGGGCCTGCAGGCGCGGCTCATGTCCCAGGCGTTGCGCAAGCTAACCGGGGCGATTTCCAAGTCGCACTCGGTGGCGGTGTTCATCAACCAGTTGCGGGAAAAGGTCGGCGTCATGTTCGGCAATCCCGAAACGACGCCGGGCGGTCGAGCGCTTAAATTCTATGCCTCGATGAGACTCGAAGTGCGCCGAATTGACAGTCTAAAGCAAGGCAATGAAGTCGTTGGCAGCCGAACCCGGGTGAAAATCGTCAAGAACAAAGTGGCGCCGCCGTTCAAACAGGCGGAATTTGACATTTTATATGGGGAAGGCATCTCGCGGGAGGGAAGCATTTTGGATCTGGGCCAGGAACTCGGCGTTATCCAAAAGAGCGGCGCGTGGTATGCCTACGGCGATCTACGCCTCGGACAAGGTAGGGAAAACACGCGGGAATTCATAAAGGGCAATCCTGAATTGGCGGCGGAGATCGAAGAGCGAGTGCGCCAACAAATCATGGGGCCGGTGGGCGAATCCAGTTCGGAGGCCAAGAATATTCCCGCTCATGTCGAGTGACCCCCATGCCCTGGCGTTGACGTGGCTGGCGGGACGGCGTTTGACCCGCCGCGAACTGGAAGATCGTCTGAAACGTCGCGGGATCAGTGACGTACAATGTGAAGAAACCCTGGCCCGCATGAGCGAGTTGGGATTGGTCGACGATGATCGGTATGCGATCGAACTGGTGGCGGAAGCGGCTGAGCATGGGCCGCAGGGTCCTGGCAAGATTTGGGCTAGACTGTTGCGACGGGGATTTTCCGCCGAAACTGTGGCCAGGGCCATGCAGAGCCAAGAATGGGATTGGCTCACGATTGCCCGCCAGCTCGCTGAGCGGTACGATATGACAGACCAGATTTCTAAGCGACGTTTCATCGGGCGCTTGGCGCGCGAGGGATTTCCCGGTCAGGTGATATGCAGGTTTACCGATCTAGCGGACGCGGGGGATTAGTTGGCGAGAAGATACTGGTACGGAGGAAGGGGAGTTCGACCTTGAACATGCCCTCTTCAGGGTGGGGAACAAGTATCCGCGGTTTGGGAACCTTAATGGCGGTTGTCATGCGCTATCCTGAAGTATCCAGTCTTCAATACAATCCCGAATCGGGAACGTTGACGCTCGCGTTCTTGGTCCGTCGCAGTTGGGATGCGGCTACCTCGGAGGAGCTGCAGTCCACGATCGGTGAAATTCTCGAGGCGTACCGAAGTATCACCAAAACTCCGTTGGAAACGTTGGCGGTCGACTTCATGGCCATGGAAGGTATTACGGTGGTGGAAGTACGGCGCGATGCCAAGACGCTCTCGGTAGAAGAGGCGGGTATGTTGATCGAGGTGTTGCGGGATCGGTTTGCGTTTGATCTGGCGGCGGACCCCAACGACTTGCTGGAAGAGGAGATGTTGGTCCAGGAAGAAAACATTCAGGCCGAACTTGAATCTCTAAAAAAGGGAGCCAAGGGTAACTTGGTGGCAATGCGGGAGGACGGTCGGGTGCTGGTGTTTCGAACGTGAGCTGGTGGGGTGCGAGGGCATGAGGGTGCTGGCGGTCGGCGACGTAGTCGGCAAGACCGGTCGGCGCATGGTGACCAAGTGGGTGCCGCGCTTAGTCAGCGACGAAGGCATCGACTTGGTGGTGGTCAACGCCGAGAATGCGGCGGGCGGCAACGGATTGACCCATGAGGTGATGGATGAGCTCTTGAGCGCCAAGGTGGACGTGTTGACGTCTGGTAATCATGTGTTTGACAAGCGGGAGATTTTTGAATTTATCGATGATGTACCGGTGCTCCTGCGTCCCCTCAATCTGCCGCCAGGTACGCCCGGCCATGGGTATGTCGTGGTTTGCAAGGCAAATCTCCCCATGGCGGTGGTGAACCTCTCTGGACGTGCGTTTATGCCCCTTCAGTATGACGATCCGTTTGCCGCCGTTGACGCGGTGCTGGCCAGTATCAAAAACGAGGTGTCGGTGGTCATCGTTGACTTTCATGCCGAAACCACCTCCGAGAAAATGGCCATGGCGTGGTATCTTGATGATCGCGTTTCGGTCTTATTTGGCACCCACACCCACGTTCAGACGGCGGATGAGCAAATCTTTCCCCGAGGCATGGCCTATATTACCGACCTCGGCATGACTGGACCGCGGGATTCGGTGATTGGGGTCAAGGCATCGTTAGTGATACATAAGATGCGCACTCAGCTGCCCACCCGGTTCGAAACCGCCGTCGGTCGGGGACAGTTCAGCGCTATGCTGGTCGACATCGACAATGAAACCGGCCTAGCCGTGGCAGTGCGGCGAATCCTGGAATACGAAGACACGTAACGGGTGGGAATGTGATGCAGTGGCACGGACGAACCATGCCGGTGGTGGACACCCATGCCGACAGTTTGCTGGGGGTGCTGGCCGGCAGGCGCCGGCTCGGGGAGCGGAGCCCAGAAGGGCAGCTGGACTTTGTGCGGATGGCTGAGGCGGGGCACAATCTGCAGTTCTTGTCGTGTTGGGTGGAGCCGGATGATAAGCCGGAGCGCGCCCTGGGAAAACTGCTGCGGTTTTTGGACCAATTTTGGCAGGAAGCCGAGACCTACCCCGACCGCATGCGGGTGGTCACCAGCGTGGGCGCGCTAAACGCGCTGGTCGCGGCCGATGGGGTGGGGGCGGTGCTGTCGATTGAGGGCAGCGAAGGGCTGGCGACTGACTTGGCGCGGCTTCGGTTGTGCTACCGTCTCGGCGTCCGTTTGGTGAGCCTAACCTGGAATGAACGCAACGCTTTGGCCGACGGTTCGGGAGAGGACCCCGGGGGCGGGGGGCTGAGCCGGGCGGGGCGGGCAATGATTTCGGAGATGAACCGGATAGGGATGATCCCTGATGTATCACATCTGGCCGAGGCGGGATTTTGGGACGTCTTGGAGACGAGCACCCGGCCGGTTATCGCTTCGCATTCCAATTGCCGAAAGCTCACCGATCATGTGCGAAATCTCTCGGATGCGCAGATCAAGGCGCTGGCTTCCCACGCCGGCATCCAAGGGATGACCTTTGTGCGGGAGTTTCTGGGCGGCGGCGAAGATGTGGACCGGGTGGTGGACCACATGCAGCACGCCCTGGACGTAGTCGGAGACAATCGCCACTTGGGGTTGGGCTCTGATTTTGATGGAGTCGACCATCCCCCTCAGGGGCTTGAGGATGTCAGCGGACTTCGCCGGCTGGCCGATCGCATGAGTGCACGGGGAATCGACGATGATACCGTGGCGAACATTTTTGGCGGCAATTACATTGCGTTTTTACGCGGGGCCTGGACTCAGCCTAGTCCGTTGGGAAACGTGTTGGGGCAATGGCGAGACTAAGCGACTGAGCTCTTGGACAATCATTGGGCACGGAAAGAAGGCGGATCAGAGATGAGGATTGACGCACATGTAGGGACGGGTGCCATGTCGCAGTCGTCGGCGGAACTGTTGGTGGCATTCGCATTTGAAGCGGAGACGCTGAGCCGGTGGTTGCCGGAGGTCGGCGATGAGGAGCAGTGGAAGGCGCATCTGGTCCAAGCCTTAGAGCGCGAACAATTCAAGGCCGAGTGGCTGAAGTGGTGGTCCACCTTAACCTGGGGTCATCCGCCAGCGCCCCGGCTGGTCATCATGGGAATGGGCCCGCGGGGGGAGTTTTCACTTGATCGGGTACGCCGAGCAATGGGGCAGGTCAGTCAAATCGCCGCTGACCTGCACGCGTCCTCGCTGGCGGTCGACGTGTCGATGCTGGAAACCCGAGAAGTTGAAGGCTTGGGGCAGGCCGCCGTCGAGGGGTTGGCGCTGGGCGGTTGGCAGTTTGCGGGTTATCACCGCGAGGTTCAACCGCCGGCGGCGGATGCAGACCGGCGGATGGCGGCCGACTTCTATCTCGGTGCCTATTCGGCCGAGGCCTTCAGGCGGGGCATGGCCCGCGGCGAAACTCTGGCGGCGGCGCAAAATATGGTCCGCGACCTAGGCTGGACACCCTCCAATCGCCTGTATCCGCAGAAATTGGCCGAATGGGCAGAGAAGGAAGCGGCCCCAGCGGGATTAGAGGTCGCCGTGCTGGACGAGGGGCGCCTCATGGAACTGGGAATGGGCGCCATTTTGGGCGTCGGCCAAGGCAGCGTGCATCCTCCGCGGATGGTGATCTTGCGTTACCGTGGCGGGGGAAAGAAAACGTTGGCCTTGGTCGGCAAAGGCATTACCTTTGATTCCGGCGGCATCAGCCTCAAATCGTCGGCGGGCATGGAAGACATGAAGTATGATATGCTCGGCGCGGGTGCGGTGCTGGGAGCTTTGCGGGCGATCGCCGCCGAGAAACCTGCCATCGACGTCATCGGGATCATGGCGATCGCGCAGAATATGCCATCGGGGTCGGCCAGCAAACCCGGCGATGTGCTCACCGCCTTCAACGGCAAGACGATCGAGGTGACCAACACCGACGCCGAAGGCAGGGTGGTGCTGGCGGATGCGGTGAGTTACGCGGTGCACCTAGGGGCTGATTTCATCGTAGAGACATCAACCTTGACCGGGGCAGCCATCATCGTGTTGGGCCACGAAGCCAGCGCGTTGGTGGCCACCGACGACCACCTGGCGGAAGACGTCTTGGCCGCCGGGGAGCGGATGGGGGAGCGAATCTGGCGCCTGCCTATCTACCCGGAATATAAGAAGCTTTACGAGTCGAACGTGGCCGACATTAAGAATGCTCCCGGGCGCGACGCGGGAACCATTACCGGCGGCATGATTATTGCCGAGTTTGCCGGGGAAGTTCCCTTTGCCCACCTCGACATTGCCGGCACGGCTTGGACCAACGAAGGGCCGCTAAACAAAAAAGCGGGCGCGACCGGCGTGATGGTGCGGACGTTGACCGAACTCGCCCAGCGGTTGGCGGCCAGCTCTGGTTGACCTGGCTAGGGATCGGCCCCAAGGTAGCCTTTTGGGGGCAGATGACTTTGGCTGGCGGCCAGGGCCCGTCTTTCCGGCATAACGCGCCCAGCGTGACGGTATAATGAGGACGAAAACTGGGAAAGGATGGGCGAATTGAAGTCAGCGATCCACGACTTGCAAGCCGAGGTGCGGCGCCTGGAGGCCGAAGTGCTGGCCTTGCGGCGCAGGCTGGAAGGGCTTCGCCGCAGCCGGCGGGTGTTGCTGGAGGTGATGGCCGCCCGGGAACAACTGCATCGATTGGAGTTGCAGCAAATGGCCGCCCGGTTTGGTAGACGACGGGCTGGTGGCGCGCACCGGAGTCCGATGTCGTTGCCCAGCTCGAGGCGGCCGTCGCATGATGGGGAGATCTAGTGTCCATACTATGCTTCCAAGCGTTATTGAGGAGGCATGGCATTGCAGAGGGTCAATTGGCGGGATCCCCGCCTTCGGTACATCATCGCGGCGGTATTGGCGTCGGTGTTGCTGGCCGGACTGTGGCTGGCCGTGGATCGGATCAATCACCCCAACCTCATGCCGGGTGGGGCCCCATGGAGACGATTTCAGGTTATCGGTTTTTACCAAAACGCGCCCGCCAGCGGCTACGGCCAGACCTCCCTGGCCTCATACCGGGCCCACTGGCGGCAGATCACCACGGTTTCCCCGCTGTGGTTGTCTATCGCCGCCAACGGCAGCCTGAGCAACAATGGCTATGACGCGTCGCTGGTCGATCTAGCCCACCGGCGGCATCGGCTGGTGGTGCCGCTGGTGACCAATGCGGGCGGGGCGAGCACGGTTCTGCTGCAATCGTCCACCCGCCGCCTGGCGGCCCAAAACGTGGCGGCAGCCGTCAAGCAATACCATCTTGACGGCATCAATCTTGATTTTGAGCTGCTGAAACCCTCAAGTCGGATGGATTTGAACCGGTTCGTGGCCGATCTTGCCGCGCGGCTGAAGCCGCTGCACAAGGTGCTGGCAGTCTCGGTCTTTCCCTTGGCAGGGTTGTCAACCTCCGTCAACGGGGCCTACGACTACGCCGCCTTGGCCGCCTCCGCCAACTACCTTGTCATCATGGCCTACGACCATCATTACAATGGGAGCCCACCGGGGCCGGTGGCACCCTACGGTTGGGTGCAGACCAATGTCGATCAGGCGCTAAAGGTGGTCCCCAGCCGAAAATTGGTGTTGGCGATTGGGATGTACGGATACGACTGGATTGCCACTCACACCACGATGTCGGCCGCCACCGTCAGTGACGCCGCGGCGGAAATCTTGGCCAAGGCACACGGAGTAAAACCCCGGTATGTGGCGGACATTTCCCAGAATACCTTCAAATACACGGCGAACGGCGTGCCTCACGTGGTCTGGTACATGGGCGACCGCTCGGCCAAGGCACGGGTGGCTTTGGCGGAATCCGGGCACCTGGCCGGCGTGGCACTGTGGCAATTGGGTGACGAGAACGCGCGGTTTTGGAGTGTCATGCCCCGCCGCCCGTGAGCGTCAGGCGCTGGCCGAGGCCGCCGGCGGAGGTGGCAAGTATGACCCTGTCCGACTGGATGCTGCTGAACGGAATGTGGATTGGATTGCGCACCGCACTGAGCGGCCATCGCCACCAGAGACATCTTATCTGGGGGCTGGCGGGGGCAGCGCTGGTGGTGGCGCTGGCGGCAACCCATGCCAACGCCGTCCCCAACCCGGTGTTGAGTGGGTGGTGGGTCGTCTCTGGCCTGTTCTTGTCGGTGACCGCCGCCCGCCATCTGTTGGGCGCCACCGGAACCGTCATTTCTGAGCTGACCGAGGCCGTGGGCACGGTCCTGGGTTTGGGTCTGGGCAGCGGGCTTTGGACTCCTCTGGCGGTTGGCGTCACCATTGGCGTGCTGGCGGCGGTAAGCTTGGGCCATTGGCCCGAACCATGGTTAGACCCGATTGCCGCCATTACGCTCGGCGCGGTAGGATTTAACAATCTTTGGGCCGGTGTGCACGGAAACCTGCCCGCTCACCATCTGTCTGCTCTCTGGGCGTTGCCTTGGCTCATCGCGGGTGAGATTTGTCTTGCCCTGAACGCCGGCGCCAGAGCAACCAGGCCCACCCGGCCAAGACCACCACGGCGATGGCTTCGACCACGTGGTTTTGAACACTGACATGGCTCCAGTTCTTTCCTAGGCCATAGCCGACAACCATAAACACCACGGTCCAGGGAATGGCCCCCAGCAATGAAAAGGTGAGGAAACGAATCAGTGGCATCTCCGCGACTCCGGCGGGCAGCGAAATATAGGTGCGCACCGCTGGCAGCAGGCGGCCGATAAAGACGGCGGCGTCGCCATGGCGTTGGAACCAACGGTCAGCCCGGTCCAGTTCGTGGCGGCGGATAAAGACATAGCGTCCGTATCGTTCAACCAACGGGCGCCCTCCATAGCGGGCTATTTCGTACGAGATGAATGCCCCCACCAGGCTTCCGGCCAGACTTACCAGGCCGGCGCCCAGAAATGAAGCGTGGCCAATATAGACCAAATATCCGGCATAGGGGAGAATAATCTCCGAAGGAATGGGAATATAGGCGCTTTCTAACAACATTCCCACGAAAACTCCGCTCAATCCCCAGTTCAAGACCGTTTGGGTAAAGGCGTGCACGCCATCCGCTCCTTGCGCTTGCGTTATAGGTTGTCCTGGCCCGCGAGGGCATCTAGCCTCCATTGTACCAGGACTGTGGGAGCTTGGTCGGGGCGGCGGGCATTTCTTACGTTTTCTTAATTCGGACGCTCTTTCACTGAGTCGACCAGGGCGACGAAATTCTGACCGCTACGCAAGCACGGTAGGTTTGTCGAATTGACGGGGAAGCGCGGAAAACAAGGAAGAATCAGCCTAGTACCGTTTTTCAGGGAAGGACCGGATCGAAAAACGACGTCAGATTTGGGCAGGTTCTCTGAACCAGTTTCGGGCTAGCATGAGGACGAGCAATCCCTGCAGGCAACCAGCAATGGCAAATTCGGAAGAGTCGAGGAGGAATCCAAGTGCCAACTCCGGCCGTGATAGACCTGTTTAGCCGTGCCACGTCGATTCTGATTGACGTGGCGGGGGCCGTCTTTACTCTGGTGATCGTGTATGGCGGCATTCGACTGATGATTGCTCACACTCCGCGATCGGTGCAGACGGCCAAGGAACTGTTGGGCCGGGCCGCGGTGGGATTAGTGCTCATTATGATGGTGGACGCGCTAAAGAGCCTGTTGCAGTACATCGCCTCCTAATGAGGCGGCTGCCGGGTAGACGCAGGGAGGGGCTCGAAATATGAGCACGCTGGTTCGGATGTTTAGCCAGTGGATCCTCGGGGCGACCGCGCAAATGAGCCTTGCCGCCTTTCGACACATCATTTTTGCGCCGCTCGCCTGGGTAGCCCCGGCCAGTCAGTTGTTTGTCCTCAGCCGTGATGTGGTGATCGCGGGCCTGGCATTGGCTACCGGGTGGAGCCTTCTGGCGACGATGTGGCCGGTAGGCCTGGGATGGCGCGAGGACACGCCCGGGCGGCTGGTCGGGCGCGTGCTGACGGCCGGGTTGTTGAACTGGCTGGTGGTCCCCGGTGTCAGTTGGCTGCTGCGCTTGAACAATCAGGTAGTAGTTGGATTGGTTGCCCGAGGGGCTACTCCACACTTGCTCCACGGGTCGCACCAACTGTTGTCGCCGCTGGTATCCACGCTCATCGTGATCGTAAGCGCCGTGCTGTTGGTGTATCTGGGCATTTTCTACGCTATGCGTACGGTGGAAATCTATGTGTTGACAGCGCTCGGCCCGTGGATGATTGGCTGGTGGGCGGTGAGCGGTGACCCTTCGTTGACCGGTCGCTGGCTTCGGGAGACGATGGCGGCGATTTTTGTGCAGTCCGCCCAGGCCGCCGTGTTTTGGCTCTATCTGCATGTCATCTGGGATGCCCAGGTGTCGGGATTTGAGACGGTTGGGGTCTTGGTATTCATGAGTCGGATTCCCGATCAACTGCGGCGCTTGTTAAATGCCGGAGGAGGCTTCTCGTTGCGATGGAGATGAAACGAACAGTGCCGGTTCCCCTTTCCCGGCATCCTGACCTCCTGTGGGGGCTAAAAATGGAGGATTTGCCCTGGCTGGTGGGCGGGATTTTGGTGGACTGCCTGATATGGCGTCATGTGACTGGCTGGGGGCTGCGCTTGGGACTGATCAGCGTTCCCAGCGTCGTTTCCATGGGGTTGGCGTGGCTGCGGGTGGAGCAACGAAGCTTGGCCCGCTGGACTTGGCTTTGGTTCCGGTTTCACGTCAAACCCAAGCGGTTTTTGCCCTAATCGCCGATGAGGCTTGAATTTCGGGGAAGCGAGGAAGGTGCTCATATGGTGACTATGAACCGACTGTTTCCAATTCGGGCGATAGGTCAAGGCCTGTGCCTGCTTGATCCTGACCGCTTTACGGCGGTTTTGCAGGCTACCCCGGTGACTTTTGGACTAAAGTCCCTGGCTGAACAGGATCGCCTGGCCCACGCCTATGCTAATTTTCTCAACGGGCTCGAGTTTCCGGTCCAGGTCCTGGTTCGCTCGGACTCGGTGAGGATGGATGATTACCTGGGGGAATTGAAAACGCGCGAGAACGAGATGGCCGCCCATCTCCGTCCCTCGCTGGGCGAATACGTGAACTTCATTCGCGAAAGTGCAGCCATGCGTCATTTGATTCGACGCCGCTTTTATATCTTGTTGTCTTGGCGCGGGAGCGATACCCGCTCTCGGCCCCTTCGCCGGGGCGAAGCCTTGTGGGAAGAAGCCGAACGCGAGCTCGCACGCCGACGGGAGGTGGTCGAGCAAGGACTCCGGCCGCTGGGAGTGCATCTGTGCGGCCTTGACGCGGAGGAGACGTTCAGATTCATCTACACCAGTCTGGGCGTGGGACGAGAGTTGCCGAAAGGGGTGGGTTGGGCGTGGGACTGAATTGGCACTTGCGCCGAACCACCCGCTCTCCGGTTGGATTTGCTTCGCTCGACCTGCTCTGGCCCGACAGCGTGGTGGTCCAGCCCACTTTCTGCCGGATAGACGGCCGCTACCTGAGGACCTATGCCGTGGTGGGTTTCCCGCGTGAGGTTGAGCCGGGCTGGTTGCTGCCCTTGCTGCGCTTTTCCCGTCCCCATACCGCCGTCTTCTATACCCGTCCGCTGGCGACCGAGGACGTCTTGGCGCAAATGCGACGCCGGCTCATCGTACAACGCGGTAGCGAAGCCGCAGACGACAAG
>JAJZXC010000065.1 GCA_021846365.1 Bacillota bacterium | reverse complement strand
CGTCACCGCCAGAGATCGCGCGCCAGCGAAGCCTGGTTGGACAATGCGAGATGCACCATCATGGCCGGAAGTCCGTCGGTTGCCGGCGCCGCGCCGACCATTCACCGGCCGCCTGATAATGATGTTCGGTGTACGCTGGCGCGACCCGAAATCCGGTCGCCCGGGGCACGACCGGCGTGAGTCGGTCCCACCCCAATTCAATCCAGAATCCGTCCAGCACCTTTTGCGGGTGGACCCAGATCCCCGTCATCTCGCCGGAGATATGTTCCCCCATCCGTGGAAAATCGCCGTCCTGACTTCCAATCACATAAAGTCGGTCACCCCCCGTCACATAAAGATCGTCCAAGCGTTCGGTCTTTTTTGCCGTCTTCACTATCGTGGTTCCGTCTGGTCCCCAGAGTGACTCTCCCCTCTTCTGAAACGGGGTTTCGGTCGCTTGGTTACGCCAGTACTTGCAGATAGCTGGCCAGAAAGAGCATCCCGCGGATGTGATGGATCGACTGATCTCCCGACAGGGTGTAATCGTAGAGCGGGTCCCAGGACCAAAATCCTCCGCCTACGCGCGGATCGTCCAAGAATAGCGGGTACTTGCCCCCTGGCCGCGCCTGCAGCTGCATCCCGTAGTGAACGGCTTTGATTGCCGCTTGCAAGTAGCGGTCGTCGCCGGTGGCCCCGTGCAGGCGAATCAAACTGAGAGCGATGTTGGGTGCATCGCCGGGGCCAATGGTGGCAATCGAGACCTCGCCGTCGCGGTCCACCCCGAGCGGCCAGGACCCGTCGGTCCGCTGCAAGGTCAGCAGCTTCTCGGCAAATCTGATGGCCGCCTCCAAGTAGCGGGACGATCCCGTCAACTCCCAAAGATATACCAGGCCGCGAAGCTCGGGGGCGGTTAAGTCGGAATTCCAAAATACGCCGTCAATCAGGTAGAAGAGCCCGTCGTCGGCCTGCAGGGCAAGACCGGCATCGCCCCAGTCGATGGCCGCCTGGCGATACCGCTCGTCTCCCGCCCATTCATACCACTCGAGATAGGCGGTGACCGGAAAGCCGAAGGCGCGCCACACGTTGCCGACCTCGCGCCAGCGATATCGGCTTCGCTCGAACAGGTAACGGTAGCCGGCTTCCCGGGCACGCTTGCAAAAACTGTGAAACATCTGCAGGGCCCGAAGATGAGCGGGATCCCGTGTCCTCCGGTACAGCGCCTGCCCCAGCCACATAGCGTCGCCGGTGTATTTGAGCCAGAGTTCGTCGCGTTGCTGACCGTCGCGCACGCCCCCTTGCCAGAACGCCATCGGGTGCGTTTCGCAGAAGTGTTCGAACGCATAACGAAAACATCGGCCAGCGCGAGCGAGCATGTCCTGGTCGTTAAACACGTCTGCCGCCACCACAAAATTGAGCGCCATCAAGAAATTTCCGCTGTCCAGCGGTCCCCACCCACCCGTGTCGGCGCGGTAAAAATGGCGCAGCGCTCCCGCCTCTTCATCATAAAGGCCCATTACAAATCCGTAGACCGATTGACGCACGCGCTCAAGCAGATCGCCGGCGGTGGTGTCCAGGCCATCCAGTGCGGTTTCTGGCGCGAGCGGCCAGGGCAGGCCCCATCCCGCTGGAGTTATCGTTTCGAATCCCTGAAAGCGATGCCTGGGCAAGCGGTTCCCCTCCCTTTAACTGATAGCGATAAAGCCGTGTCCGCCCCGAAGGGTGCTGCCTGTAGAGTCGGTCGAAGCTATTTAATCCCCGTCATTACTATGCCGCGCACGAACCACCGCTGAAACACCAGAAACAAGACGGCGACGGGCAACGTAATCAGAAAGCTTGCCGCCATCAAGAGCGGCCAATCGGTGGCATATTGAGACTGGAATTCCACAATCCCAAGTTGAAGCGTCCACAGGTGGGGTTGGTTGGCGACCAACAGCGGCAGCAAGAAATTGTTCCAGGCCCCGACGAAGGTCAACAGGGCGAGCGTCAATAAAGTGGGCGTAACCTGCGGCAAGGAAATCTGGAAAAACATGCGCAGCCGTCCGCAGCCGTCGATAATCGCGGCGTCGTCCAATTCCTGGGGAAGATTCAAGAACGCTTGCCGCATCAAAAAGATTCCCATCGAAGAGACCAAGGTGGGCAGAATCATTCCCCAGTATGTGTTCAGCAGCCCGAGTTGCCTCAATAGCAAGTAGACGGGCAGCATCACCGACTGAAAGGGAACCATCATCATGGCCAGCGTGCCGACATAGAGCCATGTCCGCCCCTTGAAGTCGATTCGGGCCAGGGCATAGCCTGCCAATGCGTCCAGGACCAGGTTGCCCAGGGTGACGGCGCCGGCCACGATGGCACTGTTAATAAACCAGTGGGCCAACGGCACCCGCCTGAAGACGGCGACAAAGTTCTTCCAGACAAACGGATGCGGCCACCACACGGGAGGAAACACCAAAGACAGGCTGAGCGGCTTCAGCGCCGTCGAAAGTGTCCATGCAAACGGAATCAACATGACCACGGCGCCCAACGACAAAATCAACAGGAAAATCCCCCGTGAAAGACGATAGGACCAGCCCCGTCGACTTCCGACCATCTTGTTCCCTCCGTTCCCTTGTAAAATCTCGGCCTGCAGGCGACCCCGCCGGTCAATATTCAACCGGCTGGCCAAGCCATTTGTTGGCCGCCAGGGTGGCGCCCAAAATGAAAAGAAACCAGAGTACGGTGGCCGCCGCACCATAGCCGACATTGCCGTAGGCAAAAATGAAATTGTATATCAGCAGCACCACGGTAGTCGTCGAGTGCAGCGGTCCGCCGCTACCGCCGGAAATAATGAAGGACTGGTCAAACATCTGCAAGGTCCCGATAATGCCCATCACCACGATAAAAAAGGTGGTAGTGCGTAAAAGCGGCAGCGTGACGTGACGAAACGTTTTCCATCCAGTGGCTCCATCGCAAGCGGCGGCTTCCATCATACTGACCGGAATGCCTTGTAAGCCGGCCAAAAAGATAATCATCAACGACCCGGCCGTGGTCCAAATGTTCATGATCATGATCGTCGGCAAAGCAAAATGCGGTGACCCGAGCCAGTCGGGGCCGGGTAGTCCCAGCCAGTTGAGGAAACTGTTGAACAATCCCAGTTGGTTGAACATCCACATGAAAATCAGGGTGATCACCGCCGACGAGCTGATGGAGGGAAAATAAAAGGCGAGCCGAAAGAAACCCCGGGCGGGCAGGTTCTGGTTTAAGAGCACCGCCAGCGCCAAGGCGACCGCGGTTTGGATCGGAACCACCACCAACGCAAACACCGTAGAATTGCGCACCGCAATCCAAAATACCGAATAATGCAGCAACCCCGCAAAATTCGATAACCCGACGTAATGCATGTGATTGAGCAATGTCCACGAAAACAAACTCAAGTAGAAGGCCGCCAAAGCCGGCCCGAGGGAAAAAACAAATAGTATCAACACCGCCGGCAAACTAAGGCCGTAACCCGCGATCAAGTCCTGGCGCCGTCTACCGGAAAGCGTGGCGCCCGTGGGTGGGCGGGAGATAGTCTCCCGTCCGCCCCGGGTCGAAGCCGTTTGCGTGCTGAGCTTCATCACCCGTCACCGGCCCGTTTGAGATCGGAACGCCTGCTGACCCGCACGCTCAAGATTTCTCAAGGCCTGTGCCGGCGACTCCTGACCCTGTACGGCCAGCAAGGTCTGGTTGTTGAGTGTGGTATTGGCAAACTGGTCGAATCCGTTGGGGAAGGTCCACGCCTTGGCCACCGGCAATGAGCCCACGAGCGGAGTCCACACCGCGTGATCTTTAAAATATGGGATATGCGTGACCGACGGCCGCGTGGGCAGGGCATCGGTTCCCGCTACCCAGGCGGGCTGACCCCGGCCCGTCATATAATTGATTAGGTCCCAGGCTGCTTGAGGATTCTTGCACGTCTTGCTGATCGCCCAACCCACCGGATATGAGAACGTGTCGCGGTTCACCGGCCCTTTGGGCAACGGCGCGATGCCGTACTTAATCTTCGGCCAGTCTTGGGCCAACGAGCCGATTAGCCATCCGCCCTCAATGGTCATGGCCGCGCGTCCGATACCGAAGGACTGCCCGCTCCAGCTGGCGCCCACCTGTGAAGGCACTGCCGCCCAACCCTTGCGATAGAGGTTGACATAATAGGAGAAGCCCCTTAAAGCGGCTTTGGTGTTTAATTCCATGCGCCGCTTGCCGGCGTTGAAGATGTGACCTCCGGCCTGCAGAACGAACTCGCCCCAGTACGCTTCCGCCGGATCGATCCCAATCCCATAGATATGGGCTTTGGGGTTGGTCAGGATTTTGGCGTCCGACGCCAGTTGAGCCCAGTTCTTAGGCGGACTCTTAATCCCGGCCTTGGCAAAGAGCGTCTTGTTGTAAAATAATCCCAGAACATCCTGATCCCTGGGTATCGCGTAGAGTTTGCCGCGGTAGGTAAACAACGACGTCGTGCCCGGGAAAAACTGACGACTGCTCTGATGAGACGCCTTGAGGAACCGGTTTAACGGAAGCACATCCCCCGCGTCGATGAACGGGCTGGCCTGGCCACCGTTATTTAGCGCAACCACGTCGGCGGCGTCGCCGGCCACGTACTCCGTTTTCAGCACCGTCTCGTAGTTGCCGGCGACCGGCTGGTATTTGACGTGAATCCAGGGATATTGTCGTTCGAAGGGCTTGAGGAAGGCATATGTCTTCTGCACGTTGTTGCTCGGGTAGGAAGCCCAACCGCCCAGGGTAATGGTGACCGGTCGGTGGCGGATCACGGAAGCCTTGCCCGCCGCCAGTCCGGCCACGCCTCCGACCAGGAGCGTCATCGAAGCGAGCACCATATGATAAAAACGCTTAGCCACGATATTTCCTCCTCGTGATGGTTTGTTCATCGGTTCTTCCCGTTGTCGATCATTCGGTTCCAGGGAATGATGGTAGGATGGATGCCTGCTGCGTCAAGATGAATTGAATGTGTGCGTGCCATGGTCAGGGGAACTTGGCCGCTGCACCACCTCCTTTGCGGGTCTGACCATCCATCCCGCGGGCAACTCGACGACTCGGGCGCCAAGTCCATCCGCCTGCACCGAAACGGTTCCCCCCGGAACCTCAAGACCCCGAATGGATATGTTGAGCGGCTGGTGGGCGACCGGGGAGAGCGTCACCGAGCGCTCTCGCGCGTCGATCTGAAGGCCGAGCAGGCTTTGCAAGATCAGCCAGGGCGCGCCGGCCGCCCAAGCCTGAGGCGCGCACGCGCCGGGATATGGCAGGGGGGCGCCGTCCGCTTGCCGCGGCATGCCGGAAAACAATTCCGGCAATCGGTACTGGGGAAGGCGGGCGGCCGCCTCCAGCAGGCCGCCGGCCACCTGCCACACCGCGTCGGCGGCGCCCGAGCGAGCCAACCCGGCCACGATCAGGGCCGTATCATGTGGCCACACGCTGCCGCGATGGTAACTAAACGGGTCATAGGCGGCCTCACCCTCCGCCAACGTTCGAATTCCCCAACCCGTAAAAAGTTCCCGAGCCAAGAGCCTTTCGATCACCCGCGGCCGAAACTCCTCGGGAATAATGCCGGTCCACAGGCATTGCCCGGGATCGGAACTCAGCACGTCGAGCGGCTTGCCCGCGCCGTCCACGGCCATGGCATAATACTCGCGGTCGGCCATCCAGAACGCTCGCTGAAACTCTTCTTGAAGCCTCGCGGTCTCCGCCAGCAAACGCCGGCGGGCGCCATCATTGCCCAAATAGTCATAAAGCTCGGCCATCGACGCCTTGGCCGCATAGACATAGCCCTGGACTTCGGCCACCGCCAGCGGCGGACTGGCCTGACGCCCGTCGCCGTAAACCATGGAGTCCGAGGAATCCTTCCAGGACTGCACGAGCAATCCCCGACCGCTGGGATAAAAGGCGTACAGTCCGTCGTCGGTACGGCTGGAAGCCGCCTCCATCCAGGCCAGCGCCTTCTCCGCCGCTGGCAGGTACCGCTCCACGAGCCCGCCATCGCCGGTGCGCCGCCATGTAGCCGCCAGCAGAATCAGAAACAGCGGGGTCACATCCACCGACCCGTAGTAACGCCCGTAAGGCACCACCCCGATGTTGGCCAGTTCGCCCTGGCGAACTTCGTGGACCATTTTTCCGGGCATTTCCTCACGTTCCGGGACCAGTTCGCGGCCTTGCAGGGAGACCAGGGTGGCCAAGGTCCGTTCGGCCACCACGGGCGCGAACTCCAGCAGTTGATAGGCCGAAAGAATGCCGTCGCGTCCAAAAAATGTCCCGTACCAAGGCAGGCCGGCGGCAGGAATGGGGCCGTGACCGAAATCGGTCAACAGCATGTCGATATCGCGGCGAGCGCGCTCCAGCACCCGCTGGTAGGACGGGTTGCCCATCTCCACCTGGGGCCAATCCAATCCGCTTGGTTGATGCCCGGTTGTCGGCGACGGCGACTCGCGCCAGCCCAGCCGAATCTGGATCTCACCGCGGCGCTCATCGGCACCAATGCGCCAGTGCCGCTGCCCGGCGTGAACCTCAGGAGCTGGCGGCTGGGTATGCACGGCGAGTTCGCGATCGACACCGTCGCGCCCGCGGTAGCGGTGCGTCTCGCCTTCCCCCCAGACCGATTCAATCGCGCCGTGCTGTTCGGTCGCCATCCCGCGGATCTCAAAAATATCCCGAAAATCGGGAGAGATCTGCAGATCAAGCGTCCATGACGGGCAAGTCCCGTAGCATCTCCACTGCCACCCATCTTCCATGCCGTCCTCACGCAGCCTGAGTCGGCGAGTCAAGTGGCGGGTGCTCATGCCTTGCTGCAAGACAAAGTCCATGGTAACTGTGTCGGTTTGCAGGGAAACATTGGCCGGAGTCAGCGCCCGGCCGTCCACCAGCACCTGATACAGATTCAGCCAATGGGTATCCTTCATATAGACGCCCTGGATTCTGGCCACGGGATCCACCATCCCTTGAGCAGACAACCAGGCGAAACTCGGGCCGCGCTTGAGCATGATGCCGGAGCCAACCGCCGGTTGCCGCACTTCCGAGATTACCGGCGACGTGGTCTGCCGGATGCGCAGCTCCGGTTTTACCAGGTCTTGAGCTAAGGTTCCCTCACGGAGATAGTCGATTAAGAGCGTAGCCACCCGCTGCCCAACTTGGTAACCGTTTTGGCTGACCGTGGTCAAGGGCGGAAAGGTGTCTTGAGCCAGCGGGCTGTCGTCGAATCCGACCACGGAGAGCTGGTCGGGCACCAGTATGCCGAGCTCGGCGGCACATTGCAACGCACCCTCCGCCATAACATCGCTGGCAGCGAAGAGCGCGGTTGGCGGCGCGCCGTTGGTCAAGAGTTGCCGGGCCAAGTCATAGCCCGACTGGCGGCTGAGGTCACCTTCCGCCACCTGGGCCACCAAGCCGCCGTGGGCCTCCAGAGCCGCCTCATAGCCCTGACGCCTCATGCGCGCGTACTGGAACCGGTGCGGAGCGGCGATATGGGCAATCCGCCGATGACCCAAATCCAACAAGTGCTGCGTCGCCAGCAAACCGCCCAGATGATTGTCAATGTCGACCCACCCCAAGTCGAGCGTCGACCGCCCAAACAGCACCGTCGGCACGCCTTCCGCCACCATCCGCCGCGCGCGGTGGTCGTCGGGCTCCACCTCGAGCAGGATCACCCCGTCTATCCGTTTGGTTCGCACCGCGCGCAAGATCGCCGCCTCGGTATCGGGCACTGAAGCTTCCGGCGACAACAACACGAGTTGGTAATGCGCCCCGCGGGTTGCCTCCAAAACTCCGGCCAGAAACATACTGAAAAACGGGTCGGCAACCCCGGTGGCACTCGGCGCCAGCAGTCCCATGGCGTGCGCCGCATGCGTTGCCAGCGACTGGCCGGCGGCGTTCGGATGATAGTCGAGTTCCGCGGCCGCCCGGCGGACGCGAAGGGCGGTTTGCTCGGAAACCCGACCACGATTATTTAACACGTAAGATACGGTGGCCGTCGACACCTTGGCCGCTTTGGCGACGTCAATGATGCTGACTCCTTGGCTCTTCTTGGATTTCACGGCCCAACCCCCACAAATTTAACCGCTTAAGCTAAACGATTAATCTTGATATTCGACGCCTAATTGCAAATTCCTGCTTGAATTTTGCTCCGATGTCTATCTTTTTCCGTTCGGTTGCCCTTCGTCTGACGGCCCGGATGAGGCGCTATTTTTCGCCCGGCGGATCCACTCGCTTTCCGCGGCCAGCGTAAGTTGCCATAATAGGGGAGGATCCGATCACCGTCCCCAGGGCCGGGGGTCCGCAAATCTCAGTCTCGGAAAGGAGTCACCATGCAAGCACCTGGAGCTCCCGGCATCGAGCCGCACTGGACCGGAGGATACAAAGAGGGCGTCGGCACCGCCATTTCTCCTTCGTCGCCGGTCTGGTTCACCCTGTCTCACGGCATTTTGAACGAGATCTACTATCCGCAGCTCGACACCGCCATGATCCGCGACGGCCAATTGCTGGTATTGGACGCTGAAGGAAGGTTTTGGGAAGAAAAGCGGGATTTGCACCATCAGACGGAGTACTTGGACGAGCACGCGCCGGCTTTTCGCATCACCAACCGGGACCCGGAAGGGAAATTCACCATTGTCAAGCGCGTGCTGACCTGGCCCCGTCTGCCCGTGCTGCTGCAAACCGTCGACTTCAAGGCGACGGATGCCGCAGGCGGCTACCGCTGTTATTACCTGCTGGCCCCCCACATTTACAATCACGGCTGCGGAAATTCGGCCGCGCTCACCGAATTGCGCGATGGAACGCCCGCGCTCTTGGCGTGGCGGGCGGGATTTTTCCTGTGTGTGACCGCCCGCCTGCCTTTTACCGAACTGAGTGTGGGCTACGTTGGCGTCTCTGACGGTTGGACCGCCCTCAAGCGCACGGGCCACCTGACGACCTACCATGTGGCCACCGATGGGGGCAACATTGCGCTGACGGGCGGATGGTCGGCCGAGGCGGGGAAAACCCAGCTCTTGGTGACCAGTTTCGGCCGCACCCAAAGCGAGGCCCTATTTGCCGCCCAACTGGCCCTCAACCAGGATTTCGACGCCATCGCGGCCCAGTATGTCGGCGAGTGGAAAGAGTTTTTTGCCGGGCTCGGAGGGCTGTTGCCGGCCGATCACCGCCACGCGCGCATGCAGCGCATTTCGGCCATGGTTTTGAAGACGCACCAGGACAAGATTTTTTCCGGCGGCATTATCGCATCGCTGTCCATCCCCTGGGGCAATGCCGCGAGCGACGGCAACATCGGCGGCTACCACCTGGTCTGGCCGCGCGACATGGCGGAGGCCGCCAACGCGTTCTTGACCCTGCACGATAGCGAGGACGCGATGCGAGCCCTTGATTTCTTGCAGGCCAGCCAGTCCGCCGATGGCTCATGGCCGCAAAATTTTTGGCTCAACGGCCATCCCTACTGGCCGGGATCGCAATTGGATGAAACCGCCTTCCCCATCCATCTCGCCTATGAACTCAGCCTACGCTCGCCTGAACTTGCCGTCTATCCCATGGTCAAAAAGGCTCTGGCCTATCTCGCCCGCAACGGCCCGGTAACCCAGGAAGAACGTTGGGAGGAAGACGGCGGGTATTCGCCTTCCACCTTGGCCGCCATGATTGCGGCGCTGGTCCTGGGCGGCAAGATGGCCCGCGAGCACGGCGAAGAGGCTACCGCCCAGTTCGTCGAAGATTTGGCCGATTACTGGGCGGACAGCGTAGACCGTTGGACGTTCACCACCGAGGGCACGGCGGTGCCTCACCACCCGCGCCATTACGAACGCATCCATCCCGTGGTCGAGGCGGCGGTCGGCGGCAATATACACAGCGGCTACGTTCCGATTAAAAACCTGCCCGGCGGGCAAATGCTCTTTCCCGAAATCGCCGTCATTGACGGGGGATTCCTGGAACTCGTCCGCTACGGCGTCAAGCGGCCCGACGATCCGCACATCGTAGACTCCGTCGCCGCCTACGACGCCGGCCTGAAGACCGACATGGCCTACGGCCCGGTTTGGCACCGGTATACCCACGATGGCTACGGCGAGGGGGAGCGGGGCGAGCCGTACACCGGCGTCGGTCGAGGTCGGGCATGGCCCCTGTTAACTGGCGAACGCGGACATTATGCGCTTGCCCGGGGCGAAAGCGCGGAACCCTATCTCTACGCCATGGAAAGCGCCGCCACCGAAGGGGGGCTGATTCCCGAGCAAGTGTGGGACGCCGACGACATTCCTGACCGCGAACTCTATCGCGGGCGCCCGACGGGTTCCGCCTCGCCCCTGGTGTGGGCTCACGCCGAATACCTCAAACTGCTCTACGCCGAGGAGACGGGACGGCTGGCCGAGCGCTATGCTCCGGTCGCCGAGCGCTACGCCCAATTTGCCGGGGCTACGATCGCGATTTGGCAGTTTAACCATCAGATTCAGCGTTGGACGCAAGGAGCCGACACCATCCGCATCGTCGCCCAGGCGGGCGCCCGCCTAATTTACACGGTCGATGACTGGCGCACGGTGCAAGAAACGGGCTTGACCCCCGTCCCGATTGGCTGCTGGTACGTCGACATCGCGGTCGAAGGCGTGCAAGGCCTGGAATTCACCTTTTTTTGGATCGCTGCCGGCCATTGGGAAGGCCGCAACTTCAGGATCGAATGCGAGGAGCCCTGACTAGACGGCGATAAAGGTGCTCGGTATGACGGGAGATCCGGTCCCAGTTGAAATGCCGCGCATCGCGCGCGGCCTGAAGGGACAGCTGGGCGGCGTCGGCAGGGTCGTCCAAAAGATGCGCCACCGCCCCGCTCAGCGCTGCGGCGTCCCCCACCGGAACCGAGAGCGCGTTCTTGCCTGGACGCAAGAATTCCGCCATGCCCCCCACCGGAGTGGCAACTACCGGCACGCCCGCAGCCATCGACTCCAGCACGGCGATGCCGAACGGTTCATAGCGGCTGGGAAAGACGGACACTTCCGCGTGCGCCAACCATCGGTTGCGCTGCTCTTGGCCGACAAATCCCAAGAAGCGCACGTGGTCCGCGATGCCCAGCGCTTGTGCCTGAGCCTCAAGCGCCGCCTGATAGGGCCCGGCCCCCAGCACGGCCAGCATTACTTGCGGATGGCGGCGGACTACCTCCGGCATCGCTGCCAAGAGGACGTCGATGCCCTTTTCCGGCACCAGTCGGCCCAAAAACACCAGCCAGCGCCGACCGGGATCATATCCCTGGGGCAAGGTGCCGCTATGCTCATCCACTCGCCCAGGATCGACCCCATTGGGCACAACTCGGATTTTCGGCGAGCGCACTCGCCACTGACGCAAGATTTCCGCCCGCATCGCCCGACTGCAGGCGATGAGCAGGTCGGCGGACTCGGCCAGGCGGCGTTCTTGGTCATCGATCAGCCGTTGCAAAGGGGTGTGGATGCCCCCCTGGCGGCCGCGCTCGGTGGCATGCATGGTAACCAGCAAGGGCCACCCGTAGACTTCGTGCAGCGCCATCGCGGCGTCCCCCACCAGCCAGTCGTGTCCGTGGAGCAAGTCAAAGGGACCGAGGTCGCGGGCGGCGTGAAAAAGGGCGAGATTCATCGCCAGTACCCAATCCCAGAAATTTGCCCCCTGTGGTTCGGCAATCTCGGCCCGCACCACCCCAACGCCGGCCATCTCCTCCCGCCATGGGGCCGTCCGCTCGGGCCGTCCCGCGGTCACCACCGTGACCGGCACGCCGCGGGCGGCCAGATAGCGGCTCAAATCGTCGACGTGCTGGCCCAGCCCGCCGACCACATTGGGAGGGTACTCCCAGCTCAGCATGAGCACTCGGAGTGACCCAGTGAGCGGCTTCGCCGGCGAAGCCATCGTCAGCTTGGGGAAAATCCGGTCCTCTTGGCAGACGGCGGCGACCCAAGCCGGGTCAACCGGCTGCTGACGCCGCAACATGGCCCAAAGCCGGGACAGCCGGTCCAGATGGGTCGTCATCCGCTCCACCGCGTAATCGGGGGCGCGTTCAGCGTCGAGCATGAACGCCCAGTCGCTGCTCTCCGCCAGCAGCAGTTCACGCACCGCCTGCGCGGCGATGGTCTCTGCCGCGTCATCACCGGCGGTGAGTTCGCCGATTTCCTCCATCGCCGACTCGGCCCGGGCCATCGGCGAATACAGCCAATCGTTCTTCGGGTTGCACCACACAGCACCGCCCCCGCCGCGCCCCCAGGAGCCAAAGGGCACGGGATATGAGGGCAGGGTCGAGGCCGGCGGGATCACCTCGGCTGGATGCGAGAGCGGAAGCTTTGGCAACACCTCGGCCAGCCAATCGATCCCCTCAAACCACCAATGGCCAAACAGCTCGGCGTCAAAGGCCAAGGTCAACACCGGCTCGCCGTCGGTGTCGGCCGCAGCCTTTTGTAGAATGTTTTGCACGTAGGCGGCAAAGTCGGCGGCCTGGCGGCGAACCTCGGCCGACGCGCGTTCGGGGTCATAGGGCTCCTTGTCGTCGCCCGCTCCCGTAATCCGCCAATACTTAAAGCCGGTCGCCCGGCGCACGCCGGCCGGATGGAGCGCGCCCGCGAGCTCGGCTTCCGACAGGTCAAAACCAATGTCGCGATAAAAGTCACGGTATACCGCTGCCCCCGGATAGCCGCCGTGGGCATCCCAAATCCGCCGGCAGGCATCCGGCGCCCGGGCCAAGGCCGCCACCTCGCCACCATTAATGGCAAATGGATAAAAATATGCCGTCTCGGGAAATCCCGGGCCCGCCTGGGGCTCAAGAGCGGTGTAGTCTATACCGGACTGGCCCAAAAATCGCTCAAGGCCGGGCCGATACCCGCATTCCGGGAGCCAAAATCCCTTCGGAGATCGGCCAAAAACGTCTTCGAAGGCTTTCAGGCCGGTTTCGATTTGGCGCCTTACCGCGGCTCCGTGGGCTAGGTACGGCAAAAACGCATGGGTTGCCGCAGTTGTCCACAACTCGATCCAGCCTTGCGAAGCCCAGCGTCCAAACGCTCCCAACACGTCCCCGTCGTGTTGCAGGTACCAATCGGCTACCGACGCGAAGCGCTCCGCGTACATCCGGCTAAGCCGGTCGAAGGGCGGTTTTCCCCGCGTACGCTGCTGCTCCTGGTCCGCCAAGCGCAGCAGACGGTCAAGGTGTCGGCGATAGCGCGCCTGCAAGATCGGATCGGCCAGCATGGCCATCAAGGGCGGGCTCAAGGAGACGGTGACAGGGAGCTTTCCGCGACCTTCGGCACCGGCCAGCGCCTCTATCCGCTGCAGCCAGGGGATATAAGTCTCGGTCAAGGCTTCGAACAGCCAAACCTCTTCCAGACGGTCGTCACGGTCAAGGTGACGGACGAAGGGAAGATGGGCATGCAATACAAGCACCACGCTACCCGCCGACATAATCCCCGCCTCCGTCGAGGGGGAAGGGCCGGGCCTCGCCGTAGCCGTCAAAACTGGCGGACCAAGGCTCCCCCGATGGCCCGAAATGAGTCCCGGGTGTGCGCAGCAGTATCAGCAAGCGCCCGCCGTTGGCCCATATGCCCCATTCGCCCCAGCTGCCGGCGCTGTCTAGATGCGGCACCTCCAAGTGAATCGAGCGTGTCTCAGCGGTCAGCCGGCGCACGGTTTCTACCCGTCCCTCCTCGTCACCCACGGCGACGTAGTAGTCTAGACGGGTCCAATCTGTCGAAAAATGCCGGCTCACCTGTTTCAGCCATACGGGCTCGATGTCCCAGTACAAAAAAATACGGCCCGGAGCCGTATGGATAAGCCAGATCCCGGAGCGATGGCCGACCCGGTCCCAAAACCGGCTAGCCGCACTGCTTGTCCCTTCGCCCATCGAGATCTCCTTTCACCATACTTCGATCATGGCCATTGTACCATTGACGCGCGCGAAACCGCCATCGGGTCCTGCCTCGGCCCAACTAAAAGGCTGACCCGGCGCCAAGTCCGACCGCAGCGGCACAATTTGACTCCACAATGAGTACCGTCCGCGAATTTCGACCATTCGCACGTCGATCTCCTGCTGAACGACAGAGACGATTTCTTCCCCCGCCCGAGGTATCTGGGAGAATTTAGCGTGCCGCGTAACCCGATAAAGGGGCGTCAAGCAGGACGAGCACCTGCTGTTGGAGCGAACCGAGGTCAGGTGGGAAGCTTTGGCCAGGGCATCGCCGGCAAAAAGACGGTGACGGGCCAGATCGTCAAAGCCGGCCGGCATCGGCGACCGTAGGCGCGATGTCCGATCTTCAGGGTTCGGCCAGGAACCCCGGCGTCCCAGTTGACGGGTGTAGCTTATCTTTGTGAGAAGATAACTGCCATAGATGGATAACTG
>JAJZXC010000064.1 GCA_021846365.1 Bacillota bacterium | reverse complement strand
TTAATGACCAGCATGAGCGCCAGGACACTGGGCGCGATCTGGGATCGGATGGGATCCCACGGCAGCAAGGTGTCCACGACGGACAACCAGTTGACCCGATCCGCGAGCAACCGGACGGCCAAGGCGGGGTGCCACTATGGGCGAAATAGTTGGGGTCTTTTGTAGACTCCACGTTAACGGCAACAGGTAGTTTGATCATGTTCCAGCAATTCGACTTTGATCCGAAATATCCTTTGATCCAAGTTTCTGACTATTAGTTGTCGAAAATGGAATGCCTGCCATAATTTGACATGCGGAACCTGGGTTATATATACCTATAGCGACGCGTTCCGGTGCCTGAAGGGATTACTGTTTATGACGCTGGGCGGCGAATTTTAGGCGCCGCGGGCAATTTACGTCACGGGCGAGGTCAAGGCGGGCCCGCGACCCTCAAATTGAAGTCTCCCTGAAGATACCGTCGAATTGCTAGACTTTCGGGGGATCAGGTTGATAGCATGGAAATTGAAGTTTTTCGGCTAGCCGGTATTCATCCTCGAGGATAGTCCACAAACCAATACCCGCGGTCTACGCTTGGACATTTTCTTGCCCTCCTCTTTTTCGCCGCCCATAAGGGTGGGGAGGGCGGTCGGCCAGATCTCGGCGCGCCAACGGGGAGGGACACCTGATGCCGCGCAGCAGTGAGCCAACAACACCTCCTTCACCCCCGCGCTACCGGCGCTTAGACGCTCTGCGGGGAGTCGCCATCTTGGGCGTGATCCTCTTTCACGCCTATATCATTCGGCCCTTTCACGGCCCATGGTGGATGAATTTTGTTGGTCAGGGTGCCGAGGGCGTCGGTCTCTTCTATATGGTCAGTGCGCTCACCTTGGCGCTGAGCTGGCAGCATCGCCGGAGTAGGGACCGATCCCCGCGGAGAGCCTTTTGGGCACGGCGCTTCTTTCGGATTGCCCCATTGTTCTATCTTACCCTGCTACTGGTGTGGTTAGCGGGCAGTGGCAACCCTACCGTGGTTCCCCCCAGCATGCGGCATCACATCTTCACTTGGCCGAATCTGATCGCCCACCTGACGTTTGGGTTTGGATGGCTGCCATGGTTTCAGAACTCGTGGATCGGTGTCGAATGGTCGATCGGAGTGGAGATGACGTTCTATTTCCTGTTCCCCTGGCTCATCGAACAGGTCGTGCCGCCTGCCAAACCCTGGTCTCTTTTGACCGCGGGTGTGGCGAGCGCTCTGGCTTGGCCATGGCTCTTGCACCATCTGTGGTTTTCCTGGCCGCGGTGGGCCAAATCCTTCGCGGTGTTTTCGTTCCCCGAGCAGATGATTTGGTTTGCAGCTGGGTTTTCCGTATTCACCATGCGAGCACGGCCCAATTGGAAGGGATGGGGGGTATTGTGGTTTCTGGGTGGGATCGCTTTGGGTGTGCACGCTTGGTCTCCGCTAACCGCCAATCTGGTATGGGTGCTACCCAACTTGGGCTTGCTATGGCTAGCTTGGCATGACCATCCGGGCGTACGTTGGCTGACTCGCAACCGGGTAATCCAATATGTCGGTACCCGGAGCTACAGTCTGTACCTGTTGCATTGGCTCATTCTGGCGCAAATTGCCAACATGTCCTGGGCCAGTCAGCCTACCACGATAGACTGGACGATGCGGGTGCTGGCGGGGCTGGCGGTAAGTTTGGTGGCTGCCGAAATCGCATATCGCTGGATCGAGCGACCCGGGATCGCGCTGGGCAGGGAGTTGATTAAACGTCAGGGATGGGGCAGCCGCGCCGACCCACGCTCCCGACCGGCCCCCGCCGCGCAGAATCGACCGGCCTACGTCAGATCGATGGCTGGCCGGGGGTCGCACCGGTGAGCCAGGCCGGGTTGCAAACTCGCCTAGCGGGCACTCGAAGGGCACCGCTGCGGGCCATCAGGCAAGTTATTGCGTCATCTCTCTGCCCACCGGAGTATTGAACTGCAACAAGGTTAGGAGATAAATGGTGGCGGCGACGATGCCGGCGGTAGCCGCGGCAAAAATTCCAAACAGCCCTACCGAACGCACCAAGATCCCCGCTAACGCCGTACCGACAGGCAGGGCGGCACCAAACACGGTGCCCAGCGTGGAAAAGGTGCGGCCCAAGATGGAATCGGGAATGCGGCGTTGAATCAAGCTCAAGAAGAGCGTATTGATCATCCCGGTGCCCAGTCCAAAAGCCAGCAGGGCGGCGAAGTCGGCCCATAACGTGGGGATGACCGGGAAAATGAGCAATAAAAGGGATAGACCGAGTCCCGCATTCCAGGGCAACGATCCCCGCCACCGACGCTGGAGCACTCCAGCCAGCAAACTGCCGCCCAGGGAGCCGACCGATTCAGCCAGAATCAAAAGGCTGTAGCCCAGTGGTCCGCGGTGGAGGATATCGGCCGACCATGCTGGGGAAAGAGCCAAAAAAGGGGCATAGGCGAGGTTCATCACGATAACCGGAGGCAGGATCCAGCGGATTACCCTCCAGCGCCAGAGTCCCTCCAGGCCCTCCCGGGTTTCCGCCAACCAGTCGCGCAATCGCCAATGACGATGGTCTTGGTGGGCCACCGCAACTGGTTGGCGGGGAAGCCTTAAGGCAATTAGGGAGGCAGCCGAAATCAGAAAGGTTACGGCGTTAAACGCAAACAAGACAACCGCTCCCAGCGCGGCAATCATGAATGAGCCCAAGAGGCCGGCGACTGAATTGGAAAACTGGCCCGAGGCCTCCATAAAGCCAATCGCACCGGTACGGTCCTGGATCGGCACGACGTCAACTAAGAGCGCCTGCATGGCGGGCCAGAACATGGTGCCCGCCAGATTGACCACCCAAAAGGCAAGCATGACCAGCCAGAAATAAAAAGCGTGGACCATTAACAACACCGTCAATCCGCCAACCAACAAAAAGCGGACGAGATCAGTGGCCCAAAGCAATTGCTGGCGGTTTACCCGATCGACAATCGCGCCGGTAAGGAATCCGGTCACGCTGGGCAGCGTCATCGCCAATCCCAGCCAGGCCACGTATTGCGGATTTTTGGTGCTGGCCTGCACCTGCCAGAACAGCGCCAGCACGAATAGGCTGGAGCCTAAATTGGACACCAATTGTCCGCTTAATAGCAACCTGAAGTTGCGATGTTGCCAAGGGTTCATGAGAGTGTCTGCATGCCTGGTTCAGGAGGCTTGGCAAAGTGGGCCCCAAACGGGCTGGCGCGTGTTGCGCAACCGTCTTTCCCTGACCAGGAGTCCTTTCGATGGGATAGGCCCATCCGTTTTCGAGGACGGGGGCGCGAGCGTGTAAGACCGGCGGCGCCTGAGCGTTTGGGGAAGCCAAGACTCCCGACTGTCACCGCCGTCCGGCCGACCGCGCACTCGCCCTGGCGAGACCCGCAACTGTTCCGCAGCGACGCCTTTTGGGGAGGGAGAAACGCCACCCCCGCGGCATCGGCATCGGGAGCCCGGATAGGCTTCGGTTTCCCTTGCCCATCGGCGCAACCCCTTGTCCCCAGTCGATGGTATCATGTTTGACGGTGATTACCAAGGTTATCCGGGACGCTGGCGCTCAGCCGTCCATCCGCCATGCCGGCCAGAGCCTTCACTTGGGCGATGGTGGCGAAATCTTCTCATTTACTGATCCCGGACTCACGCCCGCCATAGACAGAAATTCGTGGGCGGCGAGACTGAGATAGCGGTCTCGCCGGTAGACGAAGGCCAGGGTGCGGGACGGTCGTTCGGCCAATTCATAATAGCGCGGGGCCTTGGCGCGGTCGGGGCGTTTTACCATAGCGGGGACCAAGGTGATGCCTAAGCCGTGGCCGACGAGCGACTGGGCCATTTCCACACTGCTGGTTTCATAGGCGATTTCTGGTTGAAATCCGGCCCGGGCACAGAGTTCGCGGACGGTTTGACGAAATCCATAGCCGGCTTTGAGCACGATAAAGGGAGCCCGCGACACGGTAGCCAGCGCAACTGGGGAACAAAGCGAGCCAAGCTCGCCCTCGATCAGGTGGCGGCATTGCCAGGCGGACATCCACGGCTGCCATCGAGCGGGGAGCGCCAGCAGAATTGGTTCGGTTAAGATGGGCTGAGCAGACAGATTGGCATCCTCGAGCGGCAAGGGGAGAATGGCGATATCGGTGATGCCCTTGACCGCCGCGCGTTCCAAGGCCAAGGGGCTGTCCTCGACGATGCGTACGCGAATCTGCGGATGACGAATTTGAAAGTTCTCCAGCAAAGGCGGCAACACGTGCTCGCCGGTAATGGCGGGAGTCCCTACGGTCAGTTCACCGCCCATTCCCGTGCGCCGTTCTTGCATTTCGCGGACCAAATCCTCTTGCAGCCCGACCACGCGCTCAGCCAATTCCAGAAACCGCAGTCCGTCGGGGGTGGGGCTGATGGCGTGGTGGCTACGATGAAAGAGTCGAAGGCCAAGCTCCTGTTCCAGCTTGGCGATTTGTTGGCTCAGTGACGGCTGGGCAATGTGCAACCGCTCCGCCGCTTTGGTAAAACTCCTTTGGCCGCCGACTTCAATCGCGTAATACAATAGTCGCGTATCCATAGTCCCACGTCCATAGTTGTGACCTATAATCAGTCTACTATGAGCTATCGGGAAATGCTAGCGCAGGGGGTCCACGCCTGAGGTGCGGCGCGAGCAGGTAGGTCCTGGCGTTGCCGGCGAGCTTTTCGATGAGGATGTCCGTTCTCGTGATCGTCCCTGGCGGAAATGGATGGGGTTGGTCGCGATCCCAGCGGATCACGCACCAACCCACATTTGTCAGGCCAGTCGAAGTCACACCAAGACCGACGACCAATACGTCAGCCTAAATTGTAAACCGCCTGCGGCATCTCGTCGTCTTCGTGCGTGATCTCTTCCAAGCTCTTTCCCGAAGGTTCCGGTAACAGCAGGGTGAGGAGAAATCCCGCCACCGAGAACAAAAATGTGATGGTCAAGGTGCCTGCCAGCCCCAAGGCGGTACTGATCACGGGGAAGAGAAAGACTCCGATAAAGGCACCTATTTTAGCAATGCCGGCCGACAGACCGTGGCCAGTGGTGCGTAGGTTCACCGGGAAGAGCTCAGCGGAGAGAACAAAGGTAGTCGTATTGGGGCCAAATTCGGCAAAGAAGTAGCTCAGGCCATATAAGATCAGGAACGGTGCCAAGCTGGTAGCTATGTGCGGGATGACGCCGATGGCCAAGAAGGCCAGTCCCATTACGGCAAACCCTATCAACTGCAGTTTGCGGTGGCCAATCCGGTCCATCTTGGAAAAGGCCAGGATGTAGCCGGGTACGGCGGCCAAGGCAAATATGACCAGGGTCCAGGCAATGCCAGTCACCTCGGAGGCGCTCGGTGCCACCATTTTCATAATCAGCGGGGTGGAAATACTGTTGCCGTAGTAGGCATAGTCAAAGACAAACCAGGTGCCCGCGGTGCCGATCAAGGTTACGATGTACCGGCTCAGCGAAGCGCGCACCGGTCGGTCGGCCGCTCGGTCTACGACCACGGCTTTTTGCGAGAACGACTCTAGGGAGCGGGCGGCCTGGTCAGCTTTGCCGCGGACTCTGGCCAGATAGCGGGGAGATTCAGGCATCGTCCGGCGCAGATAAATCACCGCCAAGGCGGGGACGGCGCCGAGACCCAGCATTACCCTCCAGGCCAAATCTTGGGGCATGCCGACCGACAGAATCGTCAAGGCTACGATGGGACCCGCCACCAATCCCAACGCCTGCATGGAAAATACCATCCCCACCAGGCGACCACGGTCCTTGGTATTGGCATATTCGCTCATCAGCACCGCGGAGACGGGGTAGTCGCCACCAATGCCGATGCCCAGAATGAAGCGGAAGACGATTAGCCACACGATGTTAGGCGAAAATGCCGACAAGATCGCTGCCACGGCCATGAGCGCGGCTTCAATGCCGTATACTTTTTTGCGCCCGTACAGGTCGGCCAAACGGCCGAAGGCGAATGCACCCACGAACGCGGCGATGAGGGCGGTTGAGGTGACCAAGCCCAGCAGGTAGGCCTGCGGATGCCATTGCTGTTTAATGAACACCAAGGCGACGCCGATGATAAAGAGGTCGTAGGCGTCGGTGAAAAATCCCGCACCCGCGGTCAGCATTGCTCGCAAGTGAAAGACGCTGAGAGGGGCCTCGTTTAGCGCCTCGCTGATCGATTTTGAAGTTGTTTGCATGATGCCGCTCCTCCTAGATGGTTCTGGCATGACTAGCGAGCTAAACAATGACATGCTTGAGTATAAAGGGGCAGTGTGTAGCTGATATTAAGGGTTGACCAATATTGGATTAAGCTTGGGTTATGATTATGCTAATTGTTGGTTGACAAATCCCCGCGCTATGTCGGACCGTGCGGCGGGAAGAACGAAGGAGCGGATATAAGAGATGGCACTGTTTGAGCGGGGAGGCCGGGTCGTCATGGCCGGCGACTCCATCACCGATGCCGGCCGGAGCCGGCCGCTGGGCCGGGCACCGTACGGCCTGGGTGGCGGGTACGTGGCGTTGGTGCAAGCCATGTTGGCGGTGGAATATCGGACGCTTGGGCAAGGACTCGACATTATCAACGCCGGCATCGGCGGCAATACGAGTCGAGATCTGGCTCAGCGGTGGTCCGAGGATGTGCTGAAATTGAGTCCGAGGTGGATTACGGTTATGATCGGGGTCAATGATGTCTGGCGGAAGTTCGACCACCCTGACCAGCCGGAACTTCACGTCGCGGCGGATGAATATCGCATCCACTTGCGCAAACTGGTGACGGATGCGCTGGCCGTGGTTGAAGGGGTTACCCTCATCGCCCCCTTTTTGCTGGAACCGAACCGCTCTGACCCGATGCGCACGATGCTCGACGGGTATCGCGAGGCTGTCCGCGAGGTCGCCGGTGACGTCGGTCAGCCGCTGTTCGATCCGCAGGGGTGCTTCGATGACTGGTTGGTCGGCGGCGGCCAGGAGTTGAGTCCGGATCGCGTGCATCCTAATCTCACCGGCCATTTCTTGCTGGCTCGCGGGCTCGTCCGGGTGTGGCAACAACACGCCTGGCTGCCCGATTCTGGCGCGACCCAGCCCGGCTGTTGATGACGCCAACTGCCGCGGCCGGATACCGAGCGGGGCCCGAGCCGAGGCCAAGCGCCAGCGGCCTCGCCCGAGCCCCGCGGTTAGCGAGTAGACGGCAACGGCTCTTCGAGAGCCTTAACCAAAAAGCGCGCATAATGTTGGGCCCCCACCGGGACTAGGTGAACCCCGTCGGAGTAAAACCAACTATTGTGGTTGGCGCTGTCGCGGTACCAGTTGACCAAGACGGTGTGGGGAAACGTCTTGGCGACTTGGGCCAAAGTCTGGTTGACGACGTTCTGCCACGGCTGAGGCACCCGGGTATTGACCAAGACGATGCGCTTGACGGGTCCCAGCGAACGCAGCAGGGAGACCAACTGGCTTCGGGTGAACGACCCATTGGTGCCCAGTTCAATAATCACCCGATTGCCCAGGGTGCCCGCTTGCTTAAGTTTGGCAATCAACGGTGGGGTTTTATAAAGTTGACGACCCACCTTGCCCTGCACGTTAATCCCGGGCAGCATCTGTTGCAGGTAGGGCTTGGCGTCGAGCATCACCGAATCGCCGATGGCGGTGACGCCTTGGCCCGACGGCTGTGACGGAGTGGGCCGGGTGGCGGGCTCGGTGGTCTGCGCGGGCAGGGGCTCTTTCAGCGCGTTGACCAGCAATTGGGCATAATGTTGGGCCCCCACCGGGACTAGGTGAACCCCGTCGGAGTAAAACCAACTATTGTGGTTGGCACTGTCGCGGTACCAGTTGACCAAGACGGTGTGGGGAAACGTCTTGGCGACTTGGGCCAAAGTCTGGTTGACGACGTTCTGCCACGGCTGAGGCACCCGGGTATTGACCAAGACGATGCGCTTGACGGGTCCCAGCGAACGCAGCAGGGAGACCAACTGGCTTCGGGTGAACGACCCATTGGTGCCCAGTTCAATAATCACCCGATTGCCCAGGGTGCCCGCTTGCTTAAGTTTGGCAATCAACGGTGGGGTTTTATAAAGTTGACGACCCACCTTGCCCTGCACGTTAATCCCGGGCAGCATCCGTTGCAGGTAGGGCTTGGCGTCGAGCATCACCGAATCGCCGATGGCGGTGACGCCCTGGCCCGCCGGCTGTGACGGAGTGGGCTCGGTGGTCTGCGCGGGCAAGGGCTTTTTCAGCGCGGCGACCAGCAATTGGGCATAATGTTCGGCCCCCGCCGGATTGAGGTGTACACCGTCGGGGTAAAACCAACCGGGATGATGGGCACTCGCCTGATGCCAGTTTACTAAGACGGTGCGGGGAAACGTCTTGGCGACTTGGGCCAAAGTTTGGTTGACGACGTTCTGCCACGGCTGAGGCACCCGGGTGTTGACCAAGACGATGCGCTTGACGGATCCCAGCGAACGCAGCAGGGAGATCAACTGGCCTTGGGTGAACGCACCGTTGGTGCCGAGTTCAATAATCACCCGATTGCCGAGCGCGCCCCGTTGCTTCAGCCGGGAGACCAGAGCCTGGGCCTGATAGAGTTGGCGGTCAACCTGGCCGTAGACCCGGGTGCCGGGCAACAGCGATTGTAGAGCGGGCTTGGCATCCAGCAAGACGGAGTCGCCGATGGCGGTGACTCGGCTGCCTGACACCGCCGGTGTCACTGGGGCTTGGGAATTAGGCCGGCCAGGCGGGTTGGGTGGCGTTGGCGACTTGGTGGGCGACCCCTTGGCGGTGGTTGACCCGGTTTTGGTGGGCGGGGCAGGGGCGATCGAGGCGAAGGTGGCCGCCGCCGCGGGAGCGAGTCCAGCCAGGCCGCCGACCGATATCATCAGCGCCAACAACGCGGCTAGGCTCGCCGTCCAGGCCTTGACCGAGAGATTGGCCCACCCCCGTTGGCGGGTGTCTTGCCACCAGCGCGACAGCGACCCCTGACGGATGGGTTCTTCCACAAAATGCCACGATAAAGCGGCCAAGGCAATGCTTGCCGCCACTTGCAGGGATGCGCGCAGCGCGTCAAAACTTGTCGATGTGTTCACCGTAGGGGTCGTGAGGACAATGACTGGATAGTGCCACAGGTACAAGCCGTACGACCGCACTCCTAGCCAACGGAGCGGGCCGATGCCCAAAATTTTGGAAAAATGGCTGGCCGGATGGGCAAGACTAGCCACCACGGCGGCGGTGGCCAGGGAAAGAATCACCATCCCCCCTCGATAGAGAAAGGGCTCGTATTGGTTGGTTTGCCAAAACATCCACAGCACCACCACGAGCCCGGCCACGCCAGCCGCATCAAGCATAAAGCGCGCCGCCGGGGACACCTTGGTCGAGAGTTTCTGGCTGGGCCAGACCAAAGCCAATGCAGCGCCAATCAGAAGGGCGAACGCCCGGGTATCGGTGCCATAGTACACCCGGTTGGGGTTCAGACCCGGATGGTAGATCAGAGCCATGGCCAACGCCGACGCGGTGGCCAACACCAGGGTGAGGAGGACAAGCCAGCCTTTGCGGCGAACAAAGCGCAATCCAAACCACAACAACAGCGGCCAAACCAGGTAGAATTGTTCTTCTACTGCTAATGACCACAGATGCACGAAGGGGGAAGGAGGTCCGTAACGTGCGAAATAGGAGACATGATGGAAGATATACCACCAGTTGCTGGCATACAAGAGAGCGGCCAGTACGTCACCTCGCAGGGAGGCCAGTTGATGGGGTTTGAACAAGGTGATCCAAGTCAATACCAGCAACAGCATGGTCCACAACGCGGGCAAGAGTCGTCGGGCACGACGGTACCAAAAATCGCGGAGATCGATGCGGCCTCGCCGATCCCATTGGGCAACCAGCAAATCGGTGATGAGATAGCCGGAAAGCACAAAGAACACACCGACGCCCAACAGTCCGCCGGGGACCCACTGCAAGTTCAGGTGATAGGCAATGACCGCTAGGACGGCTAGCGCGCGTAAGCCGTCCAGTCCCGCCATGTAGCGGCCGGAGCCTTTGACTGGTCTAGGCACGTACGTGGACCTCCTTCCCGCCGAGATGGATCGGCATCGGCTGTCAGCACAATGCACAAACCGGGAGCCGGCCGGGAGCCTTCATGACCACCGGCGGCGCAGGTCGGGTCGGTCGGAAGCCGGAGCGCCCAGACGCAACCATTGCCCGTGGATGAGATGCGGATTTCATTAGTTGGATCCTCCTCGGAAACATCTACAAGTATAACGTCGACAAGCCGCGGAAAGTTACCCGTTTGAAGAGAAAAATTTTCGGGAAATATTTGGGGGCGCATTGATTTGGCGACTGCTTGTTGGTAGTAGTTGGCTTGCTTCTGAACAGCTTGAGTTTCGCCGCTGTTCTTGTTTAACGGCGGAAACTCGAAGGGATTTGAGGACCTGGATATGTAAGGTTAGTCTTTACTCGGCGTGCAGAGAGGGGAAGTGGCTGGGGGTCGTGTCGAATGTATCATTTTTGTTGCCGGTTTAGGGGGAAACTCAGGGACGGCGGTCGCGTGAGCTTTAGGTAGCTGGTTAGGGTCCGCTTGGCTTGGCCTGGGGGTGAAACTGCACGACGATGCTCTTCGCCTTGGGCACGCCCAGATAGTAGTGCAGGTTGGCGGCGAGGCGGGCCGAGGTTCGCGTGAGATGCACCAAACGGTATGGGCCGGACCCCACCATGTCAACCGGATTATTGAGGTAAGGCGTGGTTAACAGCGTGTGCCGGCTGCTTTTGCGAAATAGGAAAGCGGGCAGGATCCAACCGATGGGACCGTGGCTGGCGAACTGGCGAAGAAATTCGGGGTCGGGGCGCTTGAGGCGGATGGTGAGAGCGAGTGTGCCACGCAGTTGAAAGGTCGGCTGCAAGCCGGCCAAGGGGGCACTGGGACCGAGAAAGCGCTGCAATTTCACCTGGTAGCTCCAGGCCACATCGCTGGCCGTCACCGGGCGGCCGTCCCACCACTTCGCTCTCGGGTTGAGCGTGACTTGCCATACCTGGCCTCGCCGCAAGCTAACCCAATGTTTGCACAGGTCGGGGACCAAGCGACCCTGGCGGATGGATACCAGGCTTTGAAACATGAGACTGTCTAGCCACATCGCGGTTGCATTGTGCGCCAAGAATGGATTGACGCTGTTGGGAGGGGTCGAGCGGACCAGGACCAGGGGCGGCTTGAGAAAATGCGGTCTGAGGCTGAGCGCCGGGACTCCGGTGCTGCCAATGCTGGTCGCGAGGGCTCCCGCACCGATCACCGCCCTAACCAAGCGCCGCGCCCGTCTTTGCAAGAAAAACTCCCCCTCCATCTAGGATGATGCGTTTGGTAGCATTAAGATACCATGAGAGGGCTCTGGCTGCACGACTGCAGCGGGCGGGTGGGAAATGCCCCGCCGGGGATCGCGGGCGTGCCGCTCATGGCGGCAGGTAGCGCGAGGGAGGGGATGTCATGGATAGCGGCGATGAACGCTTAAGAACAGCGTGGGAGCAACTGAGCCAGGCATTTTGGGATCGCGGGCGGAGAGCCTTTCATGAATCCCGACCGCGAAGGCCGGGCGACCCCGAGTGGGCTTACAACTGGGGTTTTGGCGCCGTGCTATCGGCGGCGGGAGCGATCTGGCAGGCGCTGGACGAGCCCGCTTGGCTACTGCCCGATTTGAACGAACTGCGCACCGCGTTGCGGGGATATGGCCGAGACTCCCGACTCGGTTATGCCAGCACCAGTCGATGGGCAGCGCCGGGCGACACCTTTTATGACGACAATGCCTGGATTGGTCTCGCGGCCTTCGATTTGAGGACCGCGGCAGATTGGGAGCCGGTGGCCTGGGAGACCTACCAGTACCTGCTCGAGGGCTGGGATCCGGTGAGCGGCGGCGTGTTCTGGAAAGAGCATCCCACAGCTTCGCTGCACGTCTGCTCGACCGGTCCGGCCGCCCTTTTGGGGGCTTTGCTCTACCGCCTCGATCCTTCGCGGGTCGAGCTTGCCCCCATCGGCAGCATGCTAAAATGGCTGGACCGTCTGCGGGCACCCGATGGACGGTACTGGGATAATGAGCGGGTGAGCGACGGGCAGATCAACACGGCGTTGCACACCTACAACGCCGGCACTCCTATCCACGCCATGGCGGTCTTGGAAGCGACTGAGTTGCCCGGATTCAGGTTTCGATCGCAGATGGAGGCCACTATCGCTGCCCTGCCCGCATTTTTAACCGAGCAAGGCGCGCTGCCTCCCACCCCGTGGTTCAACGCGGTGCTGCTCAGGGCCTTGAAAACAGTTAAAACGGTTTATGGCATCGATTCCGAGCTCTTGCCGCTTTACCGTCGGGCGGTGGCAGGCGCCTGGGCGGAGAGGGCCAACCAGCCTTTCGCCCTGCCCAGCCGGGACACGCGTGGCGGCGTCATGTTGCGCGATGCGGCGGCTTCGGTCGAAATCCTCGCCCTGCTGGAAAGTTACCCGGCCAGCTAATCGGTGTCTAGGAGCCAAGCCAGGGTGGCCTCGGTGCGGGCGGAGGATCCGGGATGTTGGTCGCCCGATGAGCCCAACGGCATCGCTGCTGGCCTGACGGGGAGGAACCCGGACCCCTCTTCGGTCCGGGTACGGATTGTTGAGGGCCCAACCTGCCGGCGGGCCCCCATCTGAGGAAGGCGAAAGAGGGTCAGAGATGGTCAAGGTCAGCTTTTGGGGCGGGGTCGGGGTGATCGGCTCCAGCAAGATATTGATTGAGGACGATGGTTGGCGCGTGCTACTGGATTTTGGTCTCGACTACCATCCGGGACACGGCCTGTTTCGGATGGGTGTCGGTCCCCGGCCGGAGCGCGCGTTGGCTGACCGCCTGCGGACGGATGCGGCACCCTCTATTCCCAATCTCTACAAGGCATCAGCCTTGAATGGCACCGGCCTCACGGGCGGGAGCGATGGCAAAACGGCCGTTTTCATCACCCATGCCCATCTCGACCACATCGGTCTGACCGGGTGGGTCGATCGCGAAGTACCCATGTTCGCTTCTCCGGAGACCATCCGAGTGATGGATGGGTTGCAACAAGCGGGGGAATCGGTCGAAGGCGGGGTGCCGCGCTTTAAGCCTATGCTTGAAGGCCAACCGCTCTCCTTTGGGCCCTTCCAGGTCCGCCGCTATGACGTGGATCATGACATCATCGGCGCTTCCGGTTACGCCGTCGACACCCGGGACGGGCTGGTTGCCTTTACCGGCGACATCCGCCTGCACGGGCGTCACCCAGAGCAAAGCCGCAGCTTTTGTCGCACCGTGGCGGGGGCGCGGGCACTCATCATTGAAGGCACCAGCTTGTCCTTCGGATTTGCCGATGCCGAGCGGAAAGAGGTCGAGGTGGACCAACTGTTTGCCGCCGCGATTGCCTCCGCTCCAGGCCTGATATTGCTCACCGTGTACCCGCGCAACCTGGAACGGGTGGCGGCGTTCGCCCTAGCGTCCGGCGCCGCCGGCCGGACCATGGTCTGGCCGCCGGGTTTAGCTCGATTTTTTCGAGCCATGGGACTTGGCGGCATCCGAGCCTGGGGGGAAGATATTCCCTTGGCCGAGATTGCCAGCCGCCCCGCTCAATTCATCGTTGACCTAGAGAGTGCCGACTGGCCAGTGATGCTGGATCTTCCGAGCGGACCGGCCAGCGTGTTCTTGCATGCCAACGGTGAACCACTGGGACCGTTCGATCCCCGTTGGGACGTGCTGCAGGACTGGCTTAGGTTCACCCACACCCCCTTTTGGCCCATCGGCACGGGAGGACACGCCTCCCCGGACGATTTGCGCTGGATGGTGGAAACCGTGCACCCTGACATCGTCTTTCCATTGCACAGCCTGGCTCCCGATCGCTTGATGACCCCTCCCGGCACCTCGTGCTGGCTTCCGCAGCGCGGGGGGCGGCGGTATGGTCTGACCAAGGACGCTCCTGGCTGAGCAGTCCGCCGACGGTCGTGCCCAGAAAATCTTCTGCGCTGGTGTCCCCGACCTGGGCCTGGCGGAACATCAACCGGGTGGAGGTGATGAGGATGCCGGTTGCTTTGGTTCCCACCGTGGTAGAACCCACCTCTCACGGCGAGCGCGCTTTTGATATCTATTCGCGTCTTTTGCGGGAGAGGATGGTGTTCGTGGCTGGCGTCATTGACGACGCCATGGCCAGCCTGGTCGTGGCCCAATTGCTGTTTTTGGAAAGTGAAGGTTTGGATCAACCCGTGGAGTTTGCGGTTTTTTAGGCACGCTCCGACAATTAACGCCGGAGTCCGTGATCCTACTCACGGAGGTCCGGTTCGCTATTCATGTAAGTCATTGGTATACATATCGAGGGCGACGGTTCGAT
>JAJZXC010000063.1 GCA_021846365.1 Bacillota bacterium | reverse complement strand
GGCCGAAACGGGCGACCATGGCGGTGGCGAATTCGATCTGTCAGCGGATCTGGATTGTCTTGAAACGAGGAGAACCCTACGTCGATTTGGGCGGGAACTACTTTGAGCGGCGCGACCATGAAGCCACCAGACGCAGTGCCATCCGCAAGCTGGAAGGGCTCGGCTATCAGGTGACGCTCGAACCCGTCGCCGACACCGGCTAAGACGTCCTCGGGACTCGGATCTGCAAGACGGTGGGGATAGTTCGGGCCCGACACCCCCATCGCTGGTAATCGCTGGTCAGATCACGTTGCACCGAATGGCATGATCTGGCAGTTGCGAGCCCTTGGCTTCGTGTTGCCTCTACCCCCTCTTTCCAAGCTATTAATTTTCGGAACAGTTACGAACACCTAGGAACGAGTCGCGCAAAGCGGTGAAAAGACTCATAAAATAGATAATTGGGAGTGTGCTCTAAATGGTTTTAGCCCTGTGATGGCGAACTTTCCTCCTGTGATCTGCGGGCAACCGGGAAGAAAACCGGAGCAATACGTGTGCCGACAGTCGAAGCTGGTTTCCAGCGGTTACTGACGGAACGATTGGGGCTTTTGAGATTCTCAATCATTTTCTGGGACCCCTAAAGTCGCGTATATTGGTGAGCCGGGAACTAGGGGAGCGATCCCGCAACCCTCGCCTGAACAGGTTAGAGTTAGGCGGCGGGAGCATTGATAGGTACAATAGGGGCAACGGCGGCGCTGTGCGCTACCGAGACTCGACAAGGGGTGCTGTATGATATCCGAGTCCTCTTCGCCTGAAGGCAACCAACGCCATGCTGGCCTACCGACTTCGGCCGACTTTTCCCCTCCGGTAGACCCGGGGCCCCTGCCGGGAGGGAACGCGAAGCTACGCGGCCCGGCTACCGATGCCTTGTTCCAAGCCGTTTTGGCCCTGCGCACGGTGGATGAATGCTACGCGTTTTTTGAAGACTTGTTGACTACCGCGGAGCTGCACTCGATCGCGCAGCGCTGGCAAGTGGCCGGTCTTTTGGACCAGGGGCAAAAATACGAGGATGTGGCCAGTGTTACCCACGCCTCGTCGGCCACCATCTCTCGGGTCAGCCGGTCGTTGCATTATGGCGCCGACGGGTACCGGCTGATCCTGGATCGCTTGGCCGACCACCGCCATGAATAGCCACCGCTAAATGCTATAATGAGAATAGCTAGGCGGGGAGGGTCGGATCATGGATTTGCTGGCGCAACTTAATGAACCGCAGCGCAAGGCGTGCACCCAAACGCAAGGTCCGGTGCTAATATTGGCGGGGGCCGGCAGCGGCAAGACGCGCACTCTCACCTATCGGGTGGCCCATTTGATTAAGAATATCAGCGTGGATCCTTACGCTATTTTGGCCTTCACCTTTACGAATAAAGCGGCCAGAGAAATGGTGCAACGCATTGGCGAGTTGATGGGCGCCGATGCCAGTCGCCGAATGTGGGTGGGAACCTTCCACGCCATAGCGGTACGCATCTTGCGCCGCGATATTGACCGGTTGGGCTTCAGCCGGCAGTTTGTCATTTACGATGCCGACGAGCAGAAGTCTGTCATGCGCAACGTGGTGCGGGACTTCGGCTGGGATGAAAAGAAGTATCCGCCGGGGATGTTGTTGGCCGCCGTCAGCCGGGCCAAGAACAACTTCATTGACCCCAAGAATTGGCAAGACTCCTCTTTTTTGGGCCGCAAGGCGCAGGAAGCTTACGTCCGCTATCAAGAACGTCTTGGCGCCTTAAATGCCCTCGACTTCGATGACCTGATCAATTACACGGTAGCCCTGCTGGAGCAACATCCTGACGTCCTGGCGCATTATCATCAGAGGTTTCGGCACGTTTTGGTCGACGAATACCAGGATACCAATTTGGCGCAATATCGCATGATCGAAGCCGTCGCCCGCGGGCATGGCAACCTTTGCGTGGTAGGCGACGACGACCAAGCGATTTACGCTTGGCGCGGTGCCGATATGCGCAATATCCTAGAATTTCAAAAGCACTTTGCGGGAGCCACCGTGATCCGGCTCGAAGAGAATTACCGTTCTACGTCGGTAATCTTGGACGCGGCCAACGCGGTGGTCAAGAACAATCGATCACGCTTGGGCAAATCGCTGTGGACGAGTCGGCAGGGAGGCGCCAAGATCCGCTGGTATTGCTCGAGTGACGAGGAAAGCGAAGCCTGGTACGCAGCTGAGATTATCCACGAGGCGGTCGGTCGGGGGCTGACTCCCGGTGACTGTGCGGTTTTATATCGCACCAATGCCCAATCGAGAGCCTTGGAAATGGCGTTGACGCGCGCTGGTATCGGCTACCGCTTGGTGGGCGGCAAGCGTTTTTACGAACGCAAGGAAGTTAAGGACCTCTTGGCCTATCTCAAGGTCATCTACAATCCCCTCGATGACATATCGCTGTTGCGCATTATCAATTTTCCGCGTCGTGGCCTGGGCGATGTGGCCATTTCACACTTGGTGGAGTCGAGCCGGGCCCAACGCATCTCCTTGTGCGATGCGTTGGGCGAGGCGGCAATGATTCCCGGCCTGACCTCGAGCGCTCAGAAGTCGGCGGTTGAGCTCTGGCGGCAGCTTCAGACTTGGCGGGAGATGAAGGAGGCGGATCTCTCCGCACTGGTTCACCGGGTGGCCGAGGAAAGTGGACTGCGGCAACAGTTCGAATCCGAGGGCGGTCGTGAAGCCGAAGAACGCATGGAGAATCTTGATGAACTTATTTCTGAAGCGAAGCGCTTTATGGACTCAGAAGGAGTGAGCGATCTCGGGGAGTTTCTGGGATTCCTGGCGTTGGTGTCAGACTGGGAGGCGACCGAGGACAAGGGTCAAGGAGCTTGGTTAATGACCGTGCACAGCGCGAAGGGACTGGAATTTCCGCTGGTGGTTGTGGTGGGCATGGAAGAGGGCGTATTTCCCCATCTGCGTTCGATTACCGACAACTCGATCGAAGAAGAACGTCGCCTTTGTTACGTTGCTCTGACCCGCGCGCGGGACGAACTCTATCTGACGGCGGCGGAGACGCGGACCGTGATGGGACATACGGAAGCCCATCAAACCTCCCGGTTTGTCTCCGAAATTCCCCCCGCTTTAGTTGAGGACGCCACAAATCAGGAAAGTGCGGTGCGCCGGCGGGCGACGATGGCCACCGGCGTGCCGGCAGACGGCTATCGAGTGGGCGACCGCCTGCGACATCCGCGATTTGGTTGGGGTACGCTGGTCAGTCAACGAGGTTCCGGCGACGAACTCGAACTCACCATTGCGTTCAATGGCGGCGGAATTCGCTCGTTTTTAGCCAAGTACGCCCAACTAGGCAGAGAGCAGGAACAATCGAGTGGCTAGCGAGCACGTGCGATCACAGGTTCAACAGCGGATGCGTGAATTAATCCAGGCGATTGCGGAGCACAGCCGGCGTTATTATGAGCTGGACGAGCCCGTCATCAGCGACGCCGAGTATGACGTGCTGGTGGGTGAATTGCAGGCGCTGGAGAGGGATTACCCAGCGTTGGCGGAGGCGGATTCGCCGACCAGCAAAGTGGGTGGTCAGCCGTCGACGGCGCTGGGAGCGGTGGTGTTTGAGCGACCCGTGCTCTCTCTGATCAACGCCCATAGCCGCGTCGAGGCGGAGGAATTTTGGCGACGGGTGGAATTGGAAAGCTCCGGGCCGCTGACCGTGGTGGCAGAGCTGAAGATAGACGGCTTAAGCATTGTGGCCAATTATCGACGGGGAATACTATGGCGTGCGGCCACACGCGGAAACGGCCTCGTCGGCGAGAATGTAACCGCCAATGTCCTTATGATCGACGCCGTTCCGACCCGGCTCAGCCGGCCGGTGGACGTAGAGGTTCGCGGCGAAGTCTATCTTTCCCGCTCTCGGTTCGAACAGCTGAACCGCGACCGGATTGAGCAAAACTTGGCCCCGTTTGCCAACCCGCGCAACGCGGCGGCGGGGTCTTTGCGCCAGCTTGATCCCGAGGTAACCAAAAGCCGCCAGCCCTCGGCCTTTTTTTACGAGATACGAGCGGGGATGGAGGAGATACGCGAGCACCATGCCGCTTTGGAGCAGATGGCGGGGTGGGGCTTGCCAGTGGAGAATCACTGGAAACTTTGCCGGTCGGTGGATGCGCTGGCAGAGTATGTCGAAAAGTGGCATGAACGGCGCGATAGCTTGGACTTCGACACCGATGGATTGGTCTTTAAGGTAGACCAGATGGCTCTGCAACAACGGTTGGGAGCCACCCAGAAGGCACCGCGGTGGGCGGTCGCGTATAAGTTTCTACCGCAAGAGGCATTGACCGTGGTGCGCGCAATCCGGCTGACCGTGGGCCGAACCGGCGCCCTCACCCCGACCGCCGAGCTCGACCCGGTTCGCTTAGCTGGCACCCAAGTGCAACGGGCATCGTTGCACAATGCCGATATCGTTCAAGAGTTGGACGTGCGGGTGGGAGACTCTGTCTATGTGCGCAAGGCGGGCGAGATCATCCCCGAAGTTGTTCGCGTCGAGGTTCGATTGCGGCCGAGTGATACGGAGCCGTTCCGATATCCCGACCGCTGCCCGGTTTGCGGCGGTACCGTGCTCCGCCTGGAAGGGGAGAAGGCCTATCGGTGCGTGGCGGGCATGGGGTGTCCCGCACAGCGCCGGGAGGCGCTTTTGCACTTTGGCTCGCGAGCGGCGATGGATATCGAGGGACTTGGGGAGCGCACGGTAGACCTGCTGCTGGACCAGCAACTGGTAGGCACGGTGGCCGACCTTTACCGGTTGGACCGGGAACAGTTGCAGTCCTTGCCGCGCTTTGGGGAACTTTCGGCGCAAAATCTGTTGCGTGCGATCGAAGGCAGCAAGACGCGTCCCCTGTCACGATTAGTGCATGGTCTCGGCATCCGCCTGGTGGGCGAAAAGGTAGCGACGGTGTTGGCTGCTCACTTTAAGCAACTGGACGCCCTGATGCGGGCAAGTAGGGAAGAATTGGAGGCGATCGAGGAGATCGGCCCGGGAATCGCCCAGGCGGTAACGGTGTTTTTCGGCCAGTCCTCCAGCGTCGCCGTGATCGATGACTTGCGTGAACTCGGCCTTAATTTTACCGAAACTCCGCGGCAAGAGGTGGGCAGCGTATTTTCCGGCGAGGTGGTGGTACTCACCGGCACGCTGGCCAGGTTGACCAGAACCGAGGCCGAGGCAGTGGTGGTCAAGCAGGGCGGACGGGTGGCAAGTTCGGTGTCATCGCAGACTACCCTGCTGGTGGCCGGGGAGCGTGCGGGATCCAAGTTAACCAAGGCCCGGCAATTGGGCATCCGCATCATCGACGAAGAGGAATTTTTGCAGCGGGCCGGCGGGACTAGCAAGGGGCAAGCGGTTCCGGGCGAGACCGGGGCGGAGACGGCAATGAAAGGGGAGAGGGGAAGTTGAGCGACCGGGTCTTGGAGGTGAAGCGGCTGCAGACGCATTTTCACACCGATGAGGGCGTGGTGCGTGCGGTGAACGATGTCAGTCTCTTTATGAATGCGGAAGAGACCTTGGGATTGGTGGGCGAATCTGGTTCGGGGAAGAGCGTGACGTCGCTCTCCATCATGCGGCTGATTCCGAACCCGCCGGGGCGAATCGCCGGTGGGCAGATCCTCTTTCGAGGGCAGGATTTAGTAGCCCAGTCGTCGCAGACGATGCGCAAGATTCGGGGCAATGACATGGCCATGATTTTTCAAGAGCCGATGACATCCCTCAACCCGGTGTATATGGTGGGAGATCAAATCGCGGAGGCGGTGGTGCTGCATCAGAAATTGGGACACCGTGAGGCATGGGCTCGAGCAGTGGAAATGCTGCGATTGGTGGGGATTCCCGCGCCTGAACGGCGAGCACGCGAATATCCCCACCAGATGTCCGGTGGCATGCGTCAGCGAGTGATGATTGCCATGGCACTATCCTGCAATCCGGCATTGTTGATTGCCGACGAGCCGACGACCGCGCTGGACGTGACGATTCAGGCTCAGATTCTTGAATTGATGAGGGACATGAAACGGCGATTTCATACCGCCATCTTGTTGATTACCCACGACCTCGGGGTGGTGGCCGAGATGGCCGATCGGGTAGCCGTCATGTACGCGGGAAAAATCGTTGAAGAGGCGCCCACGGTTCAGTTATTCCGAGAACCATTGCACCCCTATACTGAAGGCTTGCTGGCCTCTATTCCGCGCCTGGACACCGCTGTCGACGAACGGTTGCACGTGATTGACGGGAGCGTGCCCAATCTGCTCCATCTCCCCCCGGGTTGTGCCTTTTGGCCGCGTTGCCCCAAAGCCATGGACATTTGCCGAGTTAAGGAGCCATCCATGATTACGGTGGATGATCGGCGCAAGGTTTCCTGTTGGCTACACACGGATCACAAGCCCGAGGAGGCGGTTTCGTGAGTATGGCAGAGCCCGAGGCGGCGGCGAAAGATAGTGAGACGTTGCTCTCGGTTCGGAATCTCAAGAAGTATTTTCCGATTAGCGGCGGCATCTTCTCCCGCGTGGTAGGGCACGTCAAAGCCGTCGACGGGGTCAGCTTTGACATTTATCCCGGCGAGACCTTGGGCCTGGTGGGCGAATCGGGCTGTGGTAAGACTACCACCGGCCGGTCGGTTTTGCGACTGCTCGAGCCGACTTCCGGTAGCGTGCGGTTTGAGGGCCGCGACATCCTCCGCCTGGGTCACCGGGAAATGCGCTCTGTGCGCCGTCAAATGCAGATTATTTTTCAAGATCCGTTTGGTTCTCTGAATCCGAGAATGTCGGTGGGACAAATCATTCAAGAGCCACTCGACGTGCATAAGGTAGGGACTCCCAAGGAGCGCGAAGAGCGGGTGAAGTATCTCTTGGATGTGGTGGGGCTGTCCTCCTCGCACCGGCGTCGCTTTCCCCATGAATTCTCCGGCGGACAGCGCCAACGCATCGGGATTGCGCGGGCGCTAAGCCTCAATCCGAAGTTGATTGTGGCCGACGAGCCGGTCTCGGCTCTAGACGTTTCGATCCAGTCTCAAGTTCTCAATCTGTTGGAAGACTTGCAGAATGAATTCGGACTGACATATCTCTTCATCGCCCACGGTTTGAACGTCATCCGGCATATTTCCGACCGGGTGGGGGTGATGTACTTGGGCGTGATGGTGGAGATGGCCCACGCCACCGAAATCTACCAAGGGCCCCTGCATCCGTATACCGAGGCGCTGTTTTCGGCCATTCCAGTGCCGAACCCGACCTTGCGCCGGGAACGAATTATTCTGCAGGGCGATGTGCCAAGTCCAGTCAATCCGCCCTCGGGGTGCCGATTCCACACCCGGTGCCCCATCGCCCAGGATACTTGCGGCGTCCAGGTGCCGGAATGGAAGGAGTCCAAGCCCGGTCACTGGGTCGCCTGCCATTTTCGTTGAACACAACACTCGCCCATTGTACTTCCTGGCCGCAAGCCAAGATGGGCTCACGCGAAGGCGGCTTCTCAGCCGCCTTGCGGGGTTTCTCCGGCGCCCCTCGAGGTAACATTTCCCGCCCTCCCTGGGGACCACCGACACTCCCAACCTGATAGCCTAGGGGGCCAAAAGTACGCCGTGTGACCACGCACATGTTAGGCCCTGAATTGGCGAACCTTCCGGCGCCCCTGGTCTTGCCCACATCCATCCTCCGCTCTTTTCACGGGCAGAGGTGGTTCTTGTGCTGCTCAGAAAACGGAAAGCAAGCGACGGCACACGGCGGGGTCAGACGAGCGCGAGTCGGGCCGAGATCGGTTTTTAAACAGGAAAAAAGAGGGCCAGACTCGCCCCCCAAAAATCCGTAACCTCAAAGGTTCCCCTGTTAAGCAGACCAATCCCATTTTTTTCTGTGGCACCACAGAGTCTCTGACCGTGTTTACTTGATCAGGTCAAAGCGTTGGAAACGCCGTCGTCCTTGGCAAATAACGCCCACAGGGAAGCCTCCTCTCTGAAATTACGGTGCGCTTGACGGACGTCAAATGACAACCGACCTGCCGGCCCATAGGCCTGATTCCGGCTGGGTTTCTTATCAATAGTCCACTTCGGATGTGAGGGCGAAGTAATGCCAGCAGCGTCAGTGCCAACAACACCTTAGCCGAGATGATACTGACGATGGAGGTCACCCGTGGTTCGCTTGCGTTTGATAGAAGCCTCAGTCGCGCCAACGCCTTATATCTCCGCCCTGAATAGCGGAGTTTGACGGCGAATCTGATAAATCTATAGGTGGAAAAAACGAAGCCGGGCAAGGCCGGGCTGCCAAGGAACACACCGAGACCAGACCGGATTTGGCGACAAACATGCTATAATCGGAAAATGGCGATCCAGCGGTAAACCAAGCGAAAAAGGCAAACGTCCGCACCGCCGATGAACGATTGCTGGAAGGAGGGGCGTCATCGTGGCATTATCTGACCAAATGGTTCGCCATGTCGCAACCTTGGCCCGAATCCGTGTGGACTCTCGGGATGAGGCGCGGATTGGCGCCGAGTTGACTCGGGTATTGGAATACGTGGCAATCCTGGAGCGGGTGGATACGACTGCGGTCGACCCCATGTGGCAGAGTGTGGACGCGACTTGGAACGGTCAGCGAGCGGATGAACCCCAACCCTCGTTGGAACGGGCGCAGGCGTTGGCCAACGCGCCCCGGCAGCAAGACGCGATGTTTGTGATTCCCCGTATTTTGGGCGAGGAAGAAGGTTAGACAACCGAGTATCAACTGCGGTGACGGGTGGCCAGGCGTCGCCGTCGAGTGAAATAGTTCAAAATTGATTATGCAAGGGAGACGGGGATCACGTGGATACCATTGCAGCGTCGGCGGGAGCAATTGCGCGATCCGTGCGGGCAGGGGACGTCAGCGCAGAACAGATTGTCGACTTTTATCTGAATCGTATAGGCCGGCTCGATGGTGAATTGCACGCACTGTTGGCCGTTGACGAGGCGGGGGCCCGTGCCCGCGCTCGAATGCTGGACGGGTTGCCAACTGAGCAGCGCGCTCTGCTGCCCCTGGCGGGAGTGCCGCTGGTGGTCAAGGACAATATTGCCACCGACGGTCTGCCAACCAGCGCCGGTTCTAGAATCTTGTCAAAATTTCATTCTCCGTTTGAAGCCACGGCGGTCGAACGCGCGGTGGCCGCCGGGGCGGTGGTGGTGGCCAAGAGCAACCTGGACGAGTTTGGCATGGGGTCGTCGACCGAGTATTCGGCTTTCGGGCCGACCCGAAATCCGTGGGCGCGGGACCGGGTGCCGGGCGGCTCCAGCGGTGGCTCGGCTGCCGCGATAGCGGCCAACATGGCCCCCCTTGCCTTGGGCTCGGACACCGGCGGTTCGATTCGACAGCCGGCTGCCTTCTGTGGCATTGTCGGACTCAAGCCTACTTACGGCCGCGTTTCCCGCTTCGGCCTCATCGCCTATGCCTCCAGTTTGGACCAAATCGGTCCCCTCGCGCGCACGGTGAAGGATGCTGGCCTGCTCTTGCAGGTGATTTCGGGGTTGGACCGTCGGGATGCAACGTCGTCGGCGGAACCGGTGGCCGATTACGTCGCCGAGTTGGAGCGTTCCCTAGACGGACTCCGGATTGGCCTACCGACACAGTATTTCGGGGCTGGCATTGACCCCGAAGTGCGATCGGTGGTGATTTCGGTATTAGATCGGCTTAAGGCGCGAGGAGTCCAGGTGGTGGAAATTGAGCTGCCTCACACCGAATATGCGATTGCCGCCTACTATCTAATCGCGCCGGCCGAGGCATCATCTAACCTCTCCCGATTTGACGGTGTCCGCTATGGATTTCGGGCGACGGCGGGAGACGTGGTTTCCATGTACCAGAATACCCGTGCCGAAGGGTTCGGCAGCGAGGTAGTGCGCCGGGTGTTGCTGGGGACGCATGCGCTTTCGGTCGGATATTACGACCAATATTATGTGAAGGCGCAAAAGGTCCGGGCGCTCATTGGCCGGGATTTCATGGAGGCATTTGCGAAGGTGGACATGGTGGTGACCCCGACGGCTCCGGAAGTTCCGTTTGAGTTAGGATCCCGCCAAGACGACCCTCTCAAGATGTATCTTTCCGATATTTGCACCGTGACCGCCAATCTAGCCGGGTTGCCAGCCCTATCCGTCCCCGCCGGCTTTGTTGGGGGTCTGCCGGTAGGCGTGCAATTCATCGGTCCGGCGTACTCGGAAGCCTTGCTGTTGCGCGCCGGAAGCATGGTCGAAGAATTGGTCGAGCGCCCTCCGTGGCCGCTCGATGCGCTCTGAACCGGGCCAAGACTGCTAGCGGAAGGGTGAATGGAGATGGCGGGTCCGTCGTACGAGGTCGTTGTCGGCTTAGAAGTTCACGTAGAATTGAAGACGCACAGTAAAATGTTTTGCGGGTGCGCCAACTCGTTCGGTGCCGAACCGAACACCAACACCTGTCCAGTTTGTCTGGGAATGCCGGGATCGCTCCCGGTGTTGAATCAGGAGGCGGTGCGACTGGCGGTCTCCGCCGCCCTGGCGTTCAACTGCACCATTCGTCAGCGATCGCGCTTTGACCGTAAGCAATACTTTTATCCCGACTTACCCAAGGCTTATCAGATTTCCCAATATGATGCGCCCTTTGCCGAGTGGGGATCGGTGGCCATTCGGAGCGGAGCGACTCGGCGAACGGTGCGCATTCGGCGAATCCATATGGAGGAAGACGCTGGCAAGTTAAACCATTTGGGGCAGAACCTGCAATCGTCGGCGGGATCCTTGGTGGACCTGAATCGCGCTGGGGTTCCGCTGATTGAAATCGTTTCCGAGCCCGACATGTCCTCCGCCGACGAGGCGCGCGCCTATCTGAACGAATTGCGCACGGTGCTGAGTTATGTTGGCGTGTCCGATTTGCGGATGGAAGAGGGTTCGATGCGTTGTGACGCCAATGTCTCGCTGAAGCCGGCCGGATTTACGGGAAGCTTGGAAGACTTGCCCCGGGTCGAGATCAAAAATGTGAATTCGCTGCGCAATGTGGGGAGAGCGATTGAATATGAGGTCGAACGGCAAAGCCGACGGCTCGCGGCGGGGGAAGCGATACTAAAGGAGACGCGCGGATTTAACGACGCCAGTGGCCGCACCTACAGCCAGCGCAGCAAGGAAGAGGCCAATGACTACCGGTACTTCCCGGAGCCTGATCTTCCCCCCCTGGTGTTGAGCGAGGAGTGGATCGCCGACGTCAGGGCGGGGCTGCCCACCTTGCCGGACGCGTGGCGTACGCGGCTCGGCGCCATGGGCGTAGCCGACCAGGACATTGAGACGCTGGTCAGAGAGCCGAGTCAACTGGCCTTCTTGACGCGCTGCCTGGACTACGCAGATGACGTGCGTCTGGTCACCACGTGGATGCTGTCGGACATGCTGCGCTTGCTCAACGCGGCGGGACTTACCTTCGCCGAGAGTCCGGTGGGGCCCGAGCGGCTGGCGGAGTTGCTGCACCTGATTGAGGATGGAACGCTCTCGGGTCGGATGGGCAAGGAACTGCTGGAAAAGATGTTTGCCAGCGGCGAATCGACCAAAACGCTGGTTGACAAGCTGGGCATGGCGCAGATTACTGACGACCGCGTGCTCAGTGAAAAGGTGGCGGCGGTCATTGCCGACCACGCCAAGGTGGTGGAGGATTACCGATCCGGGAAGGTTAAAGCCTTGGGCTTTTTGGTCGGTCAAGTCATGAAACGCACGCGGGGGCAAGCCAGTCCGGAAGTCGTCAACCGCCTGTTCCGGGAAATGTTGGATGAGTAAGCAGCCCAAACGACTTGCGCCGGGGGCCCACATCAGGATAGTGGCCCCGGCTGGCCGGGTGCACCGGGACCGGCTTAGCACCGGCATCGAAACCTTGCGACAGCGCGGTTTTGCGGTGAGCGTAGGTCGCCACGTGTGGGATCAGGCCGGCTATCTGGCGGGAAACGATGCCGACCGGGCGGCGGACTTGGAAGCGGCCTTGATGGACGAGACGGTTGATGCCGTAATCGTGGCCCGGGGGGGCTGGGGTAGCATGCGCACGCTGACCCACCTGCACCATGAGCGGGTTGCCCAGGCGCCGACCAAGATCGTTCTCGGCTATAGCGATATCACGGCGTTGCATGCCTATTTGAGCCAACTGGATTGGGTTAGTTTTCACGGCCCCTTGGCCGAGACCGACTGGCGGGACGGCAATGGCGAAAGGGCACTGCATGTCCTGTCGGGGGGCACCGGATATTTAGGGGACGACCCACTAGAGCATCTGGTGGATCGCGGAAGGTGGCCGGAAGGCACCCCGGCGGCACTGGTAGGGGGCAATCTGAGCGTCTTGACGGCGTTGCTGGCCACGCCCTATCTGCCGACGCTGGAGGGGGGGAAGGTGCTGTATTTAGAGGAAGTGCAAGAAGCACCCTACCGGGTTGACCGCATGATGATCCAGTTGCGGTTGGCGGGGGTACTCAGTCGAGTTCGTGCCGTCGTTTTTGGTGAGGCCACCCGTTGTACGGCCGACCCCGACCTTGAGGGGTATACGGTACGGGACGTGGTCCTGGCCCAGTGCGCCGAGGCCGGGGTCGACTTGTATTGGGGGCTGGCCGCGGGCCATGGCCCGGTGAAATGGACATTGCCGTTGGGGTGGCCGGTCCTGCTCGACGGCGGCCGGATGCGGCTTCACCGGCCTGCGGTGAGCTAGCTGTCCGCGGCGACGGTTCCGTTGCGCGTGATCCGCATGGGCCAGGCCGGTGAGGGGATAGCATACTTGCCCGATGGCCGCGTCGCCTTTGTTTCAGGCGCTTTGCCGGGAGAGTCGGTGCGGGCCGAGATTACCGAGCAGCACAAAAATTTCGTGCGCGCTCGCGCCATCGTCGTCGACGTCCCCAGTGCTGAGCGATTGTCTCCCGGATGTCCCGTGTACCACCGTTGTGGAGGGTGCAATTTTCAACACTGGGCCTATGCGGCGGAACTCGACCACAAAGAACAGCAAGTGCGCGAGGCGCTCGCCCGCATTGGGAATCTGGAGCCGTCGAGGGTAAGACCAATCATCGGATCGTCCGACCCTTACGGATATCGGAACAAGGGGCAGTTTCCCTGGGGACTCGACGACAGCGGTCGGCCCCGGCTGGGTCTATACGCTCGCCGCAGCCATCAGGTGGTGCCGGTGAAGGCGTGCGCGATTCAGGACCCTATCGTCAACGCGGTACTGCCGGTGGCGAATCGGCTGGCCGAGGAGTCCGGCTTGACCGTTTACGATGAGAGGAAACGGCGAGGGATCCTTCGCTACCTGTTGGTTCGCACCTCGCGTTTGGAACAGCGTGCCCTGGTGACCGTAATCGTGGCCAAAGAGGATTCCCGCTTGATTGAGTTTGCCCGTCGACTGATGGCGGTCACACCGGTGGTGGCCGGGGTGGTGGTAAATGTCAACCCTACCCCGGGAAATCGTGTACTGGGTCCAACTACGCGCCTGCTGGGGGGAAACCCCTATCTTTACGAGCAGATTTTGGGATTAACCTTTCGCCTGTCGGCGCTGGCATTTTTTCAGGTGAACCCCCAGCAGATGGAACCGCTCTACCAAGCGGCACTGGCAACGCTGAACGGGAGTCCGGTGCGGGTGTGGGATCTCTATGCGGGAGTGGGCACCTTGGCGTGCTTGGCCGCAGTTCGGGCCGAACAGGTGACCGCGGTGGAGGTCCATCCAGAAGCCGTCGAAGACGGGAGGTCCAACGCCGCTCTCAACCGTTTGCACAACCTGACCTTCTATCAAGGCACCGTGGAAACCGTGCTGTCCCGCGATGGGCTTACCCGGGACGGGCGGCCGGCTGTGGTACTGGTCGACCCGCCGCGCAGCGGGCTAAGTAGCGAGGTGTTGAACATTTTGATTCGACTGAAACCGGCTCGGATTACCTATGTCAGTTGCAACCCCGCTACCTTGGCCCGCGACGGGGCACGCTTGCAGGAAGCCTATCGGTTGGCGTGGGTGCAACCGGTCGACATGTTCCCGCGTACGGATCACGTGGAAAGTTGCGCGGCGTTTGAATATCGGGGTAGTTGATCTCTTCAACCCATTGTCGGGTCACATTCTCAGCCGGCATCTATACTGCTCGCTCTAACATACATATGTGTGGCGTGATCAACATGGAGATCTGCGCTGTTTTTCGGGTGTTTGAGTAGTTTGAGCCGTGCCCAGCATCTCTATGTTAACAGTTTTTCATCCGTGAGCAGTATAACAATAACAGGCTCCGTCTCAACCGACACTTGGCTGCAGAACCCATGCGATGCCGATAACTTCGGCGGAATTTTGGGCAGCTTGACGAAGTCGTAGGTTTCAGTAGTATAATCCGTCCCCGCCGTGGCTTGTCGCTTCATAGGGGCTGCTCCAGTGCAAAATGGTCCGCTTGGGCATCTCCCTTTTCCGTCGGACCGGGATCTTCAGTTTGATGCCTTCCCCGCCTTCGGTATGGACATTCGTTTAAGAATGTGGCTCTTACGCACTTTCCGTTATTAACAATCGACGCCATAAGGATTAAGTGAATACATAGTAGTTTTCCCTGACCAAGGTTCGATGCCAACGTTACCGAAATCTTGCGCTGGACATCCTGGACGCG
>JAJZXC010000062.1 GCA_021846365.1 Bacillota bacterium | reverse complement strand
GCGGCGGATGCGGTCATCATCCCATGATCCCGCAGGTAATCCAATAAAGGCCCTAAGCGCCGCCAGCCAATGACTTGTTTGTAGTGTTGGCGATGGTCCCGGACAAACGCGTCGACGTGGGCTTCGGTCAGGTCGTCCGGCCGCACACCCGCTTCCGTCATCCACTGACTCAGCCGGGCCGTCCCCCAGACCTGCCACTCCACCGAATGGGCCGTATACCCAAACTGCCGGACCTGTTCACGAAACGCGTCCGCATACGGAGCCAGGGGGCCGGCTACTCGACGACAAGCTGGCGGGGTTGGTGATGAGGTCATTTTCATCCTTCTCCTTTCCCGGAGGCCCTTCAGGCACTCCACGAAAGGAGACTTCGACACCGGTCGGAATTATCCCGAATCCGCCATGGCGACTTCTCGCTCTAATCACGATCCCACGCCACCGATCGGCATAATCCCAAGTGCGGCATAATAAGTAGAGAGTTATCGGAAGTCCCGGGGAACAAAAAAAGGTCCCTGGCGAGGCACTCCCAAGGACTTCCGATAATCTATGATGTCACCATAATTAGATAATGCCAAAATCCATCACGCCAAGCTGATTCAACCGTTTCTCGCAGACCATCCCGAACTCCGCTTGGTCTTTCTCCCCCCCCTATAGTCCAAACTTGAATCTTATCGAAGGCCTGTGGAAGTGGTTGAAGAGTTGCGTGATCAACAATGTCTTCTTTGGCAGTGTGAAAGCGATCCAGGCGGCGGTCACCGAATTTCTGAAGAAAATCAACAAGGATCCGAACGCGATCAAACAGCGCCTCTGCTTTCTCTAAGGCCGCTGACGCGCTGAGCGGTAAGACCTATCGCCCCCCTGCATCCCTGCCAAATTGGCAGGGCAGCCGAAGGCTACCCAAATGGCGAGGACTGCCTCGCCCACCATGCCGAACTGGGGCTTGACCGCCTCCCATCCGACGGCTAGGACGTCCTGAATTCCCAGAAAACCCCTGAGGACTAGCGGTTATACTACAGTTTGTAGTGTATGTGGCGAGCTAAATTAAAAATCTTTTTTGCCGACTATATAGCTTCTGCTTGGATTACGGCGAGGTATTCACGGGGCCCCGACGACCGACGAGTCGCCGATGCCAGACCAGAAAGAGTTGTTGGGGCGAGGCAAAACGGTACATCTCCTGCAGGTCCCGGTTAAAGGAGATCCCGGCGCCCAGTTGGGCCAAAAAGGCGTGCCACTTCTGCAGGCCATTCAGCGACTGCAGAAAACGGACCAAGGCGAGGCCTTGGTGATACGCCAGGGCCTGGTTGGGTAGCTGATAGAATGCGTCCCGGAGTTGTCCCATCGAGTATAGCTTGCCGGTAAGACGGTTGGTGCTGGTGATCCAGCGATAACCGGTGACGTGCCAGTCTTCCCATTGGGCCACCCCCTCGTTAAACCAGGCCGGGTAATTTTGCTCAGCCTTAAAGTTGAGCAGGGCGTGGCCCAATTCATGGGGCAGGGGGCCGTCGCGGCGATATAGGCCTGGCACTAGCCGACCCTGACCGAGCCACGCCTGCGGGCTCAACACGCGAATAACGCCGCCCCAATAGATACCCAGGTTCCCCTGCTGGGTTGGAAGCCCAACCGCGCGATTGAGGGCACTGAGGGAGGGTTCGATGACAACCGGGATGAGATTTTGGGGGTAGACGGCTAAATCGCGGGTTTCGATGCGGTAGCTCTTTTCGGCCAGAGCGGCCATCCATGGAATATCTGCTCGGCAAGCGGGCGGGTAATAGAATACGAAATGCGTGAATCGGCGCTGGCGGTAGCGGGCAAGGGCCAACTCCTGCTGCCAGATGTCGAGGCTTCGGCGGGCGTTGTAAGCGCCCCGAACCACGGGGCGCCAAAATGCCAGGGTCAGCAGCATAAGCAGACCCGAGAGCACCGTGGCGTCCCGCCACCGGCTTCGGGGACGGGACGCTTGGCGAGTGAGGAAAACCATTCAGCACGCCACCTCCGGACCGATTAATGCCATGATTGTACCAGTCCGGGAATACGGCGGCTGCCGGCAGATTGAACCAAGGTTGGGGGTTGTTGGCAAACGGTGGGGGAAGTCAATCCAACCAACGGGTCAGCTCAAGGCCATCGGTACGACGCCCTTGCGGAATCAGCCGGGGGTAGCCGACTCGCAGATACGCGACGATACGCTGAAGGGGATCGAGGCCTAGCCACTCACGAAACGGCTCAAAATAGACCAGGGGACCGGTATGCCAGTAGGTGCCCACTTGATGGCTGTTGGCAACCAAGGTCATGTTATACACCGCCATCGCCGTCGAGGCGTAGTCCTCCTCGGCCCGATAGGGATTTTCATCGATCGTTTGCACGGCAACGACGGCGCAAGGGGCCTTCAGCAGGTCGTCGCGAGCCTTTTCCGCGATGCGCTCAGCCTGTGGTTTTTCGCGGTTCTTGACCAATACCGCAGCCTTGCGAAAATCAGCCATTTGGCGAAGACTCTGGCCGCGGATGACCATAAAGTGCCAGGGCTCGCTGAGATGATGGTTGGGAACCCAAACCGCAGCCTGCAGCATCTCTTCAAGTACGGAATCGGGGACGGGGTCGGATTGAAATTGATTAATCGATCGTCGTCCCCGGATGACATCCAATAGTTCCACGATAGCCCTCCTAGTCACAAAAAGAGTCATAGAAAGAGTCATGGAAAGGGAAAAGCGAAGATACAGTCGTCGCCATGTTATCATATTCGCTGCATCATTTGCTTCTCGGCGGCACCTGAACTCAAGCCTCTGGGGACGAATTGGCGAGCGGGGGAAGATGAGGGCGCAACCGCCAGGCGCGAGGAAGGAACCCACCTGGACGACAAGCGGATTACGGTTGATCTCGACCGGCGACATGGGTAGGCGGATCAAGCCAAGACGTTCTCGGGGGCGAGCGGGCGGAGTCAAATTTGCCCGCCGCCCGCCTTTTCTTGATGCTTCACGGTATTGCGCATGCGGCGCCATTTGCCGACCTCTAGGACCGGAGTCTGGCGGATGGCCTCGATCAGACGGTCCATATTGCGATCCACCGGCAAAATCCCTAACCCCGCCTTACCGGTGGGCGCAGGCAATTCCATTCGGCAAAGCGGCGTCTGGTCGGGATAGCCGACGTCCTTTTGGGCGCCCACCGCAGCGGCGGCCGAGTGGGTGATGGCAGCCCGCTGGGAGACGTCCCACAACACGGCTTGACCGCGAGGATTCCTCGGGGTCAACTCGACCCCCATGCCGTCTCCTAGCCAGCGCTGGCGGGTGTGAGGCAGACCGACCTCCATTAACATGACCTCGCCCGCGTAGAGCAGGGAGTCCTTTTCAAAATGAATTTTCGCCGGGCGAACATCGATGAACTGGCCCACCTTAGGCCCGCTCATCATGATTTCACCCGCGATGAGGGCTAAGATACCTACCACAATACCGATCACGACGCCAAATAATTGGACGCCGGCCGAAGTCACCAACGCCACCAGCATCGCCAAATAGTTGCGGGCTTCATAGGTAATGGCGATGCCTTCTATATAGCCAGCGCCGCGCGGTACCAGAATCAGCTGTTCCTCAGATTCCAGCGTTCTGCGTTCGGTGTTTCGGACATCGCGGAACTGGGTGGCGGCCAAGGTCAAGAACGTGGCAGCGGTAAATTCCTTGCCCTTCAGTGCGGTTAATACCGACGATCCAATCATCGCCGCAATGGTGGCGAGGGCGACCTGGGCAACGTATCCCGAGGGGTAGCCCGGATAGTGGTCGCGACCGGTGCGCAGAGCCCATAGCCGTGAAACCAAGCCGGCAATGAATCCTATGATCATCGGGGTCCAGTCGATGGGAGCAGACGACGGCATCCCTGCATCACTCCTTGTGCGCTTAGGCTTTCCGGTCTAGTGTGACTAGCAACCGGCTATCGCATACCTCAAATGGCAGCTGGAAACAATGACCGTGACCTCAAATGGGGGCGGACAGCAGAGAGAAAATGAAGGAGCGGCGGGGCGTGCGGATCTTGTACGGCAAAGCCGGCGAAACCCACCAATCGCAGTCGTGGCCAGAGCACGCCGAGGCGGTATGGGTTGACGTCGGACCGGAGGACCAGGATCGCCTAAACGACATTGTGCGGCGGTTGTACCCGGCCCATCCGGCGGTGGTCGAAAAGGTGCTGGGCGCCAAGGATCGCGTGCCGGGCCTGATTGTCGAACCGAAGGCGGTGGCCTGTACCGTCCACGACGTCAGTGCAGGGAAAGCCGGACTTCGGGTGGACCCGGTGGGCCTGTTTCTCGGTCGGGGGTTTTTGGTAACCACCCACCTGGACGGCCCCAACCTCTGGTTGGACGAGACCTTCAACCAAATTCTGAGCGACCAGTCCCTCGTCGGCAACCCGGATATGGCACTTTATCGCTACCTGACCCGCCACCTCTCAGGATACCGCCGACGGCTGGCCGAGATCAGCCGAGAATATGAGCAAATTCACGGTGTGATGCTACGTCACCCCTATCGCAATTTGTCCCACCAGATTCTGGACCTGCGCCGTCGAACGATGGCTCTGTGGCGTTCGACCAGGCCGGAACGGGAGATCTTTAAGCTTCTGGCCAGCAAGGATTTCCCCTATTTGGCCGACGGCAACCGGTTGTTTTTCGTTGATCTGGCCGATCGCATGCAAGAGGTGGTGAATGACCTGGCGGATTACCGCGGGGGGCTGGCGGAGGCGGTAGAGGCGTACTCATCGCTGCAATCGAACGAAATCAACAAGGTGATGCGGGTGTTGACGGTGATTTCGGTGTTGGCCCTGCCGGCGACCACAATCGCATCGATTTACGGGATGAACTTTTACATCCCGGAAATTCACTGGCGCTTCGGCTACTATTATTCCCTGCTCTTAATGGCAGTTGCCACCGGACTCGTCTTTCTCTACATGAAGCACCGTGCCAACAGCCGGGCTAATGAATAATGGTTAGGCAAGAAAAAATTGGGAAGACTCATAGCAGATTCGAAGGCCATCGGCTAACGGTGGTTGCCGGTGAACAATGAATGAGCGAGGAGACGCAAGAAAATGGCCGTTTACGATTCGCTGGCAAGGCAAGGAGCTGCGGACGCTCCACCCCGGGACGGGCGCGAACCCCTCTCGCTAGACCGCTATGTAGAGCGGGTTAAACAAGACGCCCGTCTAGTCGAAAATGCCCATCAGCGCTTGTGGAGAATGGTCGCGGCCGAAGGCATGGTGGACGCTCAGGGACATCCGTATCCGTTTTTCAGTCGCACCCTGTTGGGCATCGACGATACCATCAAACGTGTGGTGGAAGAATATATTCGGCCCGCCGCGATGGGATTTGACGTGCGGCGCCGTATCCTGCTCTTGGTCGGTCCGGTGGGCAGCGGAAAGTCTACCTTGGTTGCCCTCCTCAAGCGCGGGCTCGAGCGCTTTACCTCCAGCCGCGAGGGCGCCTTGTATGCCATCGTCGGTTGTCCCATGCACGAAGAGCCCTTCCACTTATTGCCGCTGACGGAACGAGAGAGTCTGGCCACCGCGGCTTCGAATCCGCGTTTGCTGGAGGGAGATCTTTGCCCCTATTGTCGTTGGCGTTTGGAAAATGAATTTCTAGGCCGGACCGACGGCTTCGAAGTCGAGCGCATCCAGCTGTCGGAGTCGAACCGGTGTGGCATCGGCAGTTATGCGCCTTCCGATCCCAAGTCGCAGGACGTGGCCGAGTTAACCGGGTCGGTTGACTTTGCCCACATTGCCACCTTCGGCACCGAATCCGACCCGCGGGCATTTCGCTTTGACGGAGAGCTGAACATCGCCAACCGGGGCCTGGTGGAATTTCAAGAGATGTTGAAACTGGACGAACGCTTTCTGTATCACCTTTTGTCGCTGAGCGAGGAGGGAAACTTCAAAACCGCGCGCTATCAGCTAATTTCGGCGGATGAGGCCATCATCGGCCATAGCAACGAACACGAGTATCGGACGTTCAAGCACCATCCCGGCAATCAGGCCCTGCTCTCTCGGATGGTGGTGATTCCGGTGCCCTATAATCTCAGTATCAGGGACGAAGTACGCATCTATCAGAAGCAGTTGCTGCCGTACAAAAAGCAGGCTCAGCACATCGCCCCGCAGGCCCTTCAGACGGCAGCTGTGATGGCCGTGCTGTCGCGAATCCCGGACGACCCCCGACCGCAGCACGACCGGATGAGCCGCCTGGAAGAGTTGGCCGAACAAAGCGCTGAAGCTGGCGATCGGCGGCCGGGAGAGGGGTTGACCGGTCTTGATCCGCGCTATCTAATGAATCGGATGGCACACGCCATCTCCGCCGGAAGTGAATGCGTAGACGCGATGGATGCTATTCGTGCCTTGGTCGAAGGTGTAACCCGCGATCCGTTCGTGGACGCCAAATGGCGCGAATCGGTCGAGGAATGGGCGAATGTGGCCGAGCGCCGGGTTTACGCGGAAATTGAAGCCGAGGTGCGGAAAGCATTCTTGATCGAGGGCGAAGGGGCTCTCTATGCCCTCTATCAGAATTATATGGAACAGGTGATACGCTCCGTCGAGCACGCTGACCCCGGCAGCATTGACGAGCGCCTATTGCGCGCGATCGAAATGCGGCTTGAGGTTAGTGAAAGTCAACGGCACCAATTCCGCGAAGAAATCTATGTTGCCTACCGGGACTTGGAGACTCGCGGCGCGGGTGCCAGCTTCCTGACTCAAAATTCCCTACTCCGCGGAGCGCTTGAAGACAAGCTGTTCAATGATTTGCGAGACGTAATTCAATTGAGTCGACCGGACGGGGGCGATCTGGCCTGGATTGAACGGGCAGCGGCCAACCTGGTTACCTCCAAGGGATATTGCTCCGTGTGTGCCACCCGCGCCATTCGCCAAGTCGGTGCGGTGCTGAGGCGGTGATGGCGGGTAAGTTTCCCTTTACGGTTGGCGGCGAAGGCGTCGAGCCCTGGCTGAATCCGGTGCGCCGGGACGAAAAACGCCATCGTGAAAGGATTCGGCGGGCATTGGCGGCGAACTTGGTGGACATGGTAGCACACGAGTATGTGTCGGTCAGCCGGGGCAGACAGTCCATTCGGGTAACCGTGGAGGCGTTGAAGGAATATCGGATTCGTTATGATCGGCAAGCCACCTGGACAGGAGTGCCCAACGAGGCGGAGGGAACATCCGCCCGGGAAGGTCGTGCCCAGGTGCCGGAGACTGAGCGGGCGGGGACCCAGCCCGGGGATGATCGGGAAGACGGTTTGTTCGCCGCCGAGGAGTTGTCACACGCCCTCTTTGAGGGGATGATCCTGCCTGACCTGGACCCCACGCGCTTAGCCGCCGGAGACTCCCCGCAGTGGGAAGTTGGTGACCTGGCCCGCGTCGGCGCGAGATGGGCGAAACTTCCCAGTTTGCGGGCGCACCTTTTGCGGCGTCTGAAAACTGGCCAATGCGGGGCCGGCAGGCTGCAAGCGGAGGACTTGCGCTTTTGGCAATGGCGCGAGCGAAAGGCTGCCGAAGGGGGAGCGGTGGTGATGGCCTTGATGGACACCTCCGGGTCGATGGGCAGCTTCGAAAAATTCATCGCCAAGAGCTTCTTCTTTTGGACCGCCGAGTTCTTGCGGCAATACTACCCAAGTGTCGACATTGTTTTTATTGCCCATGACGTTCGGGCTCGGGAAGTGGACGAATCCACCTTCTTTCATCGGGGAGCTTCGGGCGGAACGGTATCGTCCTCCGCCTATCGGCTGGCTCAGGAGATCCTCGAGCAGCGCTACCCGATAAACCAATATAACGCCTATGCGTTTCATTTCAGCGACGGTGGCAACCTGACCTCCGATAACCCGCCGGCGCTGGAGGCGGGAATTGCACTAGGTCAGCGGGTGAACCTGTTTGGCTACGGGGAAATCCACGACACCGAGCGTGCGCCCTCCCAACTGTTTCAGCAGTTTGCGGAGACGGGCCAACGCGTTGTGATGCTTCGCTCGAAGGCGGATGTCCTGACCGCGCTGACGCAGTTCTTTGGCCAAGGCGGCTCTCCGCCGCCTGCCCTATAGTCACCGAGGCGGCTAAAGGCGACCAGGCGGCGGGAGGACCGGGTTGCCTGACCGGGACGTCGGAACTTTCACGGTGCAGGAGCGGCAGCGGGACGCCCGGTTCGGTGCGCTCACGGCCGAAGCAACTCCCAGGACCGGGGAGAGAACGCCGAGCGGTGGCTCACAGTCGAGGGGCGGGGATCACAACCTGGCGAATTGGTTAGCCCATTCAACCTAGAAGAGAAGAGAAGAGAAGAGAAGAGAAGAGAAGAGAAGAGAAGAGAAGAGAAGTGAAAAGAAAGAGAAGGGAAAGGAAGAGAAAGGAATCGATGGTGCTCGAGGAAACGACATTGGCCGAGGCGGTGGACAAGGTCGGGGAGGTTGCCGCGCAGCTGGGACTGCGGTTGCATCCGACGCACTTTGAGCTGGTGACCAATTCGGAGTTGAATCGTCTGGCTTCATACGGCGGGATGCCTGTGCGCTACCGGCACTGGGCGTTCGGCAAGGAGTGGGGTCACTATCAGACCGCCTATGATTACCGGCGGAGCCGGATTTACGAGATGGTGGTGAACCATGAGCCCTGCTATGCCTTCTTAGATCGCGCCATGCCGCCCGCCCAAGCGCTACTGGTGATCGCCCACGTCTTGGCTCACGTTGCGTATTTTAAGTCCCATTTTGCCTTTCGGCACACGGCCGACGACCAAATCGCGATCATGTGCCGCCACCGTCGTGTCATGGAGGGATTCATGCGCAGCTGGGGGGAAGAAGCGGTGGAGCGCCTGGTCGATGCCGGTCTGGTGTTGGCCGACTATACTGGCGATAGCCTGCGCGTGGCTGCCTATGGCGAAACCGCCGACGACGTGCTTGGCTATGCGGCGCGCTTTGCTCCTTCCCTATTGCCTTGGCAACGCCAGGTTTTAGGTATGATCCATCAGGAGGCGCGATATTTTTGGCCGCAAGTGATGACGAAAATTGGCAATGAAGGATTTGCCACCTTTTGGCACCGGAGAATATTGCGAGCAATGAATCTCCAGCCTGCGGAAGTGTTGCAGGTCGCCAAGATGAATGCGGAGCTGGTGCAAGCCGCCCCGCCGACTCTCAACCCTTATCGAATCGGCTACGTGGTTGTTGACCGGGCATTTCAACAGGACGGCGAATCAGGTCTCCAACGGGTGCAGAATCAGTTGACCGATGTCGAGTTGATTCGCCAGTATTGTCACGAACGCGAAATTCGGTTGACCGGGGTTTCGGGGGTGCTGACCCAGGGGCCGACCCAACGGGCCTGGTTGGGTATCAAGGAGCGCTTGCTCAAGGAGGTCGAGCACGGCGGTCTTCCGTATCTCGAAGTTGAACCAGAAGAGACGACGTCGGTGCCGAAGAGGTTAAGATTGCGCCATCGGCACACGGGCACAGACTTGAACCTGGCCTCGGTCCGTGGGGCGCTGGGCTTGGTTGCAGGCGAGATATGGCACGGCGAGGTGTCGCTGACCACCCGATACCAGAGCATCGTTCATGTGTTACGGCACGACGGTGTGCGCTGTTACGATGAAACGGCGGCCGAGACTCGGGACAGCGACACGGTACCGGGCTAGCCGTGAATGGGCAGAATATAGGGAACCAGCAAGCCGAGGGCGACGATTACCATCAGCCACCACAGGGTGGGATTCATCGGACGACGCGGCCGCGCGGCCTTGCGCGCCGTTCGCCGGCGTTGGACAAACGAAATAACTTTGGCCGGTTGCCGTGGCTCGGTCGATTGCGGATCGTAACCACATTGACGGCAACGGGTTTCATTCGACGTCAATGACGCACCGCATTGCCGGCAGATCATCGAACTCCACTCCCTGCCCATCACGCACCACCCTTCCCAGGAAAAAACGATTTTATACGTATCATAACAGAGAACGATCAAGTCGGAGCAGGCAGAAAAAAATATATTCCGTAGCAAATTAAGGCACGGTCTTGAAAGAACCGTGCCTCCATAGCTTCCTACAGCGGAGCCGAGTTGTTGCTTTCCGGCCGCCAACGGCCCCTTTTGAACACCCATCCCCGCGAATTCAAGAAGTACACCAATCCCAGATGCGTCTTGGCGTCGGCTGCCCGTCCTTCGACTAAGAGATTGGGAACTTCGGCGGCGGGGATAATTTTGACCACAATCTCTTCGGTTGCGTCCCAGTGCGTTTCCCCGGGCGTCGGGTTCACCGTATAATACAGGTGGACTTTATGCCTCGACAGGCCGACAGAGGGATAAAAACGGGAGAGCAACCGTAGATCCCGCGCACGATACCCCGTTTCTTCCTGTAATTCTCGACGGGCGCCTTGAACCGGTTCTTCACCTCGGTGCAGCCGCCCGGCCGGCAATTCCAAGATTCGGCGCCCTAACGCCGGGCGGTACTGCTCTACCAAGACTACTCCTTTTGGAGTTTCGGCAACGACGGCACATACGTCAGGCAAAACCAGATACTCGTGGATATAATGCGTGCCCCGCACGGTGACGGGGACCCTCCGTATTCGGTTTCTTAGCACGATGTTATACTCCTCACCAACCACGCTTATTCCCATTATAACCATTCGCCCCAACTTGCGGAAAAGTGGAGAGATGCTGGTGAGGGATGGAGCCGGGGCGGACGGTTGGTCGCTCTTGTCGCGCCGGCATGATCATCGGCGGCGCGTATGAATTGTCGAACGTGGTGGAAGATTACGCGCTACACGTGGAATGGGCGATTTTCCTTTCCAAAATTGTAGAAACGGTTACAATGTTCATAGAGCGGTTAGCAAGGGGGAGTTCGAATTGGGCGTAAGCGTAAACGCCGTCTCCGAATCGGGAGAGCGCTGGCTCGTCGATTTGCGCGTGTATGAGGGTGTGTACCGAAAGAACCATTATCCCGTCCGGGTGGTTGAGGTGCCTGCCCCCCCACCACATGAAAATCGGCAAGAACTGGAACACAAAATGGCCGAGTTTGCGCTGACCGAGGTCCGTCTACATATGCAAAGCGGCTCGCTACCCCCGAAAGGTATGCAGGTCAACGGTCATCGGGCTTGGCAGATGGACAGCGCGGAGACGTCCTCCATAACTTATGACGCTCGCCCCTAGAGGCGCTCGCGGTTGCGGTGTTGGGGACGAATCCGGTCCGGCGTTGGGTCCTGAACGCCGACCGTACGCAATCAAGGAGGTAGCATAAATGGCTGACGCAGGATTTAGGGCTGGGTTAGAAGATGTGGTGGCGTTAACCTCGGACTTGTGCTTCATCGACGGAAAGGAAGGACGCTTGGTCTATCGTGGCTATGACGCACTAGACCTGGCTCAGCACGCGAGTTTTGAAGAAGTGGTGTTCTTGCTTTGGTACGGGAATCTGCCCAACCCGACCGAACTGTCTGGGCTAAGGCGGGAACTGGCGGAAAACAGCGACCCGCACTCGGCGGTACGGGACTTGATTGGCGCGCTGCCGGCCAGCACCGCTCCTATGGATGTCTTACGCACGGCGGTGAGCCTGGCCGGCATCTATGATCCCGAGGCCAGCGCCATGGACGCCGAGGCTAATCATCGCAAGGCGGTGCGCCTGGTCGCCCAAATTCCGACCATGGTGGCGTATTTTGAACAGTCCCGACAAGGTCGGGAGATGTTGCCGCCAAGTCCCCAGCTCTCCCTGGCGGGGAATTTTTTATATATGCTGACAGGTCAGAAACCCAGCCAACAAGCCACTCGCGCATTTGATACGGCTCTAATTCTGCACGCGGACCATGAGCTGAACGCCTCCACCTTCTCCGCTCGGGTCACCGCGGGCACGTTGTCTGACATGTATTCGGCGGTCACCTCGGCGGTCGGCACCCTCAAGGGACCTTTGCACGGCGGCGCCAACGAGCAGGTGATGCGTATGGTGGATGCGATTGGGACGCTAGACAATGTGCGGCCGTGGTTGGATCGGGCCTTCGCGGAGAAGCGCAAGATCTCGGGTTTTGGCCACCGCGTGTATAAGACGGACGACCCTCGGGCCGTCGTCCTGCGCCGAATTTCCCACGAGATGGGAGAGTCGCTGGGGGACTTGACCGTATACCAAATGCTCGAAGCAATTGGAACCTACGTGCGGGAGACGAAGTATTTGCATCCAAACGTGGACTTTTACTCCGGATCCGTTTACCGCATGATGGGAATTCCGGCTGATATCTTTACTCCCGTATTTGCCATCAGTCGGATAGCGGGCTGGACCGCCCATATATTGGAGCAATATCGCAACAATCGTTTGATTCGCCCGCGGGCCGAGTACACTGGCCCTACCCATTTGGCCTATAAACCACTGGCCGAACGCTAAAGAGGAAGCGCCCGCCCGGCATTCGTCGAATGCCTTGCGGGCGCGTCGTCCCTGAGAACGCCGCCGGGCGGTTTTCCGTGCGCCAGTGCATGGGCGGGGGGAGATGCGTGGATGCCACCGAGAACCTTCATGAAACTGCAACCAAAATGGCTTGCCTTGCCTGTCCAGGTGTTTTAGCGGATGTTTGGCGGCCATTGCTTGCTCTCGGCTCTCCGCGCCGGGAGTGATGCGCCCCTGCCTGGCATGCGAGCGCGAGGCGGCCTCTAAGCACTGGGGGCTCGCTGCGCGATGGCGTTCGGCGCATCGCCGCTGCTTATTCAGGCTCATTCTGAGCGGATATTATAGGCCTTAATGGTGCTGAAACGGCCTTGGAGCCGCCTCGATGAGCATTCGAAGCAAACCGCACTCAGGGGTCGACTGGTTCGGAATTCTGTGCCGAGTATTCGACTGACCAAGCTAAGAGATGGGGCACATGCTGGTGGACGGCATTGGCCCACGGCACGGTAATGCTCCGATGGGGGGAATTCTTATGCTCGCGGCGAGCGTGACCAATGCAAGGCTAGACTAGGGATGAACCGCAAATCTTCCACGACCAGTCCAGCCACGCGATCCCTGGCCCAGCGTACCATTGCAAATGCTTGAGGATTCCCGTTGGGCAGCACATGACAATGGTGTCGGAAGTTCCAATCTGCGGCAGTCCCCGGAGGAACCCCAATATACTCTCGCCCCGGTTAGCGACGGAATACTGGTTCTTGAGTTGTCACTGCAACGCACAAGTTGGTCGCCCTACCTGAGGTCATTCGCTTTACCGTACGATTAACAGGGGCACCAATACGCTGGTGAAGTCGATGATATTATGCAACACGGCCGCACCCCACAGATTCTGCGACCGATCATAGTAATGGCCCAAAACCAGCCCGGTGATCATGGCAAATATCACTTGCTGGATGGTGACACCCAGAGATTGATGCGAAAGATTGGCTAGATGCGCTAATCCAAAGGTCAATGTCGCAAGGATAGTGCCCCACCGAATTCGCCCGAACAGTCTCTCACCTCCGATGACCCGGTTTAGCGTAGTCTGGATTAATCCGCGAAAGAGTAATTCCTCGACCGGCCCCACCACGATACCTTCGAAGACAAGCCAAGCGATGACAGCATGATGAACTTTCAGTCCTGAACCTTGCAGCGCGATGATCAGGTTCAAGCCGCCGACGATGATCCAGGGGCCAAACCATCCGCGAAGACTTTGGCGCGTCAACCGTCCGATTGGAAACTGCTGTCGGAAAACAAGGACCCAAAACGCCATGATGGCCAGGAACCATGCATGACTGAGATAATCCAACACGACAACGCTTGTCGTCAGGACAGTCAATAAGAGTTGTCCCGCTAGTGCCAATAGAGCGGGGAGCAATGCGTCGCGGACGCCCCGCCCAAGCTTCGTGATCCCCGGCGACACCAAAGGACAGTCAGTCTTTATTCGATGCACCCCCAAAAATACTGGGATTAATACCGATTGATGAGCCGGGGGAAACGCTGTGTCTTGCCCACATTAACCCTTGGATCCATCTCCTGTTATTCGGGTAGATTTGACCCGACGACCGCTAATTCCTCTCGTGGACTCAGCTTACGCGTTAAGATCCCGCTTGGGTAGTGCTGGTTTCCGCCGTTTGACAAACAAGATAGATTCTGGGAAATATCGCCTGTGGGCAGACCCCTGAATTTATTTGTGGGGGTGACGGGGTAGGCGACGCTTGCCTACGAGAAGGTGCCGCTGCGCAAGTTCGCCACCCGCCGTCGGCTGCGCACCGTAGTGCGCCATTTGATCACCTGTGAAGCTAAAGTCGTCCGCCATGAGCGGACGATCTACCTGCGCTATGCCGACACCAATCCTCGGAGGAAGGGTACTGCGGCAATTGTACGCCGACTTTGCAGCACCCTGATGTGTCCTCCTTAGGGCAGTCTGTCATTATCGCAGTCTCCGCAAACTTCATCATCGCCCTCCCATTTTTCCCGTTCCACCGGAACGGGTCCTTGGCGCGCGTCGAACAACCCATCTACCGTGCTTTGCAAGTCGTCCCGGCTAAATCGGACGACATTCGTTCCCTGGCCACGTTGACCAGCCCCATTATAAGGGTTATCCTGGCTTTATCGGTTAATTTCGAATCGTTATGTCACGAATTCAGGATAAACGCTAAAGCTCCCCAATTTAGGAAAAATCCCTGAAATGGGCGCAAATTCTCACGCTGCTCTTAGGAAGCGCGGCGTATGGTATGGATGGATACAGAAAGTAAGGTTGTTCGTTATTGGATGTTGGTTCGGCAGCCGAGGCGGACGAGTTGTGGTTGACGTCCGTGCGGT
>JAJZXC010000061.1 GCA_021846365.1 Bacillota bacterium | reverse complement strand
CGGCTAGGATAGGGGCTGCTCAGGGTAGCTTTCGATCGTCGGGTCCGACTTGCCGACCGCTCCAACATGCGCTAGAGAGCGAAATACGAGCCGGCTACGGCCAGACCCCCACATCCGTTTACTGACTATGCTACCATGGATGCGGATTTGGCCGCGCCTGGTGCCGTCAGCAGGCGTCTTCGCTATTTCCTCGCGCCCGATCAACTATTCGGCCCTGGTGGAGATTTAATCGATACGCCCCCGAACACGCACGACTACGCTATGAATTCGAGAACTTGGAAACGATACGGGTGACCGCATCTCGAAACTCACCGCTCATCGGGCTCGGAAAGTCGTCCAGTCCGAACAAACCGACGTCGGTGGATTCGAAGCCGTTGGCCTTGAGTTCACCTTCAATTGGGGACCTGGCAGGGCATCTACGCCTGCGAGTTCGACGGCCCGCGCCGGCGGCTAATTTGGGTGCAAGTGCTGGGGGCGAATCCTCTACCCACGGGTCGAACACGAAATCCTGCACGTAATGTTTGGTTGACCGGCCATCGGCAAAGCACTGGCGCACACCGAAGCGGTGTCAACAATTGCCGGAAACGGCAGACAAATATAGACAACCGTCGTGCGCCTGATCTTTTTCTCCCTCCGAAGAGAGGAGACGAGCTTGGCTGTATCTTCTTATCGACGTGTCTCAACTGGCAAGCAGTACCCCCATCATCAACCTCAGAAACATCCCCCGCCACCGGTGGTGACCCGGTCGTCACCGGCGACCAGATGAACGTGCGCGGCTCGAGGCCGTGGTCGGCGTAGGTTCTGATGTCTGCGAAAGATGTGAAAATGTTCCGCTCTACTCACCATACAAGTTCATCATGCCGACCAAGTCAGCATCGGCAACATAGCTGTGGTTTGGACGTGTGACCACGCGCACCCCAGCAACCGGTCATTGGAACCCGAGAAGGTGTGCTTAACACCCAAGCCAACTTGTCGGTGTTGGTGTTGGCAGTGTGGGCAGATTTGAGCCGTCTGGCGCTCTGTCTCCTTGATGCACGCCATCTCGGCGTATATTCGCTGGTGCTCGGAATTTGCCGCACCAAGTGTTTCACGTACGCTCTGGGGCAGGGTAATCGGCAAGTGAACTTTTTGCCGCCTCTCTTCGTACCACACCTTGATAGCCACCAAGCCATGTTGTCTCTTAGTCCCCGGAAACCACTTATGCGCATAGGCGGTGATGGGTTCGTTGGGCCGAGTTGAGGTTTGACGCGCTTTGTCCCGCCGTCTTCCCATCGCCAGGCTGTGCCAACCCTTGAGCTGGCCGCTGGCATGATTGATGGCCGCTCGGCGCAATCCCGTCGGCATGCCGGGGAATTGCGGGATCTCGTCGGCAAGCGGCATCAACGGTTCGGTATGGGCCCCCCGTCGATAATGCGAAGGTTAGCAGTTCTTGCGCGGTGTGGTTCCGCTTGCCCGGCTCCCCGTTTTTTTGATGTATGGTGCTTTCTCGACTCTTGCCCATCGATTGATATGGAACCCGGCACGAGGGTGGCTGATGTCCTCCCCTCCTCAATCGGCCAAATGGCACTTCACCCAATGCTCGGGGTCGATCACGCGCAAAGTGGGCACCTCTTGCCGGCAGCGGTCGACCGCGAGCGGACAGCGACTGTGAAATGCACAGCCGACAGGCGGAGCGAACGGCGACGGCATTTCTCCGCCCGGCGCGGTCAAGGGCTGGCGGGAGGCCCCGGTTGCCGGGACACGCAGAATTGAATCGATTAGCAGCCGCGTATAAGGATGGCTCGGTCGTTCAAACAGCGCCTCGACCGGCGCCGTTTCCACTACTTCCCCTAAATACATCACGACCACGGTGTCGCTCAGGTATTCCACTACCGCCAAGTTGTGCGAGATGAACAGATATGAGAGTCCCAGGTCCTCTTGCAGAGTTTTTAGCAACTGGATAATCTGCAATTGGATGGACACGTCCAAGGCAGACACTGGCTCGTCACACACCACCAGCTGGGGATTCAGTGCCAACGCCCGCGCGATCCCGACCCGCTGCAACTGACCACCCGACAATTCGAAGGGGTAGGCCGTGCCAATACTGCGCGGGAGACCCACCCGCTCCCACAGCATTTCTATCCTCGCCCAGCGTTCCTTGGCGGTACCCAGCCGGTGAATGGCCATCGCGTCGTAGACCGCCGCGCCCGCGGTCATCCGCGGGCTTAGTGAGGCCTGCGGGTCTTGAAAAATGATTTGCATGGCGTGGCGCAAGGACCTCATCGCCTTGGCGCTCAACCGGCTCAAGTCGTGGTCTTGAAACACCACCCGTCCGCCGGTGGCTGGCAGCAGGCCAATGGCCAGGCGCCCGACGGTCGATTTTCCCGAACCGCTCTCGCCCACCAGTCCCACCGTGCGGCCGACCGGCACCGTCAGCGATACCTGACGGACGGCATGGAGCACACGGCGATTGACCACAAAGTCCTTAGAGATCTCGTCAACGCTTAATATTGGCGCCTCAGCCGACATGGTCTACCACCTCCTCGGCGCGATGACAGGCGACTTCGTGGCCAGGATTGAATGGTCGCAGCAGGGGTAGTTCCTGGTCACATCGCGGCAGGGCATACGGACAACGGGGAGCGAAGGTGCATGCGCTGGGGGCTGCGGTAAGCGTCGGCGGCGCCCCCGCAATGGGGTTCAGCTGGCGCCCGCGGCTCCCGATCTCCAAGATCGATCCTTTCAGGCCACGCGTATAGGGATGCGCGGGGCGCGCCAAGAAATCGCTCACGGCGGCGCTTTCCACCACCCGCCCGGCGTAAAGCACGACGATCCGGTCGCAAAAGTTGGTCGCCACCCCAAAGTCATGGGTAATCATGACCACGCTCATCCGGCGACGAGCGCGCAGCGCCTGCAGTACGGAGAGAATCTGCATCTGCACGGTAACGTCAAGCGCGGTGGTCGGTTCGTCAGCAATCAGCAATTCCGGCTCGCAGGCAATCGCCACCGCCAGCATAACCCGTTGGCGCATACCGCCGGAAAACTCATGGGGATAGGAGCGAAAACGGGTCGCCCCGTCGGGAATGCCCACTTCCCGGAACAGGTCCAGGGTACGCTGAAAAGCGGCCCTGGGCGGAGCATACTGGTGGGCAAGCATGGCCTCCATCACCTGGTCGCCCACCCGCATGACGGGATTGAGGCTGGTCATCGGATCCTGAAAGACCACGCCGATGTCCCTCCCTCGCACGTCTTCCAACTGCCGTCGGCTGAGTCGGGTAAGATCCCAGGTTTTGAACTGGGCGCGAGCTACCCGAACCGTGACCCTTCCGCGCACCAGCCCCAGCAGCGAAAGCATGGTGACCGACTTGCCGGAGCCGCTTTCGCCAACCACCCCTACCGCTTCCCCGGGCTGTACGCTGAAGCTCACCCCGTTGACGGCGTAAATGGTCTCGCTTCCCCGCTGAAAGTGTGTGTGCAGCGCGTCTACGGTTAACAGCGGCGGATGGGCCACGTTAATAGCCCCCTTTCGGATTGAGCGCCTCTTGCAGCCCGTCGGCAACGAACAAAAACGACAGCAGAGTAACCGCAAAAATTCCTGCTGGCCAATACAAGAGCCATGGATAGCCGAGGATATTGCCGCCCGCCGCCGCAATCATATTGCCGAAACTCGGCAGCGGCGGGTTGAGGCCCATGCCTACCACGCTAAGCGCGGCCTGCACGGTCAAATCGCCGGGAATGCCGAAGGCCAGCGCGATCAGCATGTTGCTGACCACATTGGGAAAGAGATAGCGGGCGGCGGTATGCAGGGGAGACGATCCCAGCGCGCGGGCCGCCTCGACCATCTCGCCGTCCCGCATGCCCAACACCAACCCGCGAATGAGGCGAGCATAGCCGGCCCAACCGGTAATCGCCAGCGCAAAAATGATCGGTCCCATCCCCCGGCCAAACTTGGTCACCAGAATCAGGTCCAGGAAATAGGCGGGGAAAGCAAAGAAGAAATCGACTACCCGCATCAGCGCGGTGTCGACCAATCCGCCTTGCAGTCCTGCCCACAGGCCCAACACGGTTCCGAGCGTGAAAGCGGCCAACGACGCAAATATGGCGATCTCGAGGGCGAAACGGATGCTAAACAAGATCTCGCTAAACATGTCGTGGCCGAGACTGTCCGTACCCATCGGATAGGCCCAAGTGGGGGGATGGTTGGCCATCAGGTAATTGGTTTGGGCATAGCCATGGGGTGCCACCCAGGGGCCAATGATCCCCAGCAGAAAAAATAAAAAGACCCAGATGAGTCCGACCACGGCCAACGGATTTGCCCGATAGCGGCTCCAGGCACGCCTAGTCGCGGACGCTCTGGTTGCTATCGCCGCGCCTCGAGCGGGGGCACCGGTCGCGGGAACCTCCATCATGGGTATCACCTCCTGTCTTGCGATTGCCGTGTCGGGGCATCCGTCGCCGCCTTGGTTCCCTGCCTTTGGCCACGCATTATTCCAGACGAATCCGAGGATTCATCAGGGCGTAGCTGAGGTCAACCAACAGGTTCATCCCCATGACCATGAGGCAGAGGAGAAATACCGAAGTGATGGCGAGCGGGATGTCGTCGTTGACAAATGCGCCGGAGAGCAAGGTGCCGAGCCCAGGGATGGAAAAAATGTTTTCCACCCACACCGTACCGACCACCGTAAAGGCGAACGACGGTCCGATCACGGTGACCAGCGCAGTCAAGGAATTGCGCATCGCATGACGCCAAACCACGGCGCGATACGGAACTCCCTTGGCCTCGGCGGTTCGAATGTAGTCCTGGCGCAAGGCCTCAATCAGGCTCCCCCGCATGTAGCGGGTTACCACGCCCACGTTCCCGGTGGCCAGGCAAACGATGGGCAAGACGGCGTTGGCCGGCGTGCCCCAGCCGTTAACCGGCACCACGCCGGGGATCCAAACTCCAAAGACGAACACCAGGATCACGGCTAAAACGAACGAGGGAATGGCCTGACCGGCCATCGAGAGGGTGGTCAGCACAGAGTCTAGCCACGTGTTGCGGTGGAGGGCGGCGACGACGCCCAAGGGAAAGCCGATGATTAATGCGAGCACGATGGAGCCGAACGCGAGTCCCGCGCTGATAGGAAAGGCGGTGCGCAATTGGACCATGATGGGCACCGAGGGGTTTTGGAAGGAATTGCCAAAGTTAAAACTCAATGAGTGCCATACATACTCCAGCACCTGACGCCAAAGAGGAAGGTTGAGTCCGTAGCGGTCGCGAAACATTCGCAGGTAGGACGCATAGAGGTGAGCGTTTTCCATCTTTAGCGTGCCCATCGCGCTGGCCAGGTTGGCGGAACTGAAAAAAGACCCGGGGGCGTAATGCATCAGGACGTACGACAAGGCGAGGACGGCGCTGATCGTTCCCAAGATGGACACCAGCCGCTTCAAAAGATATCGCAACAGGCCCATAATAATCCCCCCAATGGTTTAACGGCCGGGAGGCCGGCGGACAGAGTCGGAAGCCCTCTCATCCGCCGGCACCCGTATCTCCCCAGTCCGCTACTTGGTGGACAGGGCTCCGAACTGCCAAAAACCGCCAAACGCATATGGGTTGACCTGAACGTGGTGCAGGTCGGGCTTTTCCAGATAGAATGCCTCCGCACTATACAGCGGAATCGCGTAGGCTTGGTCCATCATGAAATTGTTCATCTTGTCGGCCAGGACAATTTCCTGTTTGGAGGACGCGGTGGCGAACTCTTCCGAATTCCACCGTTCCGCCTGAAGAATGTTCGCCGGCATGTTCTTCCACATATAGACCTGACCCTGCAGGCCAACTCCGGCCAAGCCGTTGCCGGCATTGTAGTTGCCCACGAATTTCCAGGCGTTAACCCAGGCCTGGTGCTTTTGGGCTGCGGTCTTGGCCTTCTTCCAGGCCGCCACATACCCGTTCCACAGCTGCTGGTTGGTCGGCGCTCCGGGTGAGACCAGCGTGATGCGAAACGCCTTGGGCTGCCGAGCCATCCACGCGTTGAGCCATTTGATGTCGGCCTCGGCCGACTTCACCAACGGGGCCCAGTCGGAGAAGTGGACCCCGAGTTTGGAATTGTTGGGGTCTCCCCACATTTGCACGTCGTGGTGGTCGTAAGCCTGAAAGTAATAGTTGGCGATATGATCGCGATACCAGGCCGGTCCCAATTCTCCGGGCTGGAACAAGTCCTGGTTGGATTTCAGCAACAGGGTGCTCGCCCCCACCCAGTTGGCTCCCCCGGTGACAATGGTGTAGCCGGGCTTGATGTTGGGAGTGAGACCCTGCCAATTAACAAAGTTGTCAACGGTGGGCGCCAGTTGGTCAATCTGGAAGGTAATGCCCAGGTTTTGCTTCATTTCCTGTTTAATGGCCTCGGCCACCCCCACTGCCAAGGGATTGGAGGCCATCGTGGGCGTGTCGAGATATAAGGTGGGAAAGCCCTTTCCGTTCGGATATCCGGCTTTGGCCAGCAGTTGGCGGGCCTTGGTCACGTTGTAGGGCAAGGGGTGCTGACCGTGGTCGGTGGGCCAGCCGGGAAAGCCGAAAATCGCCGACGGCCGCCCCATGCCGTTCAGCACCGACTTGACCAGGGGAGTGCGGTTGATCGCCATCGATATCGCCTGGCGTACGGTCGCATTGTCCAACGGCGAGCGCATCGTCGATTTGTTCCATTCCAGGAAGGTGACCGAGGTCAGCGCCGCCTTGTGCAGGTCGGCCTTCAGGGCGGGACGTTGCAGCACGTACCGATAGTCCGACGGGGCGGTGATAATGGCGGCTGCGATGCGGTTGGCCAGGAAATCCTCAACCGGAACGCTCGGAGTGGGAATCAGGGTCACGGTTTGCAAGTTGCCGGCCGGGGGCTGGCCCGGCACGGCCCGGTAGTACCGGTTGCGGGCCAGCGTAATCTGCCCGTTGATTACAAACGAGGTGGGCACCAAGGGCCCGTTACCCACAAAATATTGGGGAAGATACCAGCTCTTGGGATGCGCGTGGATCACGGGCGGATAAAGCGGCATAGAACCGGCAATGGCTAAATCTCCCAAGATATTGTGAGGAAACGCCAAGGTGAGCCGCAGTTCGTAGGGGTTGATGACCTTGACCCCGACATCTTTGGCAGGCAGCGCACCGTTATGGTATTCGCCCGCATTCAGCAGATATCCGGCGATACTTGCCCACATCGCCGAAGTCGTGTTGGCCGGCGAGGCCGTCCTCAGCCACGAGTAATAAAAGTCCTCCGCGGTGACCGGCTGGCCATTCGACCACTTGAGATGGTGATGCAGGTAGAACGTCCACACCTGACCGCCGTCGGCCACCGTCCAGCGCTTGGCCACTACCGGAATAATTTGGTTCTGGGCGTTGTACCCCGTCAGCCCTTCCAGCACCGTCCCCTGATCCAGCAGATCCTGGCCACCCCATTGCGACGGGTCGAAGGTGGACATCCCCAGTCCCGGTAAGGTTACTCCCGCAGAATGACCGGAACTGGCCACCGGGACCATTCCGGCCGACAACCCGGCGGTGGCCGCGATCGCCAATCCCAGCACGAGCGGGCGCATGGGTGCCATCCGATTTGAACTCGTCACCACAAAACCTCCCTATTTAATCGGTTTTTGGTCATTGCACACACTTGCTGTCGCTTGCTCAAGCTTGCGCTGAACCCCACCGGGGCTCAGCACCGATCAGACCGTCCGCAAATTCAGCATTTAGCGGTTGTGAGTCGCCCGCGAGGCGGCACGGTTCACCAGGCTCAATAAGAGGATGACTGTTGCCCAATCTTCTTCACTGCTAACCGATGGCATGGATGATGATTGTGCATACTTTGCTTCAGAATGGAAACGAAATCATTATACCGCCAGTAAAATCTGGCTGTAAATAGATTGGGGGCTATATTCCGGGTTATCCCTCTTTTTTTTCTATTGCCTCCTTGCGCGTCTTGACGCAATAATCCGTCTGTCAAAACTATCAAAAAAGTCGGCCCCCGACGGGAGCCGACTAGACCAAAGCGTATGTCCGCAGACCTTATAGCTTCTCCGGATACAACAGCGCGTAAAACAGGTACACCAGGGAGAGCAAACCCACGATGCCACCAATCAGCATCTCGGCCATCTAGCGCTCGCCCCCTCCCTTGACCTGCGACGCCTTCAACAGACGCTCGCAGTAATAGATGTACCACTCACAGCCGACAAAGAACAAGACCACGGTCCCAATCGAAGCAATATCTAGCATCGCGCTCCACCCCTTTCCTAGGCACCGGTTTTCGCCTACGCATGATGACGGTTGAGCCATGCCAAGAGCGATAGGTTCATCGCCAGCACGTTGACATGCGGGCTGCCATAAAGCCCCAGGAACCTCCCTCGCTCGTGTTCGGCCACAATGTGGCGGACCGCCGCGAGTGACATGTGGTTAACCCGGGCCACCCTGGGCGCTTGCAAATAGGCGGCGGCCGGGGTAATGTTGGGATCCAGGCCGCTGTCTGAACTCTCCACCATCGAGGGTGGCACTTGACTCGCTTTGACCCCCGGGTTTTCCTTCAAGAAGGCCGCCAGATTGGTCTTGACTTCTTTGATAAGCGCCGGGTTGGTGGGACCGTAGTTGCTGGCGACCGATGCCGCGGCGTTATAGGAGGCTGCCGACGGCCGACTGTCGAACCAACGGGCCCCGGTAAAGCTCTGCCCAATCATGCGCGCGCCGATGACCTGACCGTGTCGGTAAATGAGGCTGCCATTGGCCTGGGCCGGGAATAACAGCTGCGCCAGCCCGGTTACCAGCAGCGAATAGACGCCGGCGATCAGGACCATGAAAATCACTAACAGGCGTATCGACGTCCCCAGGTTTCTTACCATCCGGGCTCCTCCTTTCCAATTGGTGACCCGTCTGCCTTAGGGATGCAAGGAGACCAGATGAAGCGCGGTCACCACCAAGTCAATCAGCTTAATTCCGATGAACGGCAGCACGAGTCCGCCCAAGCCGTAAACGACCAGATTGTTGCGCAAAATCACCGCCGCCCCCACCGGACGATAGCGCACGCCCCGCAGCGCCAGGGGAATCAGCAGGGGGATGATGATGGCGTTGAAGATGACGGCCGATAACACCGCGCTCTCGGGCGAGGTCAGATGCATGATGTTCATGGCTTCCAGCCCCGGGAAGACGGCGACAAACATCGCTGGGATAATGGCGAAGTACTTGGCCACGTCATTGGCCACGGAAAAGGTCGTCATCGCTCCCCGCGTGATCAGGATCTGCTTGCCAATCTCCACAATGTCGAGCAGCTTGGTCGGACTGGAATCCAAGTCGACCATGTTGCCCGCTTCCCGCGCCGCCTGGGTGCCGGAATTCATCGCCACCGCGACGTCGGCCTGAGCCAGTGCCGGCGAATCGTTGGTGCCGTCCCCTACCATTCCCACCAGGTAGCCCTCGGCCTGCTCTTGCTTAATGTAGGCTAGTTTGGTTTCTGGAGTGGCCTGGGCCAGGAAATCGTCTACCCCCACCTCTTTGGCGATGGTGTCCGCCGTCACCGGGTTGTCCCCGGTGATCATCACGGTCTTGATTCCGGCATCGCGCAGCGCCTGCAAACGCTCGCGAATTCCGGGCTTGACGATGTCTTTGAGGTAGATCACCCCCAATATCCGGTCGCCCTCGGCCACCACCAGCGGCGTTCCCCCCAACCGTCCGATGCGGGTGACCTCGCCGTCCATCTCAGGCGGCAAGCTCCCTCCTTGCTCTTTGACAAAGGCCGGCACCGACTTGCTGGAGCCCTTGCGAATCAGGCGGCCGCCGAAGTCAATCCCCGACATCTGGGTTTGCGCGGTGAACTCGTGAAATTCCGCGTTGCCAAGATCGGCGGGGGTTTGGGTAAACTGAAACCGCTCCCGGGCCAGGCGGACAATCGACTGGCCTTCCGGAGTCTCATCGCTCAACGAGGACAACAGCGCCGCTTCGGCCAAGGTGCTTTCTTTTACATCCGGCATGGGGACGAATTCGGTGGCCATGCGGTTGCCCATCGTAATCGTGCCAGTCTTGTCAAGCAAAATCACGTTCACGTCGCCAGCAGCCTCGATCGCCCGTCCCGACATGGCGAGCACATTACGTTGCAGAAGCCGGTTCATCCCCGATATCCCAATCGCGGACATAAGACCGCCGATGGTGGTGGGGATCAGGCAGACTAAGAGCGCGATCAATACGGTCATCGATACCACCGCGCCCGAATAAATGGAAAACGGTTCCGTGGCCATGATGACCACCACGAAAATCAAGGTCAGCCCGGCGAGCAAAATAGCCAGGGCGATCTCGTTCGGGGTCTTCTGCCGCACCGCTCCCTCGATGAGGGAAATCATGCGGTCAAGGAAGGTTTCCCCCGGATTGGCGGTAATTTGGACGGTGATCTGATCGGAGAGCACCCGGGTGCCGCCGGTAACCGCGCTCATATCGCCGCTGGCTGCGCGGATCACGGGTGCCGACTCCCCGGTTATGGCCGACTCGTCTACCGACGCCACGCCTTCGATGATGGTTCCATCACTGGGAATGATCTCGCCAGCCGCCACCACCACGCGATCACCAACCCGGAGTTGGGTGCCGGGCACCGCTTCAATCGTTCCCGAGGGTCCGATCTTACGCGCCATCGTCTCTGTACGCGTGCTGCGCAGGGCTTGCGCTTGCGCGCGCCCCCGGCCTTCGGCCAACGCCTCGGCGAAATTCGCGAAGAGCACGGTCAGCCACAGCCAGATGGCTATCTGCAACGTGAAGTTGAAGAGCGACGCGTTGCCTTCGATTAACAGGCGGACAGCATCGAGGGTGGTGAAGACGCTGCCCACTTCGACGATGAACATCACCGGGTTGTGCATCATCCAACGCGGATTGAGCTTGCGAAACGCCTCGCCGATGGCTTGGCTCACCGCCGAAGACGACAGGGCTTGGGACTTCAACTCATGGATTGACATCTCAGGCACCTCCTCCAAATACGTGTCCGCTCCAAAGGGCAAAGTGCTCGGCCAAGGGTCCGAGCGCCAAAGCCGGGAAGAATACCAGTGCGCCCACAATCACCACGGTGGCGATGAGGAGACCGCCGAACAGCGTACCGTGGGTGGGAAAGGTGCCCGCACTCTCGGGAACGGACTGCTTTTGGACCAAGGAACCAGCAATCGCCAGGGCCGGAATATACATGGCGAAACGCCCGAACAGCATGGCCAGCCCTACCGTCCAGGTGTAAAAGGGTGCCGCCGCGTCAAGGCCGCCAAAGGCAGACCCGTTGTTGCCCACGCCGGAGGAAAAGGCGTACAGAACTTCAGAGAGGCCGTGAGGCCCAGGATTGTAGATGCCCGCTAAACCGCCCTTGGAGGTCACGGCCCAAGCAGACAAGCCCAAGATCACAAACGTGGGCACGATCATGGCCAATGTGGCCATTTTTACCTCGTAGGCCTGGATTTTCTTGCCCAGATATTCCGGTGTGCGACCTACCATCAGACCGGCCAGAAATACGGCCAAAATGGCGAAGGCCAGCATACCGAGGAGCCCGACTCCCCAAGCCCCTATGATGACCTCACCGCTCATCATGTTAAACAGGGTGATGAGCCCACCGATAGGCATCAGACTGTCATTGGCCGCCGCCGTCGACCCCCAGGAGACGGCCGTGGTCGAGGTTTCAAAGAGCGAGGAGAGAGCCGGCCCGAAGCGCACCTCTTTGCCCTCCATATTGGCCCCGTGAATACCCAAATGGGCCAACAGGGGATTGCCCAGGGCTTCCGCATGGTACATCACCAGCGCGCCGGCCAAAAACATGGCCATCATCGCCCCCAAAATTGTCCAGCCCTGGCGGGTGTCCTTGACCACTTTGCCGAAATAATAGGTGAGTCCCACCGGGATCGAAAAGCCCAATATCAGCTGCACCATCAAGGACGCTATGGTGGGTGCCTCATAGGGATGGCCGGCGTTCATGTTGAAAAAGCCGCCGCCGTTGTCGCCGAACTGCATGATCGCATTCATCATCCCCACCGGCCCTTGAGCGATGCTCTGGCGAGCGCCTTGCAAGGTGTGGGCGGTCACGTACGGCCCCCAGTTTTGCGGGCTGCCCAGCGCCACCAATACCATCGCTCCGACAAACGAGACGGGTAAACTGACCCAAAGCACGGTGCGGGTCAGGTCCACCCAAAAATTGCCCAAGCTGTGCGCGTTGCGCCGAGTTAGCCCCCGGATGAAGGCAAGAATCATGGCCAACCCGGAGATTGGCGAAAGAAACTGTTGCACCATAAGCATAGTTTGGGAGAGGTAGCTCATCGTGCTTTCGCCGCCGTAAGCTTGCCAATTGGTATTGGTCATGAAGCTAACGGCGGTGTTGAACGACAGATGAGGGCCCACATCCTTAAAGTGGGCGGGATTCAGGGGCAGGGCGCCCTGAATTCGCAGAAATCCGTACAACACGATAAAGCCAACCAAATTAAAGGCTAGAATCGCCAGAAAATACTCCAGCCAGGACATTTCCTTCTCTTCCCGAACTCCGGCCAGCCGGTAAATGCCCCGTTCCACAGGGCGCATGACCGGGTCTAAAAACGTTCGGCGCTGGTCGTAGACCGCGTACAAATAGAGTCCGACCGGCTTGGCGATGGCGATTAACACCGCAGCAAACACCAAAATCCCCAGCACGCCGGTTACCGTCACCACATTCACCTCTTTTTTGGAAATCCCATCTCACTGTTTTTCTTGGCAACCGGAATTCCGGGCCTAGTCCGGGCGAGGCACCGTCTTGGCGACGCCCAGAGCCAATGTGCGACCTCGGATTCTCGGTAAGTATAAAGCGACGACCCTCGGGCGCGCGGTAAAAAGATCGTAAAATCTCCGTAAAAATTCCGTAAAAGGACTCCCGGGCGGAGGCCAGATGCCAGGCAAATACGGCCTCATTCGGGAGTTTGCCCAATTACTGCCGTCGGCCAACTCAGCCACCATCGACGCCAACCCGAAGCAATGCCGCCGGAGGTGAATTTTTTCTGCGGCAGTGGCACCAAACTGGTACAATGGGAAAGTGTGGGTACTTCGCACTACAGAAACAAAAATCTCCACTCGTCTGTCGTGGGTTAGGAGCGTGAGGTCGTGAGCGGAAATCGGATCGGCAAAGTCGCGGTGGGTCTGGTGGCAGGGATGACCCTGATGATCTCCGCCTCCGGACAAACCGCGCCACCTCCCCGAACATGGACCACGGTGAACTATCAGGGCCTGCTCCTGCGGGTGCCGGCGGGAGTTAGCGTGCAAACCCGGACGTCGTCGAGCTTGGTCATGACCAAGATCACGCCGCCTAAATTCTACGCCACGGTTTGGGTCATCCGCGACCCCAACCACAGTGCCTATCAAAACGCCTCCTATTTGGCATCGCGTCACGCGGCCCGGCTGGGCGGGTACCGCCAGTGGGCCAACGGGTCAGGGTATCTATTTCGCCTTGGTCAACAGTATGTGCTCGTAGTCCCCAATCCCCACGGTGCCTTTTCTCTGGTGCTGGACGTCACCGTCCCCAAGGGACAAAGTCGCTGGGCCAAGGAAATTTTGGCGGGATGGCGTGACCATGCCATCGCCAATCCCTACCATTCCGGACAATCTCCCACCCGGGTATCCCACATTCGGCCCGACCGCGGGCGTGCTGCCCGCTCGACCCATTTCCATTCGGTTAGTGCGGCGGGAATCCAGGCCTCGGTGCCCGTCAACTGGAATCTATCCTCCCATCCGGATTCTGCCTATTTGGCCCAGTGGTTGACAGGGGGGCTGTCCACGGTCGCCGGAGTGCAGTTTGCCGACGTGCCGTCGGTCCAAGTGCACAAGGATCTGGTGGCCCGTTCGAACTCAAGCACCCGCGTCTATATGTGGGCCCATCGTTCCGCCTATGTCGCGGTCACCGCCTCGCGCCATCTTTCCGACCTGACCAATTTGACCGAGGTCATTCGACGCACCCCGACCACGGCCCTAGAGGTATCGGTCACCGTGCGCACTCCCGACCTCAAGGCCGGCCTGCACGTTCTTCAATCTTGGCAATATGACGGATTAAATCCCTATCGACAGGCGGGAAAATTGCTCTTGCCCGGCAAGCTTACGGGCGCCCGAACCACAAAATGGTTGCACGCTCAGGCGTTCTAAACAGGTCCGGTGGGGGCCGATGTGCTGACTAGTCGGTACGACTCCAGCCATCGCGCCTGGACAACGAGCCTTCACCAACAGCCCGCCAGAAGCCCCGGTACATGCGACGGAAAGCCAAAGCCGGGCTCAATCGCGCAATCCTATCATCGGCTTGGGGACAGGTTGTCTTGTTTACCACCTATAAAGCATTACGCTTAGGCAAGCTGGTTATCACCGTTGCATCCCGCAGGAATGCGCTATCTGCGCATTCACTGCAAAGGACAATCGGCTGAGTCAGGCCGAATTTGTCGGCCAAAGCTGCGGACACACGGACAATGCGGCTTGCGTTCAAACGCGGTATCGAAAAGCTTCTTTCCGGAGATCCGCTGACCAAGGCTCACAAAGTCACCGGGATTTTTCGGAAGCTAGGACCGGAACGGCCCGAAGTTACGCCCGGGGGAGATCGGTGTAAGACGTCTGGGGCCTACGGCCTCGGCGCAGAGATCGTTGATCCAAGAAACCCCCGCTTCGGCCTAGCTAGGCGGTGGGAGAGTTCATTGACCGATCAGTCCCCCAAATTTACCGGTAGTTAAATTTGGAATCCCAGTTCTTCTCAGGTTGATAAATGACATTGCCGACCTCAAGCAACGTCATCAATTGGGTGGCGGATGCTGGCTCAAGTAAACCATTGCACCAACGGTCAGCGCG
>JAJZXC010000060.1 GCA_021846365.1 Bacillota bacterium | reverse complement strand
GCTGCTGGGGGGCAGCACCGACGACGCCATTGCCAATCCCTTCCTCACGTTCCATCTTAATCAAAATATATATCACAAGACTTGTGCTACGTCCAGCAATATTTTGGTGACGGAGGTTTGAGTTTGGGTGGTATACCTAAACAGTTACCTTAATTTTGAACTTGAAGAGTCACCGCACGAAATATTCTGTTCTGAAAAACTAAAAATAAGATGACGGGTATGATGGTGGTAATCGCCAAGGCGGAAAATTGTTGTGCCCAACCAAACGTGAGCTGACCGGTAGCGCCTGCAGAAAGGGCCGCTAAGGCGGGTTGCACGGTCATTTTCGATGGGTCCTGGATCAAACTGACCGCAAAGAGAAATTCATTCCACACACTGCTAAACGTTAGAATACCCACCGTTACCATCGGTCCGACGGACAACGGCACCACGATTCGCCAAAAAGCATACCACTCCGTACATCCATCTAATAAGGCGGCTTCCAAGATGTCCGAAGGAAAATTTGAAAAAAATCCTCGCATCAACGTAATGGCAAGCGCCAAGTTAAACGCAGCGTATACTAAAAATAGACCTAATCGGGAATTGGTGAGGCCGAGGGTATGCATGTATGACCACACGGGTACCATCACCGCAAATTGCGGAACCGGAAGCAATAACAATAGGAATAGTTGGAATGCTTGAGCCCCAGCAAAGCGGAAGCGAGCTAAGGCGAATCCAGCCAAAGATCCCGCCAAGATTACCACGATTACCGCCGGAATTCCCACGATAAGCGTGTTCATGATGTTGGTAATAAACGGTACGCTGTTCACTGCCGATGTTAAAACCGTGATCCAATTCCCCAATACCCAAGGATGCGGTAAAGCCCATATATTGCTCACGATTTGAGCATTTGTTTTGAAAGAGGAATAATATACCCAGATGATAGGGCCGATCGCAATGATTGCCCACACGCTCAATGCTCCAATCAATACGACCCGTGTTGCTCGACCTCTGAAAGACATGCCCCTAGTCACGAACACCAGCTCCTCTACAATAAATTACACCATGGCGTGAAAAATCACGGTTCGGTAAGGCTGCGCAGCCCGAACGTAAACCCCATCCGAACTTAACTCGGTTCCATCACTCGTCCGAGTTTCAATGCTACCATCATACTCAGCCCGGCTACGACCGCTATGATTACCGACATCGCATTGGCATAGCCAAAACGGTTGTATTCAAAGGCTGTGTTGTATAGGTAGATCCCTAATACATACGTGGCGTATCCAGGCCCTCCTCCGGTCATGACCCACACGGTGGCAAATACCTGGATGGAAGATATAAGCAACATTAAAGTCGTTACTATCATCACGGGCTTGAGTAACGGGAGCGTAACATACCATATCCGCTTTACCCCGGAGGCTCCATCCAATTCGGCGGTTTCAAGCAATGCCGGTGAAATGCGCATTAACCCGGCGGAAAACAGGATCATTGGTAGTCCGACTCCTATCCAGATTCCGACAAATATGATTAAAGGCAAAGCCAAGTGAGGGCTTGCCAGCCACAATCCTTCAAACTGTCGCAGTCCAATAGCTCCAAGGAATGCATTGAGTAGACCATCGCCTGGGTTAAATATGAGCCCCCACGTGATTCCTGTAGCTACAATGGGCATGACACCTGAAAGGTAGAATAACGTGCGGAACACTTTCCACCCTCGAAATTTGGTGAACAACGCTAACGCCAAGCTTAAGCCCAGCAGGTTGCATCCAACGGTTGTGCCTAAGACATACCAAAGGGTGATTTCCGCGCTATGCCAAAATTCAGGATCCGAAATGGCGGTTATAAAGTTATTGAACCCTACAAATGTAGCTGCTCCAAGGCCGTTCCATTGAAAGAACGCCAATCCAATGCCAAGGCCCAGCGGTATCACCACAAACCCACCCAAAAGCAACAAGGATGGCAAAAGAAACAAAATGCGGCCGTGGTGCTGCATGGTTCCTTGTTTGGTTTTCGACCCTGGTCCTGGAGAGGATCGGTCAGAATTTATCAGATCGCTATGAAGTCTTCGGTGGACAGTGCTCATCGAGTGGGACCTCCGTATCGTTACGAAACGTTGCTGTTGGGAACCTCGGCTTGTGCTAAAATGCGTTGTTCAATTGATTGCGAAGATTCTAGCTGAATGTTTTCTGTCTGGCAACAAGGGGAGCCGTCGGTTCAACAAATAGTAGCCAACCCACCCATCTCGATTACACGATGCGTGCAGCGCGGAACCGACCAAGCCAGTTCGGTTCCGCGCCCCGCATTTTTATCCCGTACTCTTACGGATGGCGTAATTTGTTCGTGAGCGCTTGCAGTTGTTGACAGATCCGCAGTGGCGTGGCAGTACCAGCTACGATTTCCTCGGCCCCTCGTGCCACGAGGCTCTTTTGTTGAGCGGCCAGCCAACCATCCAAGTTTTGCTCGGCCCCGTATTCCTTAATCCATCCTAATACCTTCGTTGCCAGGGGACCTACTTGCTTAGTTAAGTACGCCTTCGAAATCCCGGTAGTGATCTCGGGAGGAAATCCATTAGCAGCGAATATCTTTTGCGCTGGAACGCTGAGGTAAAATCGGATCCATTGCGTAATTGCCGCTTGGTTGTGCTTCCACGACCGCTCGGGAACCGAAAATTCGCCGTTGGCAAGGGCAACATTCTGATAGGTGGGAATGGAGGAGATTAATTGCGGGTATTGAAATATCCCCACCTGAAAACGGTGACCTATCAGGGATTGAATGGCCTTGGGAGTCCACGCGCCCAACGGGATCGACTGCATCAAAGCTTTCCCACTGGCAAACAAGGTGGTCGTCTCCGCATTCGTCAACGAACTGAATCCGGGCGCAAACACCCCCGCTTTGGCCCACGTTTGCAACGTTTTAAAGGCGGCCACCACGCGGGGATTGGTCCATTTGGTAGGATTCGAAACCTTGGAATCCCAGGAAAGTTTCAACTTGTTGTAGGCCCCCAGGGGCAGTTCCCGTTGGATCAGAATCGACATGAGGTGGACTGCCGGCCACTGGTGGGCCGACCCTAAGCCAATCGTTTCATACCCCGCGGCCCTAACCTTGTGGGCGTCCGCTATGAGTTGGGCACTGGTCGTCGGGGGGGTTATGTGGAGCTTCTTGAACATGGTAGCGTTATAAAACACATAGGGTTGCGCGCCGATCCATCCGTTCACGTTATACATCTTGCCGTTGATTTCTTCGCCTTTGGTGCTCGAAGGAAGAATCTTGAACAAGTGATACTTGTCGTATACGGGCGTTAGGTTCGCCAGGATTCCTAAACGCGCGGCGCGGATTTCCCCATATCCAGGACCCACCGGCCAATATAACATGTCCGGCGGATTACTGGAAGTTGCGACCAAGCGTTCCGTAACATCAATCTGATTAGATCCTTCGACCAGGACTTTTACTTGGACATGCTTGTTCTCACGGTTAAACAGCGCCGCAACCTGACCCACGGCCACGCCATAGCCTCCTGACGGCGCTATGAATCTCAATGTAGTGACCCCCTGGGGCGGAGCCGCGGCGAAGGCAACACCCGAAAACAGCGCTAAACTGCTCAACAACGAAACCGTCGCAATATTCTTTCGCGCCCTTGTCATCATACATCTCCCCTTAGTCTTTGGTCGAAATTGATATCAGTCGTACTTCGGTATCAAGGAGCGGTTGCCAGGGTGGATTCGTCGTCTGTTGAGGCTGGATTGGCGGCAAATAGAATGCGTTCAATCAGCCCTCCCGACCGAGCAGGCCCCCGAAGGTCTTGCTCTTTCAGGGCTGCCACCAGCACCCACAGAATCATGTTTTGATAGTAGTCTCCTCCGTAAACCACCTCCCCTGTATCACCTCGCAGGATATTCGGTTGATCCCATATCCTACCGAGTTCTGCAATGCGCGCCCAGCATCGATAACAGAGATCCAGCCCCTCATCCCGGCGACCTGCATAGATGTACGTCATCCCCAACATCCAAACCTCGGGAGGAAAGAACGCGGTGGGATCCATGCTCCAGCCAGGGCGTCCCTCGCCATTGGCTTGGGGAACACCCGAGGCGTCGCTGAAATTCACCGCGCCGAACGCAGTGGCAGCTACACAGGTTCGCCATATGGTACTGAGCGCCTGCGGCAGGCGACTATTTGAAAAGACCGAGGGGAGCCCCGCTACCCGAACCATCCATTCTCCGTCAAATTGATTGGCCATGATGAGGTCGGACTTACGCCCCGTCTCGGGTTCCCAGTAATTCAAATAGTAGTCGCCCGTCCACAACTTGCTCTCCATTGCATGGCTTCCTTGCAGAAACCATTCATGGCATTGATTCGCAAACGCGGTGTCTCCCATCTGGATGGCCATGGCTTCCGCCATGCGCAAATTGGCCAGATGGATCCCTCCCACATGGACCGCCATGCCCGCCCAAGTACACGCTTCAAACCATTCCAGCCCTTTGTTTCCCGTGGGAAAACTAATGATGCCATCCGGCCCGGCTTCCGGGCGCAGGTTCATCGTGAAACTGGTCGATTTTTTGACCATGTCGTAGAATTCTTCGAGGACCGTGTCATCCTGCGTTCGAAGCCATAAGCGATAGACCATGTCCACCACTGCAGGCCCGTTGAGCGTCGTTTGGTAGCCTCGAGTAGGACTGGCCATCTCAAGGGGAGGCGTTGGCGGGTTATCCGTTATTCCGCCAAAGATCCATGACACTTCGCCGTTGTCGAACTGATATGCTTTATAGCCGCGTAACGTTGTTCGGGCCAATTGCGGAAAGAAGTAAACCACGGGGTAATTGCCATAAAAACTGCACGGCACGCACTCGATTTGCGGACAGTGTCGCGGATCTTCGTTCATACCGAACAAGCCTTCATCGGGCCGACACCACTGCCCAAGGGGAGCCGCTCCGACGGCCCATAACCCTGTTTCCGTGATCAAGTGCAAGACGTTAATCAAGGCGTCCGCTAGCCACCCGGGCAACTCTACCTCGTCATAGATCACCGCCTGCCACCCTAAGATTCTCTCCAATAGTGAGCCGTGGTGCCTCGCCATATATTGCATCGTGTCCCAGGCACTCGGATGAAGGCGGGCGTACATGTGGGAGTATGACCGCCCCCCACCCGCATCCGATAACGATCTCGAAGTCTCGGCATTTACGCCATACCACGGCAGCCAGGATAGGTTGGCTGGATCGGGATGCCCGCTGGCGTTCCAACGGGGGCTCAGCCATGTCAAGAAGATGCGCTTGACCCCACGCTCGTCCGGTTCGAGCTCAAACGGGAGCGATATCGAAGCACCAGGCCCGTGCGCAGCTGTGGGCAGACCCTGGTCGATCCTTCCCCAGGCGCCCGCATCGACGCCCAAGCAATCTCCCGTCCACACGTCCGTTTCTTCTTGAACCGCCAGAATATAACCGGCACTGGCACTCTCAATTTCAACGCCCGACAGGTGAGTCGGTGCTTGCGCATGAAACTCACGTCGACGTAATGGCTCGGTGCCCGATTCCATCGGGCTCGGCCCGGGAAAATTGAACACCAAGCGACCTGACTGAGAGGAAGAACTCCTATTATGCAGATGGACTTCGAACACGGCTGCGGGTAACGTGGACGAAAAGACATCGCCCGGAACAAAAGGCGCCCACGCCCGCAAGGCAATCTGAACAGGAGCACCGTGCGTTTCATATTGTATGTCTGCCGCCGGATAATGTCCCCAGTACCAAAGGCGGTCAGCATGACGGGTCGGGCGCGAAGCGCTCGTCGCGTAGCCCACCGCCTCATCGACGCCATGCAAAGGCTGGGTGGTTAATAGCCATGTTTGGCCGGCCACCGTCATACCTAACACCGGCTGGTTGATTGGGCCACGCCGCGGCACATGGGAATTAAAAATCGTGCAGTAGCCCCACGTGCCATCGCCGTTCAGATCGATACATCCGGTGTCGACAGCCCCCAAGGGCATCCCACAGGTTAACCTTGACCCCTCAAAGATCATTCCACTCACCGGATTCAGGAACCCATGGGCGGAAAACTCGCTCCATTGATTGTAGATCGTTCGAGAAGAGCGCGAGAAGAGCGAACGCTCATCGGTCGACATGGACACTTACCCTGCTCCTTCCTTGTTGATTGTTTTCGGGCGCCGAGACCATCAAACCAACCAGGCACATTCGTTTTGATGGGTACTACCCACCTAACTAGCACAATACCCACAACCAAAGGTTTACACCCAACCGGACGGGATGTCAACAGGTAGGGCAAAAGATGTGGAAACAGCCGCAATATAAACACTCGGTGGTTGTTAATACTGACAGGTGCCTGTTCTGCGCTTTCAGAATCGTGTCTTGTTCCAGGACGTTTACCGTTGCCTAAGCGAAATGGTGCCCCATTCTCCTCTTTAATTGCGGGTTGGTTGGAAGTCGGAAGCCCTCCGCAACCCCGGCGCACATTGCGTTCCGAAATGGTTCGAACGAAACGGCATTGCGCCCAAGATCACGTTGGCCTGATAAAGCCTCCAACCGTGAAACAAGCTCGCCCACCCCCCGTCGGATGATCCGCTTTAGGGATGCTGCCACCGCCTGCCCGCAAAGCAATGTCGCACCTGTACCCGACCGGAAACGAACGACAGGCCTTTCCGATTTCTTGTCCTTGGTGGCAAAAAGCCACGCGAAGGCTGGTCACTCGCCGCCAAAAGGGACGAAGCTCCAAGGCTCCTTCATTCGTGAGTTTTACACAACAAATATCGAAAGACGTCTTGACATACACACGATGTCTCTATACCATTGCAATTGTCGCAATTGAAGATAAGGACGGTGCAATCCTCGCCTTTTGGATTTCATCTCATCAAGGTTGTGCAAGAACGGGGATGAAGACAACGAAAACCTTTAAGCAAGAAACCCAATTTGGTGGGCAAACCGTCCAGTCCCTAGAACGCGGTCTTGACGCGCTAGAGATGTCGTTTGCCGACGGAGTGAAGCCAAGCGACGTGGCGGCGGTCATCGGTATTGACCGGAGTTCAGCCTACCGACTACTGTACACGTTATCCAAAAAGGGCTATCTGTATCAAGATGATCAATCGCATAAATTTTTCCCTCAACTCAACAAATTTCTGGCGTTGGCCAACAAACTTTCCAACACGTCCCAGTGGCCAGAGGTGGGACTCAAACGCCTCCCCCATCTTCGCGATACGACCGAGGAAACGGCCAATCTGGGGGTGCTGGACGGGCAATACATCTCGTATGTTGGCCAAGAACTCGCGCACGATTCGGTGATCATTGTGAATTTAGCCGGCAAGACCCGCCCGGCTAATTGTTCCGCACTTGGAAAAGCTATTCTGGCCTTTCTGCCCGAGGAGCAGTTTGACCAGTGGGTCAAGAACTTCAACCTGATTCGATTGACCGCCCGCAGCATCGTCGATGCGGAGTCGTTTATCAACCATTTGGCCGAAGTCCGACGCCAGGGTTTTGCCCTCGATGATGAAGAGACCATTGATGGAATACGTTGTCTCGCGGCGCCGGTACTAGACTATCTTGGTTATCCGGTGGGAGCCATTGGCATCTCGGGGCCGATTTCTCGGTTTACGTTCAACCGCCTACCGGACTTGGCGCAAAAAGTTGCGGCGGCGGCCCGTGATGTGTCGCGACAACAAGGCCACCTTAGGGACAACGGATCGACCGAAGCCGCCAGCCAGGAACCGAAATGACGAGGAGAGCGTTTGAGAGGGTATGAATTGGCCGACGAATTTGGATTCCTATCAGGCAGCGGCGATCGCCCGCCGTGGCCCGCCGTTTTAACGAAATCCCGGCTCAAGCTCTTGATGGGAGGTCGATCATGCTCGCTAGAGACGCGGGCCGCCTGATCGGAATGACGATCGGACTGCCCAAACTGGACTTGGAAGATTCCTTTCGACTGCTGAGTGCGGCGGGATTTGCCGCGGTGGAAGTATTTCTGGGCCAACTCGGTCCCGGCATCGTTGACGTACCGTTGGCGGAAGCGCACGCGGTAGCGGCCGCTCGCGCCGCCGAGGAAGCCCACCTTGCGGTTTCCACCCTCAACTGTATCACCGGCCCATTGGACGCATATAGCAGTACGTCGGCTCGGCGTGATGCGGCGCGTGCGGTCGCACAAGCATTGCGTCTCGGGGCAGCGATGGGTGCAATTCGGGTACTGCTATGGGATGGGGAGCTCGATGACCCGAAGCTCCTGCCCGATGCTCCAGCCCAACTGGCAGATTGTCTTCATGAAGCAATGGCGCACTGTGGAACGACGCATCCACCTCAGATTGCGGTTGAACTGCATCCGAACACGTTCGCATTTCGCCATCGTCTACATGAGTTAACCGCCGAGCGACTGCAAGCCATCGGGGTCGGAATCTGTCTGGATTTCTGTCATGCCAGCGTTGCCCTCGGTGCGCAGTTTATTGACCAGTTGAGCCCGCAGTTTTTAAACGCCGTGACGCATCTACATTACGCCGATACCGACGGACAAAGCGAGCAACTGCATTTTCCGCCAGGATTGGGCGTACTCGATCTGAATGCGATCATTGAACGGCTGGCGGGCCGTGGATTGCCTATGGCGTGGGATCTATTTGGATGGCCAAGTCCCCGCTCTGCCATCAATGCAGGAATGGCCACCTACCAGGCTGCGGTAAGCACCCTTCAAGCACCGCCGCGGAAAAGGAGTCGTTCGTGAAGGCTGCGTTATTGAAAAGATTGCCGTCACCCGCGCTGGAGGTTGAGGCGGTAGCCTTGGCCGGAATGCCGCACGACGGAATCGAGGTCACGGTCGAGGCGTGTGGGATATGCGGGACCGATCTCCATATCTTAAGCGGGTCGTCGTACCAGCCGACACTCCCGTTCGTCATGGGCCATGAACCCGTGGGCCGAGTGACTCACGGACCAGAAGCCTTGCTAGGCCGGCGCGTGGTACCGTCGATATTTGTGGGATGTGGTCGGTGCGATGCCTGCCGATCCGGCGATGAGCGCTTATGCCACGAAGGTTCCTTGGTAACAGGGGTGCTCGGGCTTTGGGGCGGATTTGCCGAGAAGATGTGGCTTCATCCAAGCCAACCCGTGGTTGTCCCTGAAGGCCTCTCCCCGCTGACTGCCGCCGCACTGGTCGACGCGGGGACTACCGCCCACCATGCGGCAAGGCTGGCATTGACTCATGAACCTTGGCGCGTTGTGGTGCTCGGCGGGGGACCGGTAGGGTTTCTCGCCGCCAGTATCCTTAAATTTCGGGGCACGGAAGTGACTGTGGTGGAGCCGAATACATTACGGCGCGACGCCCTTGCCGCACTCGGCTACGATACCTTGAACCACCTAGATCGGGCGAACACGCGACCCAGCACCATCGTGGTCGATTGCTCGGGGGTGCCGGCGGCGTTTGTGACGGCGCTGGATTGGTTGCCACCGCACGGATGCTGTCTGGTTGTGGGCTATTCCGAGATTCCGTCCATGGACCTCGCGGTCGTTTCCCGCAAAGAGCTGACCCTACGCGGCGTACGATCCGGCCGGCGGGATGACCTGGTGGCGGTTTTGGATCTCGCTCATCGCCAGGCGATCGATATCCCGCCGATCGCGACGTGGCCTTTGGAGGAGATTAATGCGGCGATTTCGGCACTTAAATCCGGCCAGGTGGCTGGCAAGGCGGTCATTGCCCTCACCGGATGGGAGTAGGCAGGTCACAAATTGGAAAGATGCTGAAAGGGGTATGAAGTTGGACAAACTGGTCATCACCGTCACCGTGGATTCTACGATGTCGTATCCGGGAAACCCCCATATGCCCGCGATCGAAGATACCGAAGCCGTGGCCACCGAGTATATTCGGGCCATCGATGCGGGCGCCTCGTTAGTTCATCACCATGGTGTGCATTATTTGGAAGACCATATCCAGTCGGATGGCCGACGACTGTCGTCGGTAAACTTCGCTGGATGGAAGGACTTGACGGACCGCGTTCGCGATGCCCGACATCCCATTATTCAATTCGGAATTGCGAGCGCCCGATTGCCGGAGAAAATCCAGTTGATGCAACTCAGGCCAGACATGATGTCGTACGCCTTCAATGTGCACGACGAGTATTTTCGCCCCGATCCGGCGTTTGCGGCCAATGAAATGTACTCATTGCATCCTCGGGACGAGCTCGCCGAATTCAGCGAGGCCGCCCAACGGCATGGGGTCAAGCCGGAGATCGAATGCTTTTACACGGGGGCATTTTGGAATCTCGAATTCATTCGACGCCAAGGACTGTTGGAAGATCCGGTGTGGGCGACATTGTTTTTGGGATGGCCGGGCGGCGCCTGGACACCGCCCACGGCGGATTCCTTGCTGTATCTGATCCGCCACCTCCCGCCCGCCGTCAATTGGAATCTGAGCGTAATGGACCCGCGTACGCAGTGGAAGCTTTTGCCTACCGCGGTCGCGCTGGGCGGGCACGTCCGCGTGGGCTGGGAAGATAACCCGTATCTCCCCGATGGGTCGTGGTCGCGCAGCAACGCGGAACTCGTGGACAATGTGGTGGCAATAGCCCGGGCGATGGGTCGGGAGATCGCCAGCCCCTCCGAAGCACGCGCGATTGTAGGATTGCCGCAAGACGGAGAATGAGCGATGACCGAAGCCGAAGTGCTGACATTGTTTGAGTCCTGTCGCAACTGGACGCGATGGTCCGATACCTCGGAACGGGGGACCTTGAATTATATTACGCCGAAGATGATCTTGCGTGCCCTCAGCCTGGTACGCCATGGTATCGTGGTCTCTTTGGGTCGCAATCTGTCCGTCCAAGATTCGGACCCGGCCGAGTTTTCCCACCGGATGAGAGCAGGAGACGATCACAGTGTTGCGGACGAGACGACCATCGCACCCCACGGTTTTACTGTGACCCACTTGGATGCTGTGAGTCACAGCCATTTTCAGCAGCGGATCTTTGGCGGACAGCTGGTCTCTCCCCCGGAGTTGACGGAAGGTTTGCCGTACGGATCGATTGTCGCCATGGGCGATGGTGTAATCACCCGGGGCGTCCTGTTGGATATTCCTCGGGTGCGCGGGGTGCCGACCCTTAAGGATGGCGACCAAATCGAGGTAGCGGATCTCATCGCCGCCGAACGTCTTGCCGGTGTCACCGTCGAAACCGGTGACGCCGTGTTTGTCCGCTCGGGCCTGAAGGAGCCGACTCCGGCCGTATCCTCCCACGACGATCAAGGCGTGAGGACGGGAATGGGACCCGACACCATAGAGTGGTTGCATCGGCGACGGGTAGCGGTCTACAGTGGGGATTGCATTGATCGTTTGCCCAGCGGCTACCCGGCGGTGCCCCTTCCGCTACATCAGGTGGGGCAGGTTGCCATGGGACTCGCCATATTGGACAATCCGGACCTGGGACGGCTGTACGCGGTAACCCAGCAGCTTCAGCGCAGCACCTTTCTCTTGATGATTGCACCGCTTCGCGTTATGGGCGGCACGGGCAGCGCGGTCAATCCGCTGGCAGTCTTTTAGTCTTATGGTCTAGCGCTTGTCTGCAATTGTAATTCGGACGCAATGGGAGGGCTTGGCATGACGGAGGACACTTGGCCCACCTCGCCATCGGGCGCAAGCCGATCGGCGCCGCTTCCGCGGCGCCCGGGGGTTTGGACGATGACCGGTCATCCGGTGATCGTTGAGGCGTTGGCGCGGTCGGGGGCGGCATTTCTGGGAATTGACTTCCAACACGGCTTTTTAGGATTTGACGAGGTGGCTCGCGCGATTCAGATTGCCACCTTGTGTAATGTTCCTACGTATGTCCGCTTGTCGCGCGAGCACGTGGCATGGATTCCCAGAGTCTTGGACGCCGGCGCGGATGGCATCATTGCCGCCATGGTCACTGGAGTCGATGACGTTCATCGGATAGTGGCGGCGACCCGCTATCAACCGCTTGGCACTCGAAGTTACGGCGGTTGGCGCTATGGGCTTCGGCTAGAGCCGCCCGACCCGCGCCAAATCCCCGTGCAGGTCTACGTTATGGTGGAAACCCCGGAGGCGGTCGAATCTGTCGACGCCATCGCCGCAACCCCTCATCTCAGCGGCATCTATTTGGGCCCCGTGGACCTGGCCCTCGCGCTATCGTCCGCCTATCCCGCCCAGTGGGGCGACGTCGGATGGGAACGCGCAGCCCGAAAGACGCTGAACGCGTGTCACCGATTCGGATTGTCCGCAGGCACGTTTGCCGTCCACGGCTTGGAAGCCGGCCGCCTCTTTCATGAAGGGTTTACCGACGTGGTGATTTCCAGTGACGTCGCCCTCTTACGACTAGCGTTGGAGGAACACTTACGATTGGCCCTCAACGAGAATACTTCTACACCCTGTCATGACCGTGACGAAGAAAGGAAGAAGCTACCATGAAGGCGACGAACGGAGATCTCATTCTGAGCGTCGTCGACGCCAAGCGTCTGGCCGCTCGATTTCTGGCCCACTGGGAGGTTTCGGATCCCGATGCGGCGGTTGTGGCCCACCATCTGGTCGAAAACGACCAGCGCGGTATCCGGTCCCATGGAATATTGCGCTTGCCGCAATATGTGGAAGAAATCGAGACGGGCGAAATTGATCCGCGCGGGCAACCTGTAGTCGTCAATGCCGGAGGCGGTCCGACCGTGATTAATGGTCGCCGATGCTTGGGGCCCGTGGCGTGTGTTTCGGCGGTCGATGAGATCACCCGTCAGTGTCAAGCCCACCCGATGGCGGTGGTGTCGGTCCGTCAGGCAGGACATTGTGGGCGGATTGGGGCATACACGGAGGATTTGGCAACCCAAGGCCTGATTGGTTTGGCGTTTTGCAGTGGGCCGCGATCGGGACACCGCGTGGCACCATTCGGGGGCACCGAAGGGCGCCTGGCCACCAATCCGATTGCATATGCGTTTCAGACCGCTGACGGGCTACTGATTTCTGCGGATTTTTCTACCAGTGTCGTGCCCGAAGGTAAGGTGCGCCTGTGGCACTATCTTCGCGAGATGGCGCCTCCCGGGGTGTTGCGGGACGCGTCCGGCAGTCAGACCCAGGACCCTCAGGTGTTGTACGATTCCCCCTCGGGTACCATTCAGCCCTTGGGCGGGGAATTATTCGGATACAAAGGCACCGCCTTAGGACTCTTGGTGGAAGTGTTGGCCACCATATACAGTGGAGAAGACAGCACCGATGCCACCCGGGTGGGAAACAATGTGACCATTATCGCGCTGGTACCGCCAAAAACGTTTGGGGTTCATGCGTCCCGTTTGGCAGCCTACATTCATAGTACCCAAGCCATCGACCCGGCCCATCCGGTACTGCTTCCGGGCGAGTTGGAATCCTCTCGGCGTGTGGATGCTAGCGTGCTGATTGCCAGGGACACCTGGCAGCAAATGCTGGATGCCGCGACACGCAAGGGATTTGAATTGTCGGAGGTGATGAGATGAGCGCCCTGGACCTGGGCTTAGGTGGAAAAGCCGCTTTGGTCACCGGAGCCGCTTCAGGGATCGGGGCTGCAATCGCCACGGCCCTCGCGCGGCAAGGCGTAGTGGTGTGTTTGGCCGATCGCCAATCGTGCGAAACGACGTTGCAAGAGATCCGCCAGGATGCAACTACCTACAGCGTGAACGTCGATCTCCGCTTCGAAGACCAAGTCCGCTCGATGGTGTCGCAAGCCGTGGAATACTTAGGGGCCATAGATCTGTTCATCAATGTGGCCGGTTCCTTGGCTACGGAGTCGATCACTCGGACGACATTAACCACGTGGAACGATATCCTGGCCACCAATGTGACGGCGTGCGCGATCGCCTGCAGGGACGTGTCTGCCCATATGATTGCCAGGGGACGGGGAGGAGCCATATTAGTCGTGGGTTCGACGGTAACGTATAATCCTGCCTACGCCCAAGGCGCCTATCGGGTCTCCAAGACAGGCCTCAAAGCCTATATGGAAACCTTGGCGATTGAATTGGCTCCGTTCGGAATTCGAGTGAACATGCTGACTCCGGGCCCTTTTCCAACACCGTTAGTGGCTCGTCTTTCCGACGAGCAACGATGGTCGGCTGCGCGGGAGGTCCCGCTAGACCAACGGGAAGGACGACTCTCAGAAATTGCTCCTCTGGCCCTGGCCTTGTTGTCGGATACTTTTTCATCGTATGTTACCGGAGTGGACGTTCCCGTCGACGGAGGACTACATTTGCGTCCGCTATATTTGGGTACCATCGCAGAGGTGAAGCGCTTGAACCAATGAAGAACCGAGAGAGCGCCGCGACGGTAATGAGCTGACCGGATCCTGTGGCGCCAAATCACACCGGTAGTATTCAAGTATGGCCGTCACGGTAACATCGCCTCGCCCGATCCCCATGGCTACTACCCGAGGGATGGCGGCAAAGATGTCCGCCAAGAAAGAGGAGATTGATCGCCGCCATCACCAGGTGTCCGGCAACCGGGAATCGCTGTCGGGCACCACTCCGTTTACTGAACTGACAGTGACCTGTGGGCGAACCTGCAATAGTGCAGTGACGGTACCCGCCGGGCGATACGCTCTTCGTGGACCATCTGCGTTACCAGCCGAATTATTGCGATTCAGCCACGTTGGCTGCCTCGTTATTTGGGCTCAACATTCTGTTCTTAGTACCAGCACGCCCATCCGACTTGCAGCGGTTTCCCCGGGTTTTCGTGGTTAGTACGTAAACGTGGCGCCCGGTCTCGAAACCAGATTTCCGTGGCTGCTTGGAATATCACTCCATGGGCGCCGATGCGACGCGATCTCGTAACCGTGTTCCCCCCCTGCGTAGCCTGTGCGCAGGTCTTCTGTCACATACCCCACGTCTAAAGCCGGGGGCTTGAAAAAGCCTCTGGCTTTAGCTGGAAAGCCCGCAAGGGAGCTGTGAGCAACCTCAGTCGGCCAAGACTCTGGAGACGAGCTAACTACGTTCCCCTAATGCAGACCTTCAGGTGCTTCTCCAGCCTGAAGCACTCTGGTCTTCCGTTAAACGCGAGCGGGG
>JAJZXC010000059.1 GCA_021846365.1 Bacillota bacterium | reverse complement strand
CCGTCGATCACCGAACTTGGGTTGTTGTCCGGCAGCTTGCTGGTCGCTTTTTCCGACGGCATCCTAACCGCGGGAAGACGATATGACCGGGCCATCGACTGGGATCAGGTGGACGCCGAGTTGACTAGTCTGGAGGTAGACGGCATAGCGCAATGGGTGCAAGACTTTATGGCCTTGGCGGTGGATCTCGACCGCGGACGCCCACAGGACGACATGAGCGTGATGGCCCTGGGGGTGCGCGAAGATGAGGGACAGAGTTGGCGACGGCTTAACGCCAGCATTCCCTACTAACGGGATTGTGGTGGTGGGAGTGTGTGCTTCGGGGAAGACCACGCTCTTTCGCGAATTGCAGGGTCTCGGTATCCCGGTGCGGGCGGTTGCTCAGGAACATTCCCTGGTTCCCGGCCTTTTCCGCCGCCAGGGATCTCATCCCTTGGTGCTGTTGACGGCTGACTGGGAAACCGTGCATCGGCGTCGGCGTCTGGCCTGGGAACCGGCGTTTTATCGCACCGAATGGATGCGGTTGGAGGAGGCGCGCAAGGAAGCGGACCTGGTCGTGCAGACGGATTATCTCACGCCGCGCCAAGTGGCGGAGGTGGTGAGGCGGTGGTGGGACGGGCGCATGGGACTTGATACCTGCGCGCTGGATTGCTCGACAGGTGTGCAAGCCCGGCGCCGGGCGGCGCAAGGACTTGACGGACAGCAACCTTGGGCGGACTCCCATCCCCAGAGCGAGTGAATCCCGGCCATCAATTGACAGGCCTTTCGACGCGGTTTATAATGAGGCGATTTTTGCCGGGGAGGCTATAGATTATGCCGAAACGGGGCGTCCTGCAATTTTTTGCATTAATAGCTGCGGTGCTCGCGGCTCTTTATTATTTTGGAATCGCCAATCCGATCACCAATCATTTGCGCTACGGTCTCGACCTGAAGGGCGGAGTTGCCGCCACCTATCAGGCGGTGCCTACGCCCGGGGCGCCGGTTAACCACGCGGCGATGAGCCGTGCCATGAGCATTATGCGCTTTCGGATCGACTCGCTGGGCGTGGTTGAACCGCTGATTGAACAGGTGGGCAGTAACCGGCTGTCAATCTCCCTGCCGGGGATCAAAGATCCTGAACAGGCGCTCAGATATCTGGGACAAGCCGCCATTTTGCAGATTAAGAGTCCGACCGGGCACGTCCTGGTGACCGGCGGCGACCTGAGCAACGCCAAGGCGGAGATCGCGGCCGGCAAGTATGTCGTTGCCCTCACCTTCAATGGAAAAGGCACCACCAAGTTCCGCCAGGCAACCACCAAGTACCTGCATCAAAAACTGCCCATCTACCTGGATGGAAAGTTGTTGGAAGCGCCCACCGTAAACTCGGTTATTCCGAACGGACAAGCCGAGTTACAGGGTGGTTTCAGTACGCTCAAGCAGGCGCAGCGGATGGCGTCATTGCTGACCTCGGGAGCTTTGCCGGTGAAACTCAAGGTGCTTACCGTGCAAACCGTGAGTCCCACCTTGGGTCAGGCGGCGATTCATGCCAGCCGGGCGGCGGCGGCCATCGCCATCGTCCTCATCGTGGCCGTGATGGTCCTCTGGTACCGCCTTTCAGGCATCGTGGCGGATCTGGCGCTGGTGATTTACCTGCTGCTGATTTTGGGTGCACTGTGGGCGCTTCATGCCACGGTCACGGTGCCCGGGCTGGCTGGCCTGATTCTCTCGGTAGGGATGGCGGTGGACGCCAACGTGATTATTTTTGCCCGCATTCGCGAAGAAATGATCAAGGGCAAGACGGCCGCCGCCGCCGTGCGTCAGGGATTTCGACACGCCATCCGGGCTATTCTGGACTCGCACGTGACCACCTTCGTCTCGTCCTTGATCCTTTTCTTTTTGGGTACCGGCGATGTGAAAGGGTTTGCGCTTACGTTGATGATTGGGACGGCGATTTCGCTGTTTACCGCCGTCACCGTGACCGGGGTGGTTATCCGCTGGATCGCAGATGCCGGCTGGACGCGGCGGCGAACTATTTTCGTCGGCTAGGAGGATGCGATCGTGCGGTTTAATGTACAATTTATCCAGCATTGGAAAATGTGGTTCGTGGTCTCTCTCCTGTTGGTATTGGTGGGAATTGGGGGATTTTTCATCCGCGGGCTCAATTATGGGATTGATTTCACCGGCGGCACCCAGTTCAACCTTGCCTTTCGACACCAAGTGACTACGACGAAGATCCAAAATACCCTGGGCGCGCTGCACATCGTCGGCAGCACGGTCGTGTTCTTGGGGCATGGGCGTCAACACGTGCAAATTTCCACTCCTAACATCTCCGAGCGCGAACGATCCTCAGTACTGGGGGCATTGCGGCACTCGGTGGGAGCCTTCAAGGAGATCTCAAGCAGCCGCGTGTCATCCACCATTGGCAAGCAGACTGAGCGCCGCGCCCTGATTGCCGTAGTCATCGCCATGGTGGCGATTGTGATCTACATGACCATACGGTTCGAACTGCGCTTTGCTCTGGCCGGAATTGCGGCTATGGTTCATGACGTGATTATCACGGTCGGCTTGATCGCCCTCATTCACATCCAGTTGACGGTGTATTTTATCATGGCCGTACTGACCATTTTCGGCTATTCGATAACGGACAAGATCATCGTCTTCGACCGCATCCGGGAGAATTTGCACCTACGCAAGAAGCATGAGGAATTGGAGGCTATGGTTAATTTGAGCCTGAACCAAGTCGTCGTGCGCTCTTTGTACACGTCGGTTACGGTGCTCATCGCGCTGGCCGCGCTTTTGTTGTTTGCCGGCAGCTCGATCCGCGATTTCTCGCTCACCATGTTTTTGGGGGTGATGTTCGGGACCTATTCGTCGCTCTTTATCGCCAGCCCGCTGTGGATGCTGTGGCGAAAGAAGGAACAGCCCAAAAAGATTCGTCGACGACTTATTGAGGAACCAGAGCCGTAAAGGCGGCTCACCGTTCGCCGGCCGAACCGGCACCCGCCCAAGATCGCGGAAAGTGAAGAGGAGCGTGCGGTGGCAGGCACGCTTCTGATTGCGCACAATCGGGATATACGGTATCCATTGTTCTGGTCGGCGGTTGTGAACCTTGGCAAGGGGAACGGGCGACTCCAATGGCTACGACCTCTCTGGCGCGATGAAGCCGGACCAAGCGGCGAACAGCGGTCTCGGCGATCGATCCCCGGTCAGCGCGCGAGCGGTCGACGGGCAGGGATGAGGACGGTGAGGCTCGGTGCAGACCATCGACAAGGCGCTGAAGGTAAGTGAGCAAAGCGCGTGGTGGGGGCTTGTGGGCAACGTGTTCCTCACCGGGTTGAAGATCTTGGTCGGTATGGTCGGGCATTCGGCGGCGTTGGTGGCAGATGGAGTGCACTCGGCGGCAGATTCGGCATCCTCCCTGGCCATCGTGGTGGGTTTACGGATCGCTCAGCGGCCGGCGGACAGTGACCACAACTATGGCCACGGCAAGGCCGAGGCGATTGCCCAGAAGATCGTGGCCTTCATGTTGATTGGTGCCGGATTCGAGTTGTGCTCGAATGCCGTCGGGGCGCTGTTTCAGGCTCCTGGGCCGCAACCGGGACTATGGACGCTGATGGTCGCCGGTCTGGTGACGCTACTAAAGGCCTGGTTGTTTCGAACCCAACAGCGCACGGCGCGCCAGACCGGGAGCCACGCGCTGATGGCCTCGGCGGCTGACAACCGGGTCGACGTGATCTCGAGCGGAATCGCGACCGCGGGGATTGTCGGCGCCCGCCTGGGCGTCGCCCACAGCGATCAAGTCGGAGCTCTCGCGGTCGGACTACTGGTTTCGTGGTTGGGGGTGAGCTTGTTCGCCCAGGCGGCCAATGATTTGATGGACCGCGCCGCATCGTCGGCAGTGAGCGAACTACTTCGCCAAGCGGCGAGTCGGGTAGAGGGTGTAATCGCCGTCGGTCAGCTGAAGACCCGAATGACCGGAGCCCGAGTCTTGGTCGACGTCGAGGTCACGGTGGCTGCCCGGCTTACCCTCCTCCAGGCCTGGGGTATCGCCCAAGAAGTCGAAGCCTCATTGTTGAGGATTCCACAAGTAAGCGACGTCAACGTGCGCTTAACCCCGGGCGGAACGGCGGGAGTGCCGCACCGGCGGCCGTATGGTAAACTTATGCAATAGTCAGGACTTGGGAGTTCCCCTGGGGGAGAATTGCCGCCAGGCTTGGTTGATGAATAAACAGTGCCAAAAGGGGTCACCGGTTGCGAACTGAAAGCTTTCCCCACGATCCGATTGCAAGCGAAGTCATTTCATCACTCAGTCAAGCTCTGAGCCTGCCGCGACCCATCGCCGAATGGCTGTGGCGTCGGGGGATACACAGCGTCGAGGATTGGCAGGCGCTAAACGACGAGGGACCTCTCTCGTCCCCCTACGATTTGCCCGATATGAACCGGGCGGTAAACGAGATTGTGGCCGCTTTGGATGCGGGCCAGCGTATCCGGGTGTGCGGCGATTATGACGCGGACGGGGTCACCGCGACCGCCGTCATGTTGCGCGGGCTCGGTGAAATTGCCCCGTCGGCGGCGGTGGACTTCCACATTCCCAACCGCTTTGACGAAGGCTACGGCTTGGGTGAGGAAGCGGTTGAGCGAGCGGCCGATGAGGGGATTGAGCTGTTGATTACCGTAGACTGCGGCTCAAGTTCACCCGCCGCCGCCGCCCTGACCGAAGCGCGCGGGATGCGCCTGGTGATCACCGACCATCACGGATTGCCTTCCTCGTTGCCGAAAGCCAGGGCCCTGGTCAACCCAGAACGCATGGCGCGACCCAACCGCCTTTCCGGGGCGGGGGTCGCCTGGCAGGTGATGCGTGCCCTCGCCGAGCGGACGGGAGTGGTCATCTCCGAGCAGTTAATTGCCATTGCGGCGATAGGCACGGTAGCCGACGTGGTGCCCTTGCGGGATGACAACCGCAAGCTAGTGCGCCAGGGGTTGGCAGCCTTGCGAGCAGGCAAGGTTCCGGGGATTTCGGCGCTTACCGAACGGGCCGGCCGCAACGCCCGGCATCTGACCGCGAGCGACCTGGCTTTTTACATCGGTCCCCGGCTGAACGCGGTTGGCAGGGTGGCGGATGCCGCACCGGCGGTCGAACTTTTGACGGGCCCGGCGGCGGACTTGCCGTCGCTGGTCGACACCCTTGAGGCGGCCAACGCCGAGCGGCGCAGGATCGAAAAGGAGCTGGTGCAGAAAGCTTGGGAGCAGCTTGATGAATACCAGGTCGACGGCAGCAGATTGCCGGCGTTTGTGGTCTTGGGCGGAGAAGGCTGGCATCACGGCGTGGTCGGCATCGTTGCCTCACGGTTGAAGGAACTGTTGAGGAGTCCGGTGGCCGTGATCGGTTGGGAGGGCGACACGGGCAAGGGATCCGCTCGCGGCGTAGAGGGGCTGCATCTGTTGCAGCACTTGCGCATGCACGCGGAGCGGTTCACCAAACTTGGCGGTCATCGGGGGGCGGCGGGGTTCAGTCTGCTCCGTCAGTCGGCCTGGGATCTGTCGCAACAGCTAAGTGATAAATTGCCGGCGCAAGTGCTGGCGCTGAGATATCGAGGTAAAGCGGTCGATGGGCTCTTGGACGCCGAAGAAATTGACGCCGCGGTCTTGAATTGGCTGGATCGTTTGGAACCGACGGGACACGGCTTTGAGCCGCCGCGCTGGATGATCCGGGGGACGGTGGGCGAGGCTAGCACCATGGGACAGCAGGGCAACCATCTTCGGTTCCGCTTCCAACGGGTGCCCTGGACGGGACTGGCCTTTCAGGCCGGGGTAAAGGCGGCTCGGATGAAGCCGGGAGAAGCGCTGTGGACAGCGGGGAGGGTGGAATGGAACGTCTGGCGGTCAACCCGGGAAGCGCGCTGGTACGTCGACGCAATATTGACCGAGCCCACCGTCGGCATATGGCAGCACCGGGTCCGAATTGAGCCGCCTCCCGACCCGCTGCCAGGGCGAATTGTCTATATTGTGGATAGCCAACGGGATTTGGCCGCCCTCAAGCGCCGGGGGGTTACCGCCTACGACTGGACGGACCCCATCGCAGAGCGCACCGTGCTGGAGGATCGCGTACGGCGGGGACTTTTCCGGACGGCCGCCTTTTGTCAGTGGAGACCATGGCCCGAGTGGAATTCGGTGGCCGACCAGGTGATATGGCAGGGGGCTCCCCTCCATCGAGAGGCCTTGGCCTGGGCGGCAAGCTTGTTGACCGACAACGGTCAGATTTGGATCGACTCCCGCTGGCTGACGGAGGCGCGCCGCGATCGCCTAATCGTCAAGTGGCGGCGCCTTGTACCCGATCGCGACCGCCTGGGCGTATTGTGGCGGGCATTGCAAACCGGCCAATCTCCCTTGCTGGCCGGAAGGCGCGTCTTTCGCGAGCTGAGCTTAGATTTCGGCGCCAACGGCCGCGGCCGGCGCGCGCGGCTGACCGACGCACCCGGCTACCGGCACGCGTGGCTAGGGCGGTGTGCGGCAGAGGGCGAGCGACAGTTGGACACCGCGGAGTGGATCGGGGGAAGGACGAAAAGAGACCATGCAATGGAGTAGACTAGTGCGGGAGATTCCCGATTTTCCGAGGCCAGGGGTGTTGTTTCGGGACGTATTGCCGGTCATGGCCGACGCGGCAGCGTGGCAGGAGTGTCTCGGGGCGATGGAAGAGCTGGTGCGGTCTCTCTCGCCGGAGATTCTGGTGGCACCGGAGGCGCGTGGATACCTGCTGGCGGCTCCCTTGGCGGATAGGCTTGGGATCGGCCTGGTGCCGATTCGCAAACCGGGAAAACTACCCGGACCTGTTCTCAGCCAGCAATACGCGTTAGAATATGGTGAAAACCGTTTGGAAATGGAGGCTACGGCTCCTCTGCGAGGAATGCGGGTAGTGGTGGTCGATGATGTGTTAGCCACCGGAGGCACGGTGCAGGCGGCACGCAGGCTTGCGCAACAGGTGGGCGGCCACGTGGTCGGATTCGCATTTTTGATTGAACTCCGCGAACTGGGCGGACGCCGCCGCCTTACGGGGGGAGATCTTCCTGTAGTCAGCGCCTTGGTTTTGTAAACCGGGCGGGTCATTGCCGCCAAGCGGGACGTCAGTGCGACAGGGGGCGGTGGGGTGACCATTACCGAAATTGTCGAGCAGCTAGGATACGATGCCGACGACGCGGATACCGACAGAGTTCGGCGGGCGGTGGAGTTTGCGCAACGCGCCCACCGCGGTCAGTCCCGTGCCTCTGGCGAACCTTATGTGGCCCACCCGTTGGAAGTGGCCTCGATTTTGGCCGGCATGCACCTGGATACCGACACCATCGTGGCTGCGATGCTGCACGACGTGGTCGAAGACACCTCATATACCTTGGAGGACATCAGCGAGGCGTTCGGTCCCACGGTAGCGCTTCTGGTCGACGGTGTAACCAAACTGGACCGCTTGGAGGTCCAGAATCGCGAGGACGAACAGGCCGAGAATCTTAGGAAGATGCTCTTGGCGATGGCCAAAGACGTCCGCGTCATTTTGATTAAATTGGCCGACCGTCTGCATAATATGCGCACCCTAAAACATCTGGCGGCCGATCGCGTGCACCGCATTGCCAAGGAAACGATGGAAATTTATGCTCCCTTGGCGCATCGGTTGGGAATCTTTCACATCAAGTGGGAGCTGGAAGACCTTGCTTTTTTGCATCTGGACCCCCAGGCCTACCAAAGGACCAAAGAGTTGGTGGCCAAAAAACGGTTACAGCGCGAAGAAGCGGTGCAATCCATCATTCAGGACCTTTCGGAGCGCATGCTGCTGGCCGGCATTGATGCCGAAGTGTCGGGACGCGCCAAGCACCTGTACAGCATTTACCAGAAACTTCAAAAGGGCAAAGATTTTGGCCAAATCTACGATTTGGTGGCGGTGCGGGTATTGGTGGATTCGGAAAAGGATTGCTATGGAGCACTGGGCATGGTCCATGCATTGTGGAAGCCGGTTCCCGGGCGCTTTAAAGACTATATCGCCATGCCCAAATCCAACCTCTACCAGAGTTTGCACACCACCGTGATCGGTCCCCAGGGGGACCCGATTGAGGTGCAGATCCGCACCCACGCCATGCACCACACGGCCGAGTATGGCATTGCGGCTCATTGGCGTTACAAAGAGGGTGGTGCCGGCAAGCACGATCCCGAATTCGACCAAAAATTGGCCTGGCTGCGTCAATTATTGGAGTGGCAGCGCGACATGGGCGATGCCAGCGAGTTCTTGGAAACGCTCCGGGTGGACCTTTTCGCGGACGAAGTATTTGTGTTTACCCCCCGCGGCGACGTGATCGACCTGCCCGCGGGGGCGACGCCGGTTGACTTTGCCTACCGGATTCACACCGACATTGGGAACCACTGCGTGGGAGCCAAGGTGAATGGACGGATAGCGCCCCTGGGCACCATCCTGCAAAACGGCGACATCGTAGAGGTGTTGGTCAATCGCGGGTCGCCGGGGCCGAGTTCAGACTGGTTACAGTTCGTCCGCAGTTCGCAGGCCAAGAACCGAATTCGGCAGTGGCTGCGTAAGGAACACCGGCACGAACACTTAAGCCGTGGTCAGGAAATGCTGGAACGGGAGGTTCGCCGGGCGGGGCTCACCTTGTCCCGTGAGCGACTGGCGGAGATTATTCGCAAGCTGGGCTACGGAAGCCTCGATGACCTGACGATTTCCATCAGCGAGGGCAGTCTCAACCCGTTGCATGTGGTGGGGCGAATTAAGGAAGACGTCGCCCAGCAGATGCGCCAGCAAGGAACCCCGTTGGTGCGAGTGAAACCGCGGGAGCGAAGCTCGGCCCAAGCTTCGGAAGTGCTGGTCCGCGGACAGCGGCGGATGCTTACCCAGTTGGCCCGTTGCTGCCAGCCGGTGCCCGGCGATCCCATTTTTGGCTATCTGACCCGGGGGCGCGGGGTTACCGTGCATCGCATCGGCTGCCCCAATGAGGGGGACTTGAGCAAAGAGGTCGAGCGTTTGATCGACGTGAGTTGGGACGCGACCGAGGCGGAACTTGCCCCCCATCCGGTGGAACTCGCCGTCTACGCGTGGGATCGGGCTGGATTGTTGGCCGATGTGGCCAACGTGGTGGCCGATTACAATATCATTTCGGCCAAGGCGCGCGGGTTTCGCGACCGGACGGCAGTCGTCAACGTCCGTTTCGAGGTGCGCAACTTGGGACAGTTGAACCAGATCATTCGGCGGTTGGAAGGCCTGGCCTTCGTCCAGCAAGTGCGTCGAGTCAGCCGAGAGCGGTCATAATTGTGCGGGCAGCTATCCAGCGAGTCAAACGCGCGCGAGTAACCGTCGGCCCGACGGTAGTCGGCGAGATTGACCTCGGCCTGGTCGCCTTAATCGCGTTCACCGTCGGTGACGGGCCGGGAGAGATGACCTGGATGGCGGACAAGCTTGTTCACCTGCGCATCTTTCCGGGTCCTGGCGGGCACCTGCAGCAGAGCGTGTTGGACCTGGGAGGGGCGATCTTGGTGGTGTCAGAGTTTACTCTTTATGGTGACCTGGCGCACGGTCGGCGGCCGGATTTCCACCGCGCTTTGGCCTATGAGCCGGCCTCTTTTTTGTATCACCGCTTTGTGACCCTGCTCTCGGTCTATCCGGTGCGCGTGGCCGAGGGGCGTTTTGGCCAAGAGATGGAAGTTGAGTTGGTAAATTGGGGTCCGGTGACCTTGATTCTAGAACGAGCGCCCTCGGCGCGCGCAGACTAGGCTTGGCCTCAATTGGTTTTTTTAATTGAAGGAGCGGCACCATGCGAACGGAATTACAGCGGCCCCGCGGAACCCAGGATATCCTGGCCCCGGAATCGTGGCGGATCGAACGGTTGCATCGGCTGGCATTTGATACGGCCCGCCAATTCGGATTTGAGCCCCTAGAGACGCCTGCCTTCGAGCAGTCAGGCGTGTTCCTCAAAGTGGGGGAAAGTACCGATGTGGTTCAACACGAACGTTACGCGTTTACCGATGCCGGCGGGGTATCGCTGACCTTGCGGCCGGAGGGCACCGCGGCGGTAGCCCGGGCTTACGTGGAAAACGGACTGTACAATGCGCCGCAGCCGGTGCGCCTGTTCTATTGGGCCCCCATGTTTCGCCGCGAGCGTCCGCAGGCGTTGCGCTATCGCCAGCATATCCAGTTTGGCGCCGAGGTGTTCGGGTCCGCCGACCCCAGCGCGGATGCCGAGGTCATGCTACTGTCCACCCGGGTGGTCAGCTTGGCCGGGTTGAGCGACCCCGTGATCCGGGTGAATTCGTTGGGATGCAGCCAGTGCCGCCCGGCTTACCGCCAGGCCCTGGTAGCCTATTACCGGGATCGTGAGCACGCCATCTGCCAGGATTGCCGCCTCAGGCTGGAGCAAAATCCGCTCCGGTTGTTGGACTGCAAGGTCGACGTGGAGGCTAGGGCGGGGGCACCGGATGTCGCCGAGTATTGGTGTACGGCGTGCCGCGCCCACTTGGAGCGCCTGATGGAGTTGGTGCGGTCGGCCGACGGCGTCATCCAGCGGGACAGCCATTTGGTGCGCGGATTTGATTATTATTCGCGAACGGTATTTGAAGTTGGCCATCCGCGACTGGGGGAGGCGACCGCGCTTTTTGGCGGCGGGCGCTACGACGGTTTGGTGGAGTCTTTAGACGGACCCAGCACCCCCGGTGTCGGCTTCGGCATGGGGGTGGAGCGGCTGCTATCGGCGCTCAACGATGGCTTTGGCGCCCTATCGGCAGCCGGCTGTTACGTGGCCCACCGGCCCGGCTACGCAACCGAGGCGTTTGAACTGGCGGATCGGCTTCGCCGGCAGGGCCTGGTGTGTTATAGCGATTTGATGGACCGGAGTCTGAAGGCGCAAATCCGCGACGCCGGTCGACGGGCGGTGGGGGTAGTCATCGTCGGTGCCGAGACCGACGCCCCCGGGCAGGTTGTGGTCAGAAACTTGGTCAGCGGGGAACAACAAGCGTTGGCGGGCGACGCGACGGTCATTGCCGATTGGTGGCACCGCAAATTCGGCTCCGGCTCGGCGGTCGTGGTCGGCTAGAGTTTCGTGAGGCGGGTATATAACAACCAAGCGTGGGCAACCAATCAAATCAGGAGAGGCGGCTAGCGGGTGTACCGGACACATTATGCAGACGCGGTCAATTTGAGCGCGATAGGACGTAAAGTGGAGGTGGCGGGTTGGGTGCACCGTCGGCGCGATCATGGGGGCATCATTTTCCTTGATGTACGTGACCGTACCGGCTTGGTGCAAGTTGTCGTGGAACCGGCCGACGAGACGCTGTTTCAGCGCGCCGACGCCCTCAGGGCGGAGTATGTGGTGGCGGTGGCGGGTGAGGTGCGCCGGCGCCCGGAAGGGATGAACAACCCCGATCTGCCCTCCGGCGAGGTGGAGATCGTTCCCACCCGACTGGAAATTCTCGCCGAATCCCAACCTTTGCCCTTTGGCATTAGCGATAGCAACTCGGTGGAGGAGTACCTTCGCCTGCAGTACCGGTATCTGGACTTGCGGCGGCCTAGCCTCATCCGCAATTTCTTCCTCCGCGATGAAGTTTTGTCAGCGATACGCCATTTTTTCCATCACCACGGCTTCTTGGACGTCGAGACGCCGGCCTTGGCACGCTCCACCCCCGAGGGGGCGCGGGATTTTTTGGTTCCCAGCCGGACCCAACCGGGAAATTTCTATGCCTTGCCCCAAAGCCCCCAGATCTTTAAGCAATTGCTCATGGTGGCCGGCTTTGACCGCTATTATCAGATTGCCAAGGTGTTTCGCGATGAGGACCTCCGAGCCGACCGCCAGCCGGAATTCACCCAGGTGGATGTGGAGATGGCCTTCGCGTCGCAAGATGACGTCCTCAACCTGATGGAGCAGATGCTGCATGAAGTTTTTGCCGAAACGTTGGCAACGGAACTGCCTCCCTTCCCCCGCTTGTCATGGCAACAGGCCATGGAACAATATGGCAGTGATAAGCCTGACCTGCGAGCGGGGGAACCCTTGGCCGACTTAAGCTCCGTCGCCAGGGGGCTCAGCTGGCCCATCCTGGCCGACGCAGAAGCGGTGGCGGGGGTGGTCATTCGCCAATTTCGCCCCAGCCGCAAGGTGCTGGACGGCCTGGTGGAAAGTGCCAAGACTCTCGGTAGCCGAGGCCTGATTTGGTTGGTGAAGGCAAACGACGAGATCCGCTCTAACGCGAAGCCGTTGGGAGAGGAAGGAAATCGCCGACTGACGGAGGCGTCGAAGTTGGAAGATGGTGACGCCTTGCTGGTGGTGGCGGGCAGCAAATGGGAAATACTCCAAGTGGCCGGTCAGCTACGGCTTAATGTTGCTCGGGATCTCGGCCGGGTCGAGGACGGCTGGCGCTTTTGCTGGGTGACCGACTTTCCTTTGTTTGAGTGGTCGGCGGAAGAGGAACGTTTGGTGTCCGCCCACCATCCGTTTACCATGCCGCGCATGGCCGACTGGGACACTCTGGAAGACGATCCGCTGTCCGCCCGGTCCCAGGCTTATGATGTGGTGCTGAACGGGGTCGAGCTGGCGTCCGGCAGTGTTCGTATCCACCGTCCCGAGTGGCAGGAACGAATATTTCGCATCCTTGGCATGTCCGAGGAGGAAATTCAGGTTAAGTTCGGCTTTTTAGTCAACGCCTTTCAATACGGAGCACCACCCCACGCGGGAATAGCCTTTGGCTTCGATCGTTTGATTATGCTTATGGCAGGAGCAAAAAACTTGCGCGAGGTCATCGCCTTTCCGAAGACCGCGCGCGGCACTGACCCCTTGATGCAGTCGCCGAGCCCCGTAGAGACGTCACAGCTGAGCACGCTGAATCTGAAGCTGGTAAGCCCGTGACTGACCATCGGCCCACCGGGAGCAAGATTCCGCTCCCGGCAGCCGGCGGGCCGACTAACGGACGGCGGTAGGGGTAAACAGGTCGACGATGCCAATAATGAAGGCTGCGATCAAGGCGCCGAGAACCGTGACGTGCATTCCCGGCACGACTACCTGAGTTGCATAAATGACTGCCGCCGAAACCAAAAAGCCCACGATGCCCCGTCCGAATGGAGAAATGGACTTACCAAACAGCGACTGTAGGAGATAGGCCGCCAGGGCGATTACGATGGCGGCCAGTAGTGCGGAGAAAAAGCCGATATGGGAAAAGCCGGGAACAACATAGCCCATTAACATCAAGACCAATGCCGATACGATGAATCGTAGCACGGTTGCCAACCAGTTCATGTCACCACCCCTTTCCGAGCTAGTGTGCCGGGTTTTCCGGCGAAATATTCCCCTAATAGTTTGACCCGAACCGTGCAGACTGAAAACGGTGTCGGCGTGGCGCCGTCACTGCCGGTCCGGCATATCCGTCGGCCGTCGGCTGAGTGTTAAGGAAGCGATCCCGGGCGGCTGGCCAAAGCAGGCAGCAGCTACCAGTGAGGAGGGATTCAGTTGGCCAAGAACGTTCCGTCGTCGTTTAACGATTTGAAGACGCGGGTGCGTCAACGTCTTCAAAACGGGTCCAACGATGTCCATTCTGACATCATCGAAATGGGAGACGCCATGCTCCAGACGGGCGTCGAACCCAAGACGGCCCAGGACCGGATAGCGCGGCACGTCTGGCAGGGATCCAATCCCCGTCAGAAGCGCGTATTGGCTGACATGGTAACTGATCTGGCCCGAGAGGAAGCAGGCCCGGAGTAACCGGTGGGGGCTGGGCGTTGGCTCAGCCCCCCGACTGGCCGCGCGCCAGGGCAGTTGGCCGGGAAGGCGGCGACGGGCAGCAGCCTCACGAAGGGCCCGGGAGCCCAATCCTAATTCGGAGGCGGTTGATGGGAGCCCAATCCTAATTCGGAGGCGGTTGATGGGAGCCCAATCCTAATATGGAAGCATTTGAAGGATTTATCTGCTTGATTAATGCCGCCGCGCCTCCTATAATAGCCATACAGGGCCTGCCCTGTGCGCGAATCCGAACCGATATGTTTTGAGCCAACATCAAAACATAGGGAGCCTGATCCTCAGTTGATGGCCGTCCTGCCCCCGCCATGCAGATGGTGCCGGGGACTGCGAAAGTTAACGGGAGGCACCCACCTGCCAGCGCGCAGGTTCAAAACGTCGGTGCGTTACGGCAAGGCGGACCGAGGGGCACAGAGTTCAAGTGCCCCTCTTATGCGTGTTAGCCGTCGGCGGAAATGGCGGGATGAGTTCTGGAGCCCGGATGAAGGCGCATACCGACGGCAAGAGCGGACTACGTCCGATGTTGACGGATGCCTAGGAGCTTGTCCATTTATTATCGAGACATACCATATATATGGTACCGACCCAACGATAACCATATATATGGGGCAACGAATGACCGAGATTTCAATTTATGGACAAGCTCCTAGCAGAAGATGGACATGATCCGCTTCTCCGCCGAATTTGATCAGCGTACCCAAGTCCCGCCGACACTCCCGACGTAATAAGCACGGGTGCCAAAAGTACGGTTTCCAGCGAGAACTGGCCGACTTGAGATTATTGATGCATATAGGCGATGCGGGCCTGGATGTTCGGTCCATACTGGACCGGGGCGTTCACCCCCGGCGGAAACGGGGCCCTGGTTGTGTGGCCAGAGGGGCAGATTTTGATCTCGGCTTGATGTTCGGTCACCTGGTAGGGCACCTGGAGGATATCGATGATTTGGCGCCGAACCCCACATTCTCGGCCTCGACGTCCGAGAGGTCAAGGGCACACACTTCACACTGGTCGACGCTATGCCGGATGATAGCATTCGGCTTGGCGACGGGGAGCAGGGTGCTACCCACATGGCCCAGTTGGGCACCCGGTTTGCGACCGCTCCGTCGGCGCCGCGGTTTGGCGCGGCGCTTGGCATATCCGTCACTGGAGGGGGGCTTCGAACTATTGTGGCTATCGCGATGAAGCTGGTGTTCGAGGTCCGTTACTCGCTCCCGCAGGCTCTGATTGTCCTGCAGCACTCCCCGCAGAATGGCGAGAATCGCCGTGATAAGGGCCACGATCACATGC
>JAJZXC010000058.1 GCA_021846365.1 Bacillota bacterium | reverse complement strand
CTTGCAGTTGAGGCGGCCGATCTTCCTGCAAACGGCAGCTTACGGACACTTTGGCCGCACTGACGTCGATCTGCCTTGGGAGGAGACCAACCGGGTGAGCGAACTGCAGGCGGTTGCGAGCAGCGAGCGATACGGTGGTTAGCGGCGCCTCGCCTACCTGCGCCGGATCGTATAGTCACCCACCCCGGCCTGACGGCCGGAGCTTGTTGGCGCAAGCTTGGGCGCTTAGCTAAGGGTTGACCAGACCGCTTGGGCCGGGATCTGGGGAGCGAGCACCACAAACACCGTCGCGTCCTCCAGCCAGTAGACGGCTGGCCGTATACCCAACGGCAGCTGAATGCCTAATCGGTTTTGGGTATGACCGGCTTAGGGGTATTCGTGGTCACATCTAACCAAGCTTTTGGAGGTGGCTCTTCTAGAGGGACGCATTAACTAACCCGAGTTTTATTAGAGTGCCGAAGGTGTGGTATGGTGCCATCGCGGTGCAGAAGAGCGACCCGGATCATGCGTGACCATCACCGAGGCTAGCCCCCTCTGAAACGTGAAGCATCTCTCAACCAGGCGCCGCTTGGTGAGCGCTGCTCGAATCTTTCGGAACCCCGGGCACCACAGCGGTGACGGGACCAAAGTTCACCGGGCCATCGAGGCCCCAGGCCTTGTAGACATCCGGAAGTGAGGGTTCCCGGCGGCCGATCTGACTTCGACCGAGGCCGATGGGAATGTGCCAGCGTCATGGCTCTACCGGCCATACCGCCCTCTTCATCCGCGTATGATTGCTGTAGAGGCCATATGATGGAATTGGCTCAATGGTTCGTCACATACCGCTTGATTGCTAGTTATTTGTATGCCGATCGCTACCCGACCCTTTAGAAGAGCCACACCCAACGCTTTTGGGCGGGCATGGTCACACGTAATAAGAGAGTAAGCGGCGCTGCTCTCCGCCCTTAAGGAGGGAGTCCCCGCGCCGCCAAATTAGAAGGGAATATCCCCAATGACAAGGCTTAATTCATCCTTTATCAACAGACTTATCCCCACTATCCACATCGACAAAGCGAAAATCTTAGCGTATAAACGCCCGGTGTTTGACTTTTGCGACGCATAGGCGTATATTGTCCTTGGTAATCCCAGTAGCTGGGATACTTTACGAAGGGGGATATATTTTAGCATGACCGGAAGAGTCAAGTGGTTTAGTGCGGAAAAGGGTTACGGATTCCTCGAGCGGGAAGACGGCGGCGACGTTTTCGTTCATTACAGCGCCATTAATGGTGAAGGTTTCCGTACGCTCAACGAAGGTGAGCGTGTCGAATTTGAGGTGGTTGAGGGAGACCGCGGTCCGCAAGCCGCAAACGTAGTCCGACTCTAATTCGCACCAACCATCCGACTACTCGAAGAACCGGTCATGTGCCGGTTCTTTTTTTGTCCGCCGACCGTTTTGCCCTCCATCGCCTTCGGCAAGAAGCTTGCGGAAATTATCCCTTAACGGGATCTTAACCATCGATCCCCGGGGTGTATAATGAACCTGTAATGAAAAGAGCCCGGCAAAGCGTGGTGAGCGTGGGACGGCAACCCTTGCGCCTCGGTTTAGGGGTATTCGTGGCCACAAGCAGGAAAGGGGGAAGGCTTTCCTCTCCGCCCTGAACGACGGAGTCCCCGCGCCGCGAAATTACGATGGATATCGTTTAGCCGGTCTCGGCAGCGGGCGTCGCTTGATCAGGGTAAGCGGCGAGAGGTGCCGCAAGGCTCAAACAATCGGACGACCGGGACCAGGATCCGCCTCGGCGAGAAATGCGAGCACGTCGCACGGCAGACAACCGAGTGCCCGCTGGCGGGCGCATGATGAACCCTCGCGATGTCGTGGGGTCAGGAGTTGCGCCCGCCGACTCGATATGCCAGCATTATCAGGCCCATCTTGAGCGGGCCTGGATCCCTGACCGGAGAACGATGCGCAAGCCCTGAGGCCGCTCCTCAGCAACCCAGCAGGGATGTTCGGAGCGAGCGAGACCAGCAACCAAATCAGCCAGCTAGGAAGGAAGGAGGGAGGCGGTTTCGGCTCCGGCCTGGAGGCCAGAGTTTTAGCCGCCAACTAACCATGGACATTGTCGTTCGCGGAAAGAACGTCGAGGTCACCCCAGCCCTGCACGACCATGTGACGCGGAAATTGTCCAAGCTGAACCGGTTGGTCGATCATCAAAGCGTGGTAGCCACCGCGGTGTTGAGTATAGAAAAAGATCGGCAGATTGTGGAGGTTACGGTTCCCTTGGATGGCGGGCTGTTGCTGCGTGGCGAAGAATCGACCCCCGATATGTACACCTCCGTCGACCGGGTAGTCGACAAGCTCGAGCGTCAGTTTAACAAGTTCAAGACGCGCATGCACCGCTGGCATTTGACGCGGGCAAACGGGCGCGGGGCCGATGTACCGGCCGAGCCGCCCAGCGCTGCCGACCTGGTGCGCAAGAAAACGTTTCCCCGCAAGCCGATGACCCTTGACGAGGCCTTGCTGCAGATGGATTTGTTGGGACACGACTTTTTTGTCTTCAGCAATGCCGAGACCGACGCGACCAATGTCCTCTATCGACGGCGTGACGGCAGCTACGGACTGTTGGAGCCTCGCTGAAACCGGGGTTCAGACCATGGCGAGGAGCGGCTCGGGGCCGCTCCTCTTCTTGTTCAGAGGGCATGGCTTACCTCCGAGGCAAGGGCTGGGAAGCACGCCAGCCGTTGGCGCGCAATTGGCAAAATTAGCATGGGTTCCCTCTGGAGGAGGAAATTGGGGGAGAATGTCGAAGCAAGTAAATAGCATGCGATGCTGCACAACTCAGGGTGAGGGCAGGTGAGACGGTGGCTTCATTGCAAAAATATGAGGAAATCGTTTCGAGGATGCCTGGAGTGGTGGTCGTGCACGTCTATGATCAGGAACCGGCGCGGACCCGCGTGCATGTGGTCGTCCGCTCGGCTTCGACCCCGCGCCAAGTGGTGCGCCAGATCGTCTCTCTGCTGCGCAACTTCGGCTGGAAAGAGATCGAGCCGTCGATGGTGACGGTGGTGCAGATCCAGGAAAGCGAAGGGGAGGGGGCAGGTCACTACCGACTTCGGATCATCGGCTATTCGTTGGTGCGCTCGGCGTTGGGGCTGGAAGGCGTGTGCCGATTGGGCTGGGGTGGGCTCCAGTGCGAAGGCAAGGTGCAAGGGTCGGCCCCGCTCGCGGTGATGGCGGAGGCCACCGTGGCTGCCGTCAACCAGGCGGTGGGAAGTGCCTGGGTGGTCGTTTTGGACGCCAAGTTGGTGGAACAGGGGGGCCGCTCGGTGGCCCTGATCATGGTGCGTTACGGAGACGAGGAGGTGTTGACCGGCAGTGCGGTAATGCACGGCGTGTTGGAGGAGACCGTCGTGCGGGCAACTCTGGATGCCGTCAATCGGCGGCTAGTACTGTATTCCGGAGCCCGGCCCACGTAATCCTATTATCCCAAAGCTTCGGTCGTATCCCATACACTAGCGAAACGTCAGCGGAGGCTTTGAGCGAGAAGCTTCGCGGGCAATCCGATGTGGAGGATTGCCAAACCATGAAGGGTCTGTTGCGCCGAATCTTAGACGCCGTAATCGTCGGAAACTTTCTCGAACTCGAGTAGAAGACCTGAATGTGGGATGCGGCCGATTATTTGTTTCGATTAATTTAAGTTGCCGTCCTGTCGACGGGCATGGGGCGGTTGAACGGCATGGATGAACGGGAAAGGACGGGACTGCCGTGTATCCCAAGCGGATGGTCGCCTTCATGGCCTTAGTCGGAGCGGTGGCACTGTTGCTGATGGCCCGCAGTGTGGTGGGCGGATTAACCTGGCTTCGCGGGGACGACTTGATCTTCCTGGGCGCGGTGTGGGCGGCCACTTTCTTTCCCGTTCAATTGCCGCGCGGCAACGCCAGCGTCAGCGTGGGATTGCCCGTCATGGCGGCGGCCGGCATCATCCTCGGGCCGAGCGCGGGTCTTTGGATTAGCGCCATCGGCAGCATTAATCAGCGCACATTGACGGGGAAAATCCGCTGGCCGTCGGTGCTCTTCAACCGGGCGCAAGGGGGACTGGTGGGATGGACTGCGGGTGCCGTCTTCCAGACGCTCGGCGGCTCGCCGCGGAGCTTTTTTTACGCGCAATCGATCTGGTTGGTGCTCGCCGCCTGCCTGATTGCCTTTGTGGTCAACATGTGCCTGGTGGCGGGGGCGATCAGCCTCCGCCAGCACCAAAACCTTTACAAGGTGTGGCGCGGCCACATGTCGTGGATGACGGTGAACTATTTCGTCACCGCCCCTTTGGTCTATCTGATGACCGTCGTCTTTCGCTTGGCTGGCGCCTGGCCGGAGCTTCTGCTGCTGATTCCGCTCGCTCTCTCGCGGTGGATCTACGTGCTCTTGCTGCGCGTCCGCCGCATGTACCAACTCGGCGTGCAGGCGTTGCTGGCTGGCCTTGAGGCCAAGGACCCCTATACCTACAGGCATTCGTTGCGCGTCGGCCACTATGCCGCCATGCTGGCCCGCCACATGGGGCTTCCGGAAGACCGCGTGGAGTTGATCGGCGAGGCGGGACGCCTGCACGACATCGGCAAAGTCCACTTGCCCGACGCCATCTTAAAAAAGCCGGCAGGCCTTACCCCGCAGGAAATCTTGTCTATGCAGAGGCATCCGACGGTCGGCGGCGACCTCTTGGATACCCTCGAACTGGTCGGCTGCGTCAAATCGGGGGCGGCCTACCACCACGAACGTTGGGACGGCACCGGCTACCCGTATCGGCTGCAGGGGCAAGACATCCCGCTGGAAACGCGCATTATCTCCGTGGTCGACGTCTATGACGCCATGACCAGCGACCGTCCCTACCGCCCCGCCATCAGCCACCGGCGCGCGGTGGAAGAAATTCAGCGGGTTGCTGGCACCCAACTCGACCCGGTGGTGGTGGCGGCCTTTTGTGATATGGTCAAGAAATTCAATTTGGTCGAGACGGAGGGGAAGAAGTTCGGACCCGCGCGATTTAGCCGCGTTCGCCGGCGGGTTCACCGCCGCGGTTGAAGCCGGGCGGGAGGCATGCTAGAATTTTAACTAAGAGTGGAAGGAAAGGGACCGCATCCCGGTTCCTTTTTCGTTGTGATCGTAGCGAATGGAGGCGGCCTGAGTGCTGAAGATGTTGTCGGGGTGGGTCAACCGGTTTAGCGAACGGGAAGTGCGCCGCTATCGCAGCGTGGCGGTGGAGATCAACCGGTTGGAGCCTGACATGAAGGCCCTGAGTGACGAAGCGCTGCGAGCCAAGACGGGGGAATTCCGTTCTCGGTTGGGAAACGGGGATACGGTGGACGACTTGTTGCCAGAGGCATTTGCCGTCATCCGGGAGGCCTCGGTCCGGGTTTTGCAAATGCGGCACTTTGACGTGCAACTCATCGGGGGCATGGCGCTGCACGACGGACGGATTTCGGAAATGCGGACCGGTGAAGGAAAGACCTTGGTCGCCACGTTGTCGGCGTATCTGAACGCCTTGCCCGGCAAAGGGGTTCATGTGGTGACAGTGAACGATTACCTAGCCCGGCGCGACGCAGCCTGGATGGGGAAGATTTACCAGTTTATGGGCCTCACGGTGGGATTGATTCAGCATGACTTGGAGTCGGACGCTCGCCGCCAGGCATATGCCGCCGATATTACCTACGGCACCAACAACGAGTTTGGCTTCGACTATTTGCGGGACAACATGGTGAGCACGCTCGATGAAATGGTCCAGCGCGGGCTTAATTATGCCATCGTCGACGAGGTGGACTCTATTTTGATCGACGAGGCGCGCACGCCGCTCATCATCTCCGGGCAGGCCGACCGCCCCACCGAGCTTTACTACACCTTTGCCCGTATCGCCAACAATCTCAAGGAAGAGGTCGACTATGCGGTCGACGAAAAGATGAAGGCGGTCAGCCCCACCGAACGAGGGGTGGCCAAGGCCGAACGTATGCTGGGCGTGCCTAACCTATACGATGATGCCCATCTCGACCTCTCCCATTACCTGAACCAGGCGCTGAAAGCCAAGGCGTTGATGAAGCGCGACCGCGATTATGTGGTGAAGGACGGCGAAGTGATCATAGTCGACGAATTCACCGGCCGACTCATGTTTGGCCGCCGATACTCCGACGGCCTGCATCAGGCGATCGAGGCCAAGGAGCGGGTGACCATCGCCGATGAAAGCCAGACCTTGGCCACTATCACCTTCCAAAACTATTTCCGCATGTACACCAAGCTGGCCGGGATGACGGGGACGGCGGCCACCGAGGAAGAGGAATTCCGCAAGATATACGGTCTTGACGTGATTGTGGTGCCGACCAATCAACCCATGATCCGCAAGGACTTTGCGGACGTCGTCTACAAGACTGAGGCGGCCAAGTTTCGCGCGGTGGTGCGGGAGGTCGAGGAGTTGTACGCCAATCGGCGGCCGGTGCTGGTGGGCACGGTGTCGATTGAGAAGTCAGAACGTTTAAGCGCCATGCTTCAGGAGCACAACGTGCCGCATAACGTGCTCAACGCCAAATACCATGAACAAGAAGCGGAGATTATCGCCCACGCGGGTGAGCCGGGTACGGTGACCATCGCCACCAACATGGCGGGCCGGGGTACCGATATCGTGCTGGGTGAAGGCGTGGTCGACATGGGGGGGCTTCACATTGTCGGCACCGAACGCCACGAGGCCCGCCGCATCGATAACCAGCTGCGCGGCCGCTCCGGCCGCCAGGGCGATCCCGGATCGTCGCGCTTTTATCTTTCCCTGGAAGATGACTTTCTTCGCCTCTTCGCAGCCAATACCCTGTCCTCGTTGATGGACCGGCTGGGGGTTGATGAGGATGAACCGATTGAATCGCCGGTCTTGACTCGGGCCATCGAATCGGCACAAAAGAAGGTCGAGGCACGAAACTTCGATGCGCGCAAGCAAGTGCTGCAGTACGACGACGTGATGAATTTGCAACGCGAGGTGATCTACAGGCAACGCCGGGAGATTCTTTCCAAAGCATCGTTGAAAGAGGACACCATGAATCTCCTGGACGGAGTGATCGACGCTGCCGTCAGCGCCCATTGTCCCGCCAACTTGCACCGGGATGAATGGGACCTGAAGCCACTGTTGGAAGTGCTCGAGGACGTGTTTTTGCCTCGCGGCCTGGTGACGTTGGATGATCTCTCGGGAATGAGCCGGGAGGAGATCGTCCAGACGCTCAGGGAAGCGGGAGACAAGACCTACAGTGCCAAAGAGGAGCAATTTGGCCAAGAAGCCATACGCGAGCTTGAGCGGATGGTGCTCTTGCGGGTAGTTGACACCAAATGGATGGAGCACCTGGATGCGATGGACAACCTGCGGGAGGGGGTGGGCCTGAGGGCATATGGCCAGCGCGACCCCTTGGTCGAATACAAGCGGGAGGCCTATGACATGTATCAGGAAATGATGGCCGCCATTCGCGAGGAAGTTATTCGCATCATGTTCCATATGGAACTAGAGAACGAAGAGGCGTCGGAGGCCTTCGGTCCGGTGGCGCACGTGATCGAACAAGCCCCGGCCGCCGATGACGAGACCAACCGCCCCCCGTTTCAGGTGATTCAGGGGGGGCGCCCTGACGCCGGGACACCATAACCGCGGGGGTAATGGAGATTGACAAAAGGAGCAGTTGACCATGCTTGAGGACGACATCAACCTATTGGACGAAGCCTTGCGGTCGGCGTTAGATCGTGTCAGGGGGTCTCTTTGACCCGCTGCGCCGGGAAGAAGAAGCGGCCCGCCTAGAACGGGCTATGGCCTCGCCGGACTTTTGGCATCAACCGCAGCGGGCTCGCCAGCTGACCAAGCAACTAGGGGTATTGCGGGGGCCGCTCGACGAATTTTTGCGTATTGAGCAGGCCGCCGCGGATTGGCGGGAATTATGGGCACTCGCCCGCGCCGAGTCCGAGGAAGCCTTGCATAAGGGCTTGTGGGAGGATGGCCAGAGCTTACTGGACGAGCTTCGCGGATTGGAATTGACGTTGATTTTGCGCGGGCCCTACGACGGCGAAGACGCCATTGTCACCTTGCACGCGGGGGCGGGAGGCACCGAAGCCCAAGACTGGGTGGAAATGCTGTTGAGGATGTATTTGCGCTGGGCCGAGCGCAAGAAATTTTCCGCCCGCATTTTAGATCAGTTGCCCGGGGAAGAGGCTGGCCTGAAGAGCGTGAGCGTCGAAATACAGGGAACCAACGCCTTCGGTTTTCTGCGGGCCGAGCGAGGAATTCACCGGTTGGTGCGCATTTCGCCATTTGATGCATCGGGCCGGCGGCATACCTCTTTCGCATCGCTGGAAGTCATCCCGGACCTGGAAATGGACGATGCCATCGTCATACGTCCCGAGGATCTAAGGGTGGATACCTTTCGGGCGTCCGGCGCCGGCGGGCAGCATATCAATAAGACGGATTCCGCGGTCAGGATTACGCACTTGCCGACCGACACGGTGGTGAGCTGTCAATCGGAACGTTCGCAGCACGCGAATCGGGAAACGGCCATGAGGTTATTGCGGGGGAAACTGGCCGAGATCCGCGAGCGAGAATGGGAGGCCAAGATGGCTGAGGTTCGCGGGGTCCAACTGGACATCGGTTGGGGCTCGCAAATCCGCTCGTACGTGTTCCAGCCCTACACCAGCGTCCGGGATCACCGGACCCGTTATCAGGTCAGTAACGTCACCGCAGTGATGGACGGCGAGTTGGACGGATTTATTGAAGCCTTCTTGCAAGCCGAGGCCAGGGGTACGCTGGCCTTGGAAACCGAAGTGCCGTGAACCGGCCCTTCATCGCCGCCATGTCAGCGGTGATCGCTTTGGTGTGGGCTCAGTGGTGGTTCCCGGTCCAGGCTGACCGGGCCATCCAACTGAGGCTCATGCGGTGGATGGCGGGACCGCCACCCACGGTCCAGGTAACCGCGATTCCCTTTTGGCAAATGGCGTCGGGACGGTTTCAGTCGATTGCGATGCGAGCCCACCAGGTGCGGGTGGCGGGGTTGTCGATGCAGGCCATCGACGTGCGCTGGACCGATGGCCAGGTTGCACTCAGGCGACGGTCGCCTTACGGTCTGTGCGTCCTGCGGGCGGGAACCATCGCCGGTTCGGTGGTAGTGGGAAGCTCTGCCTTGGCCGCGCTCTTTAACCAGACGGGTTTCATAGAATCAACCCGAGTCAATATCGCACACCGGCAGCTGGTCGTCAGGGGCGTGGTGCGACTAGACGGTCGGCGGCTTCCGATAGACGTCAGCGGCCGATTGATGTTTACTCGCGGCCGGGGCGGCAGGGTGGTTTTTTATCCTCGCTCGGTGAACGGGCGCGCCCTGCCGGGGCCGATGTCGATGAACCTCTTCATCATGTCGCAATGGCGATTGCCCCTGCCGCTCCGAATTGTCGGCCTCAGGCTGGGGCAAAATCGGATTACGGTGCGGGTGGTCGGCGGATAAGGGCTAGCGGGTGACGGCCCCGGGCGCGAATCGGGACGGCAGGGGCGAAGGGGCAGGACGGCCAGTGCGGACTACGGGAAAATGGCTAAAGAAAAATGGATGGGACTATCTGACCATTACGTTGGGAACCGCAGTCACCGCCTTGGGCATCAACGGCTTCTACGTGCCCAATCGCATCTCCGACGGTGGAGTTTCCGGGCTTGGCATTATTCTGCTGTATTTGATTCGCCTTCCGGTCTGGGTCACCTTGATCGCCTTAAATCTTCCCTTGCTCTGGCTCTCACACCGACTGTGGGGAGGGCGGGTGGGAATTCGGACGGTCTTCGGCACCATTATGCTCTCAGGGTTGGTGGCCATCCTTGCGGTCAAACCGTTCACCCATAACGTGTTGTTGGCGACCGTGTACGGCGGCTTGCTGTCGGGGGTGGGACTCGGGCTTGTGTTTCGCTCCAAGGGCACCACGGGCGGAACCGACGTGGTCGCCCGATTTTTGAGCCATGCCCTTCCAATTAGTATGGGGCAGGGCATGATGGCGATGGACTTCTTTATCATTTCCGGCTTTGGCCTGATGTTTAGCCCGGCGCGCGCCATGTATTCTCTCATCGCGCTGTTCATTTCCAGCCGAGCCATTGACCTGGTTCAAGAGGGCATCGAGTTCGCCCGCGCCTTTACCATTATCACCGAACACGCCGACGCCGTCGGCGGGAGGATCATGACCGACCTCGGTCGCGGAGTGACGCGGATCGACGGCTATGGGCAGTTCACCGGCATGCGCCGTGATATTTTGTACGTGGTCGTGACGCGCGCCGAAGTGACGCGCCTGAAGGCGTTAGTCTACCAACTGGATCCCAAGGCCTTTATCGTCGTTGCCGCCGTCCACGAGGTAGTGGGGGAGGGCTTTCGAGCCCCCCCGGTGGAAGAATAGCATTGCCCTGCAGCCTTTTCACCCTAGCGCAGCCAACGAGGAAAGTTTCGCCCGATTTGCTTCACCGCGCGAGCCAATTGGTCGTAGGGCGCACCTTGGCTGAGGATGGTGGCGACGTAGGTGCGACCGCCAAGGAAGTAGACGATGCCAGCATCGTGGCAGGCCTGTTCCAGCGAACCCGTCTTATGAGCCACGGTTACGGCCGGCTTTTGACCCACAAAACGCGACGGGTGGGCACTTGGCGCAATGCCGATCATCCCCTGGCAGCGGGACAGCGTGGCCACCATGTGTTCGGAGGCCACTTCCGACACGCATTGGCCACGGGCCAGCTTGTCCATCAAGAGGCTCAGGTCGTAAGCCGTCGTCCGGTTCACGGCGTCCGAGCGTTGCGCGGGTAGGCGTTGCAGTCGGCGCACCAACTCGGTATCTTGCATTTCCAGCCGTTTTATCATTTGATTGATGGCATCGAGGCCCAAGTAGTCGATGAGAAGGTTGGTCGCGGTATTGTCAGACACCGTAATCATCAGGGTGGTGAGATTACGCACCGTCAAGCTGGTTCCCGGCGCCAGGTCCTGCAACACGCCCGAGCCGCCGACCTGGTCTTCCTGGCACATGGCCAGCATGTGGTCGAGTGAGGCGTGTTCCTCTTCGAAGCGGCGATAGACCTCGGCCATGATGGGTACCTTGATGGTGCTGGCGGACGGAAAGGATTCACGTTCGTGATGAGCCACGACGGCATTCGTCGTCAGGTCTTTGGCGTAAATGCCGTACCGACCCGGAAATTTCTTGAGCCACTCTTCGATATTCATGTGGGGGCGCCTCCAGCCTGGAATGTTTTACTAGGTCATCATAGCATGCCACGCCGGCGTCAAAAACAACCTAATCATCGGCTCAGGCAGAGCCGGCGGGCAAGAAACGGAAGAAAGCCAGACCAGAAGGGATGGAGATGAATGGCAGTCATCGTACTGGGCAGCATCAATCTGGACCTGGTTGCCCGGGTAGACCAGATTCCCGGTCCCGGCGACACGCGACTCGCTCACGAGCTCAGCGTCAGCGCCGGCGGGAAAGGCGCCAATCAGGCGTTAGCCGCCCGACGCATGGGGGCCGCGACGATTTTCTTGGGCACCGTGGGCAACGATGCCTTCGCGCGCCAGGCGGTGACCGAGTTGAGCCACGATGGTGTAAACCTTGCCCATCTGCAAACGGAGAGCGCGCTCCCCACCGGGATCGCGATGATTACGGTCGACTCGCGGGGGCAAAATGCGATTACCGTAGCTGACGGGGCCAATCGAGCCACCGGGGATTCCGCTCTGGCTAGCCTGGACCAGATGGTCGAGCGGGCCGACTATGTAGTCTTACAAAACGAAATTCCCCTGAGCACGGTCGAGCGGGCAGTACACGTGGCCCATCGTCACCAGGCCACGGTTATCTGGGACCCCGCCCCCGCCCTGCCACGGCCGGTTCGCGGACTTTTGGGGGCGGATATCGTGATTCCCAATCAGCGCGAGGCGGAAAGCCTGTTGGGAGCGCGGATTGAGGATGTGCGGACGGCAAAGGCGATGGCGCGCCAATTGAAGGCTGAGGGTCCGGAAGTCGTAGTGATCAAGCTGGGCAGCCAAGGGGTGGTTTGGGCCACGCTGCACGGGGTGTTTTACCTACCCGCGATTGCCGTTAAGGCGATCGACACGGTGGGCGCGGGGGACGTATTTGCGGGCTCCTTGGCGGCTCGCCTTGACGCGGGGGATGGTTTGGCCGAGGCGATGGGCTGGGCCAACGTGGCGGCTGGGCTCTCCACCACGGGTAAGGGAGCCCAGCCATCGTTCCCCTATTGGGAAGCCGTGCGCAAGTATGCGGGTCAACAGCGGCCAAATGAAAGGGAGCGATAGCATGCGATGGTATCTAGATATGGATCCCGGCATCGACGATGCCGTAGCGTTGGCGGTGGCGTTGACCCGTGGTCCGGTGGCGGGACTGACCACGGTAGCCGGCAACGTGCGGGGCTCGCAGACGTTTCGCAACGCCCGCCGTCTTTTGCGCGCGTTCGGGCGGTCCGACCTGCCGGTGGTGGCGGGAGCCGAGAAGCCGCTGTTTCACCCGTTGGTGACTGCGCCTCATATTCATGGCCAAAGCGGGCTGGAGGGATATGCGCTGGCAGATGACACGGATGCTGCCAACGGCAACCAAGGTGCTCCGGTTTCAGCCTGGGCGTGGATGGCCGACCAATTGCGACAGGAGTCGGCGAAGGAGGGATCGGGAAAAGAGAGCATTTGGGTGGCGACCGGCCCGCTGACCAACGTCGCACGCTTTTTGGCCGGTTGTGCGGATGGCGACCTTGATCGGCGGATGGCCGCCATTACCGTGATGGGTGGCTCACTGGTAGGTGGTAATGTCACCTCGGCGGCCGAGTTCAACTTTTATTGCGATCCCGATGCGGCGGATTTCGTCCTAGCTTCGGGATGGCCGGTGCGGGTGGTCGGACTAGACGTTACCACCCGTCGAGGGATCGCGGTCGCGGATTTGCCTCGCTTGCGCGGCTACGGACGGGTGGGGGAAATGTTGCAGGGCTGGCTCGCGTTTTACGCCGAAGCCATCGCTCGCTACGATCAGACCGAGGACCAGGTCCATCTGCACGACGTGCTGGCCGTTGCCGCCGCGGCGCATCCCGAGCGCTTTGAATGGCAGTCGCTTCCCCTGGCAGTCGTCCGTGATGGTGAGCGGCGGGGAGCGGTCGTGCGCTTGTCGCCGACGGCAGCGCGGGCTCCGGTAGACTATGCGGTGGGGTTTGACCAGGAATGGTTCTTGGAATGGTTTTGGCAGAGTCTGGAGGGATATCAAGGCACCGGTTGAGAATTCTCGAAATGGCAGCTAAATCAGGCAGGGATTTGGGCAATCAATGGGGAATGTATTGGTTGGGTTTCAAACGACAGGTTCTAACCACGAGAAGGAGCGGAAGACTTCGATGGCAAGTGTGCGACTGGAACACGTTTACAAAAAGTTTGGCAATGTTGAGGCCGTCAGCGATGTGAACTTGGACGTCTCCGATCAAGAGTTTTTGATTTTGCTGGGCCCGTCGGGCTGCGGAAAAACGACCACGCTGCGAATGGTAGCCGGCTTAGAGGAGCTGACCGAGGGGTCGATTTTCATTGGCGAGCGCGAAGTGAGCCAGGTGGCGCCCAAGGATCGCGACATCGCGATGGTGTTTCAAAACTACGCGTTGTACCCGCACATGACGGTGTATGAGAACATGGCTTTCGGACTCAAGCTGCGCAAGGTTCCCCGGGCCGAAATCCAGCGTCTGGTTAAGGAAGCAGCCGATATTTTGGGCCTGGGCGGGTTATTGACCCGCAAACCGAAGGAACTGTCCGGTGGGCAGCGCCAGCGGGTAGCCTTGGGACGAGCCATTGTGCGGGAGCCAAAGGCGTTCTTGATGGATGAGCCCTTATCCAACCTTGATGCCAAACTGCGGACCCAGACCCGGGTCGAGTTGAAGCGATTGCATCAACGCCTGGGAGCCACCATTTTATATGTGACGCACGACCAAACCGAGGCCATGACCATGGGCGACCGAATTGTCGTCATGAGCCAAGGGATCGTGCAGCAGGTCGACACTCCGGAGAACATTTACAACCGGCCGGCCAATCAATATGTGGCAACCTTTGTTGGCACTCCCGCGATGAACTTGCTGAAGGGCGAGATTGAGCTGGCGGGTGGCGAAGCGAAATTCACCACCTATGGTCAGGTGATCGAATTAATCGACCCGGTGCGCGCGGGAACCAAGTCGCTGAGTGGTCGTGGGCTTACTATCGGGGTGCGTCCAGAAGACGTCCACCTGGAGCCGGAGTTTGTGGATCGCCACCCCGGCCAGCAACTCAAAGCCACGGTTCGCGTCATCGAGCCCATGGGCCACGAAAATATGGTTTACCTGGCATTTGACGAGGACACGGTTATCGCGCGAGCCAACAATGACTGGCATGGACAACTTGGCGACACAGTGACTTGTGCGCTCGACGGCAGTCGCGTGCATGGGTTTGAACCCGAATCGGGCAACTCTATCGTGTAACCCAAAGCGCCGTAATGAGCCGCTTCCGAGCAGGGAGCGGCTCATTTTAATTCGAATAGCGTAAACTCGCGAAGCAGCCTCCCTTGACGGTCGCGAATTGAACCTCCCCGCCCTAAAGGGCGGAGATTCTGGGGAAACCACCGTGGCTGGGTTGCGGGTCGTGAGACCCTGGGAGTGATCCTCCCGACTTGCCACCGTTTATCCCACCAGCAATTTCCCGGGGTTCAGCCGGACTACGCCTTAACGTCCTTTTAAGGGAAACGGGACGGCGATACGTGTTCTACACGTCAGATTCTAATGCCACTTTTTCAGCGGCCATGAGAGTTCGCATGTTTTAACTTCTTGCTTGAGGTTGCGCGATGTAAAAGATGCTCAGGAGGTTCCGACAGCGGGCGGGTTGACATCGTACCGAATAATCCGCTACATTGTGGATATTATTGGTGTGGATGTTTTAAATTCTCTTCACGCTCATGGCTGGTGTTCGTCGTTAGTAACTATACTAAAACAGCTCAAACCCCCATGGAACGTGGTTTTGTGGGATCGGATTAGTGACTACACTCCATCGCCCGAACCATGAAACCCGCACTACAACTTGGTTTGGCAATAAATGGTGCCAAATGTGGGTAATAAGTGTTGGAATGGACGAGAGACCAATGAAATATCGATAGATAGCTAATCGATA
>JAJZXC010000057.1 GCA_021846365.1 Bacillota bacterium | reverse complement strand
TACGGACCGCCGAGATCGCTGGGCGGCTGGAGTGCACCCGGGCCGAGGTCCGACGGTATCGCAAACAGGCGCCTGAAACCATTCAGTTCGTGGAGCAAAAAATTGACGCCTATTATCAACTCCGGCAACAAGGGCAAGGGGCTGATGCATCCCCAGTTTTATTATTGGCATTGACTGACTAGAAAGAGAATTCTGTGTAAAGGAATTGTCGACCCGACGGCAAAGATCTTCCCTCAAACAATGAGGAGGTCTTCGATGGTCCAGCTCGAATCGATTACCCAGTTTTTCATCGTCAACGGCACGTTACGCCGCTCGCAACGCAAAACCTTGGCCGCGCTGGTGTGGGCCTTGTTGTATGAGCCGTTGCTGGGAATTGCCAAAATGGGCCACCACTTGGCCATGGCCAAGCAGACGACGGCCAAACACTGTATTAAACGGGTCGACCGATTTCTCGGAAACCTCCGGATCGATATCGAAGTCGCCCAGGGGGACTTGATCCGCACCGTGGTGGGGACTGCCAGTCGAATTTTTCTCACCTTGGATTGGACCGAACCGAACGACAAGGTCCATCAAATCCTCACCGTGAACCTGCGCGCCCATGGGCGCGCCATTCCCTTGGCGTGGATCACTGTCCGGAAGGATGCATTGAAAAATCGCACCCGATGGTATGAACAGCAGTTGTGCCAACGGGTGGCGACCTTGATCCCCACGACGGGCTAACCCTTCGGCGACGGGAATTGCACCCGCTCTGTATCGTCAGCTTTTCACGGCGCACCGCAGTCTCCGGGTTTTAAGGCTCTTTTGCACCGATAGGTCTGGCACGCCATACCGGTCAAAGGGACAAACCATTGACGAAGCGGGGCCGCGCGACTAAACTGCCAATACACGCATTCCTGCGTCAACCACCCCGGCCTGAAGACCGGAGCTTGCTAATGCAGGCTCTGTAGTCTTTCGGTTACGCTTGTCCTGCCCCCGTGGGCCGGGATCTTGGGAGCGAGCCCACGGGTTTTCCGTTCTTTGAGTGCAGACCCTGGGGTGCTTCTGCAGCCCCAGGCTCTCTGGTGTTCCGTTAAATGCAAGCTCGGGGTAGAGCTAGCTGTCCCCCTGCGGGGATTTCCGAGGGTCATCCCCCTGCGGGGATTTCCGAGGGTCATCCGGAATGACGATCCGACCCTTCAGAACAAAGGCGAGGAGAGACTTTCGTTTGAAAGCGTCGCCCGCCCTTGCGGGGCTCCGAAAGGAGATTTGCACTATGGTTTTTGTTTTAGATCGACGCCAGAAACCCTTAATGCCGTGTTCGGAAAAACGCGCACGGCTTCTCTTGGAACGCGGACGCGCGGTTTTCCACCACCGGCTCCCGTTCACCATTGGCATGAAAGATCGCACCGCAGAGGAATCGGAATTCCAACCGCTTCGTCTTAAACTCGACCCCGGCAGCAAGACCACCGGCATGGCCATTATCCTCGACGGCCAGAGCGGTAACCAAGCCATCTTCTATGGCCAAGTGGTTCACCAGCCCGGCATTAAGCATCGCCTTAAGGCCCGTGCCGGTGTAGGTCGGGGACGACGCCAACGCCACACCCGGTATCGCCCGGCACGCTTTTACAACCGGCGTCGGCCAAAAGGGTGGCTGCCGCCCTCCCTGGTGGCTCGGGTGGATCAAACAATTCATACCGTCAACAAGATCTTGCGCGACACTCTCAGTGTCAAGCATGTTGCCTTCGACACCCCAAAAATGCAGGATCCTGAAATCCAAGGCGTGGAGTATCAGCAAGACGCCCTCCTCGGCTACGAAGTCCGGGAATACTTGCAGTACAAGTGGGGACGTCCGTGCACCTATTGCGATGCCACAAACACCCAACTGCAGGCTGCGCACATCGTTTCACCTAAGCGAGGCGGCTCCGACCGCGTCTCCAATTTGACGATGGCTTGTCCCACCTGCAATCAGGTCAAAGGCATCCATCCGCTGGAAGATTTTTTGGCCAATGACCAAGGCCGGCGCAAGCGGGCCAGGCAGAACGCCAAGATCTATGCGGGCAAGGATCCCGTCAAGAAACAGGAGCGGATTCGCTGGGAGACTGATCGCCTCGAACGCATTAATCGGCAGCGAAAAACGCCGCTTCGCGATGCCGCCGCTATGAACGCCACCCGTTGGCGACTATATGATCAGCTAAAGACCACAGGACTTCCGGTCGAAGGCGGATCGGTCAGGCGCACCAAGATGCAGCGGATTGCCTTGCATCTTCCTAAAGAACACTACCACGACGCTCTCTGGGTGGGAGCAATCACTCCCGAAACATTTGCCAGCGTTCCGGTCCGATCGGCCAAGGGGCGCGAAAATCGCCAACCATGCCGCACCGACAAATACGGTTTTCCCATTCGCCATCTGTCAGCAGAAAAACTGCACTTCGGGTTTCAAACCGGCGATCTCGTCGAAGCGGTGATACCCGGTGGGAAATACGCGGGCACTTGGATCGGTGGTGCCACAGCAAAAGCCAGCGCGCAGATTTTTATCAAAACCGCCACAGGCATCGACCCGACTACCAGCTACCAACATTGCCGTGTTCTCCAACGGGGGGATGGTTGGCAAATAACCAAGCAGTCCGCGAACATCTAGGAAAGGGGGAAGCGGCGCTCCTCCCCGGCCAGAAGGCCGAGGTTTCCGCGTCGCAGAATAAGGATGAAACACGTTATCGTGGTAGGAGCGGGCAATTTGGCCGCCACGCTGGTTAAAGGGTGGCTCTCGCCTGCCCCCGGGGACATGAAACTTTCCATATTGACCCGTTCCAACGCTTACCAAGCCCGCGGCTGGGTCGCCGACGAGCGCGCCCTTCCTTCATTCGACCCCGAAATCCTTACCACGGCGGATATTATCGTCCTCGCCGTCAAGCCCAAAGACGTGCCCGTCGCCCTGACTGCCATCGGGACTTACGCCCGGCCGGAGGCTTTGCTACTTTCTTGCGCGGCGGGGGTGACTTTGCATGCGTTAACTGAGGCTCTGCCTCGGCGGGCTGTCGTCCGTGCGATGCCCAATATCGCCGTCGCCGTCCACGACGGTACCGTGGTGGTGGCCGAGGGCAGCGGGCTTGAGCATGCGCTGTGGCCAACCCTCAAATCGTTCTTGGCCAGCCTCGGCCACGTGGTGGTGGTTCCCGAGGCGTGGGTCGATCCCGCCACCGCCGTGTCGGGCAGCGGTCCCGCCTACGCCTATGTACTGCTGCAGGCCTTGTTGGAGGCCGGCAGTCAAATGGGCCTGCCCCGCCACTTGGCCAGGGACTTGGCGGCCCATGCGGTGCGCGGAGCGGCGGAAGTCGCCCTCGCCTTCTCCGAGCAGACGTTTTCCGAGTTGACCGGCTGGGTCGCTTCCCCCGGGGGAACCACCGAAGCCGCCCTTGCCGTCTTAAAGCGCGCGGAGGTTGAAGACACCCTTCGTCGGGCCATTTTGGCCGCCGGCAGCCAGGCCGAACGCCTAGGGCACACGGAAGCGGAGGCCTGAGCCCCAACCTGAGGCAAGTCCTCCCGCCGCAGGGAGAACTTGCCTTGGCCTAGGGTTACGAGTACGGGTGGTAAACTTACAAGTGGAATTTTTCCAGGCGGCGGTTGATGCTATCCCAGTCAATGTTACGCATAAACGCGTCTATGTAGGGAGCGCGTTTAACTCCGTAGTCAATGCCGTATGCGTGTTCGTAGACGTCAAGAATAAGCAGCGGATAGGCTCCCCACGGCACCCCTACGTTGTGGGCGTCCTGGCCGAAGTTGTGCAATGTGCCGCTGTCCAGCTCGTAGGCCAACACCACCCATCCCCGAACCGCCAGCCCGGTTGCCTTAAACTCCGTCTCCCACTTGGCATATGACCCGAAATCGCGGTCGATCAGCTCCCGGATGCGGCCGTGGGCTTCGCCACCCTTGCCCCCCAGGTTGTCAAAATACCACTCATGCAACAATGACCCGTTGAGGCAAAACGTCTCTTCCGTCTTCATCCCCCGAAGGTCGCTGTAGGACTGATTGGCCGCGGCGTAATCCACCGTACCGAGCTTGCCGCGGATTTCGTTCAGTTTGGCAACGTAGCCTTTGTAGAGGATGCCGTAGTGTTGGTCGATTTCCTCCTTGCTGATGCCATTCATCGTCAAGCAACTCTCTTTCAGCGGCTTGGTTTCCCGTTGCGTTGCCATAAGTGGCCTCCTTGTGTATGAAATTCCACCGTGCAGGGTGGTTCTGCGCTGCATCTGCTAGTATAGCAAATCTTGCTGACAATCACCCCTCACTCCTCATTTGCGTAGGCCTTATGAACTATGCGGTCTACCACCGGATGGCCTCACCTATCGTCGGTAGCTAGTTCGAACTAGACGTAGCGCGAGGCCATGATCTCTGATCCGCGATGGATACTCGAGCCCAAATTGGTGGGATCGCACCATCCCGAGGCAGCTCGCAATCTTTACGCTCCTCCGTCGGCCGAGTATGCTAACTGTAGCATCGTATTTTAGAGAAAAAGCACCGCTGGTCGCGAGAGGAGCACGCTGCATATGGTCGAACCCCGTCCGGAACTTCTCGCCATGCCTGGATACACGCCGGGAAGGTCGGTGGCTACGGTAGAGCGCGAACTTGGAGTTCAGGGCGTGATCAAGCTGGCCTCCAACGAAAGTCTGTGGGGAACGTCGCCGGCGGTGATAAAAGCCGCCGAGGAAAGTCTGCACCGACTCAACGTATACCCAGAAGTCATTGCTGGCGACCTGGTGGCGGAACTGGCCGATCGCGCCGGCTTGGCTGACGAAGCCATTTTGGTCGGCAACGGAGCCGATGAACTCCTGCGCCTGTTGGCCATCGCCTACGTCCGCCCCGGCGACACCGTCCTCTACCCCCATCCCAGTTTCGCCGCCTATCCCGATGCCGCCCGCTTGATGGGCGGCATTCCGTTGGCTGTGCCGACCCATCCCCAAGGTTACGTCGACCTGGAGGCGATGGCCGACCGGATGGACGCCTCCACGCGGCTGATTTACTTGTGCAACCCGAACAATCCGACCGGGGGGATTTTCACTCAGTCGGCATGGACGCGCTTTCTCGAACGTGTCGGCGAACAGGCCGTAATCGTCGTCGATCAAGCCTACCGCGAATTCGTCGACGATCCCGCTTATGCCGGCGTCGAGGACGCTATCCGACAGGGGCTTCCGGTGGCCATGGTGCGCACGTTTTCCAAGTTATACGGCTTGGCCGGCGCCCGCGTCGGCTGGCTCGCCGCCACCCCCCCCACGGTGAGTCTATTGCACCGCGTCCGGGAACCCTTTTCGGTTAACCAGGTGGCGCTGGCTGCCGCTCAGGCGGCATTGGCCGACACCGCCTATTTTGACCGCGTCCGCCGGGAGACGATCTCCCTTCGCACTTGGCTGAGCGCCGAGCTCAAGGCCCGCGGATTCCCCGTCTTGGCTAGTAGTCAAGCCAACTTCGTCACCTTTGATTGCCGGCGCGACGCCATCGAGTTCACCCGCCGACTTGAACTCCAAGGGGTGATAATTCGGCCCGGAACGAGCTTCGGGTTGGCGACCCACTGCCGCGTCACGGTAGCTCCCCGGCCCGTCCTGGTGCGCTTCTTGAAGGTGCTCGAGGTGGTGGGCCGGGAACCATAAGCAGACCGCCAAGATCTTGCCCGCTAGGAGGCATTCAAGTATAATTACTTTATTACGCTAATACGTTAGCGAGGTGAATCATGAGATCTTGGCTGCGAGAAGAGTCGGAGCAAATTCGTCAAACCAGCGCCCTCATCGGCGACTTGGCTGGATTGGGCTTCGCCCCGATTACCACCTCTCCCACCCGCGACAGCGAAGTGCGGCGCGATCACACCCTGGCCATCATCGAGCGACTGGCCTCTTGGTCGCCGTCCGCCCTCGACTTCCCCATCAAGATCTTTTCCTCCGGACCCATCTTTGAACGAGGCCGCTGGGCCGAGAGCCTCGACGTGGAGGTACTCGAGGACGAGGCTTTACCCTCCGCGGCGCTCATTTTCGACCTGCTGAGCGAGCTCATCAGTGAGCGTAGCCAGCTCACGCGGTCGGACAATCTGGTGTTTGTGGTAGGACATCTCGGACTCCTTCGCGACCTACTGGGTCAATGCGGTCTGTCCGCGGCTGCAGCGGCGGCGGTCGAAACCGCGTTTGCCCACGGCTATTGGGCCCGCGGGGAGCAGATGATTTCCGGCGCAGACGCGGCCTTGTTGCCCCTTTTCCGCCCCTCCCCGGTAGAATTCGCTGAAGCCGCCCTGGCCGACTCCGCACGCCGCTATCCCCAGCTCCGCTGGGAGGCATGGCAATCCGAGCTTCCCCGTCAGTTGCAGCCCGTGCCTTCGCTCAGCTGGGACTTGAGTTTAACCGGATCCTGGCCCTACTACTCCGGCCCGGTGTTCGCTCTGTACGCCCGTGGTCAGGGCGACGCGCTCCTTAAGGGTGGACGCTTTTCGGTGCATTACCAGGATCGCGATTGGCACGGCGTCGGCTTCACCATCTCGCTGCCGCAGTGGTTTGAACGACGTTAAGCGCAGGATAGGCATCAAACTGGGCGCGAACCCCGGCGGGCAGCTGGTGCCGGGGCAACCGCAAGCAGATTGGGGAAGCTGGAGGGAGATACGGATGAGCGCGCGCACACGCTTCGACGACGTTCGTATAGCCATCGCCAAGGGCAGAATTTTGGAGCAGGTGATCCCGCGTTGGCGATCAGCCGGGCTAGGGTGGCCGCTTGCCCCGGCCAGTCGGCAACTTTGGTTCAAGGGAACCCGGGAGGGCCCGGGCGGACTCATCGTGCGCGGACCCGACGTGCCGGTGCTGGTGGCGCGGGGAGCCGCCGATCTCGGCATTGTGGGGGCGGACCTGCTCGAAGAGCAGGGACCCATCGACGTGCTTGAGGTGGCTGACCTCGACCTGGCGATCTGCCGGGTCGTGCTGGCCGGCGTCCGCCCCGAGCTTCCCGACGGGCCCTTCGTGGTCGCCAGCAAATACCGCCGGATCACCGAGGGCTACCTTGCCCGCCGACACTTTCAGGCGGATATCGTACGCCTTTCCGGAAGTTTGGAGCTCGCACCACTAATTGGCTTGGCTCCCTACATTATCGATATCGTGGAGACCGGGGAAACCCTTCGCCAACACCGTCTCAACGAAATCGAAATAGTCATGCGGTCGCACGCCCGCTTAATCGCCAATCCGGCTCATTGGCGCTCCAAACCGGAAGTGGTGGCCATTCGCGACCGTCTCGTGCATCACCTGGCCTAGCCCTGCCCGCCGATGGCAGTCAAGGCATTTGTGGAGAGGAGCATTTGTCCGATGACCGACGTCAAAACCATTCTCGACCAGGTGCGCGAGCGTGGGCGTGACGCTGTGCTGGCGTTGACCGAACGCTTCGACGGAGTGCGGCTCGCTGCCGAACAGTTAGTTTACGACCCCGCGGAGGTCGACGCGGAGGAGCCGACGGCAGCCGTCCGCGAAGCGATCGATACGGCCATCCGCCGCGTCCGCGCCTTTCACCGCCAAACCCGACCGACATCGACCGAAACCCTAACGGCTGAGGCCGGTCTCGCCTTGGGAGAGCGCTGGATCCCAATCCGGCGGGTGGGGGTCTACGCACCGAATGGTCAGTATCCCTTGATTTCAAGTCTCTTGATGACGGCCATCCCAGCCCAGGAAGCTGGCGCCGACCAGATCGTGGTGGCAATTTCCCCGCGCCACCACTCACGCACGCACCCGGCGTGGCATTACGCGTTGAGCAGGCTCGGTCTGCATGAGGTCCTGGCCGCGGGGGGTGCCCAAGCCGTTGCCGCCTTGGCCTACGGTCTCGAAGGGCTTAAGCCCGTCGACCTGGTGGCCGGCCCCGGCAACCGGTACGTCACCGCGGCCAAGCGGCAACTATTCAGTCAGGGTGTGGTCGGCATTGACCTCATTGCCGGGCCGTCCGAGGTCCTCATTGTCGCCGACGGCACGGCCAATCCCCGTTGGATTGCGCTCGACCTGCTCTCGCAGGCCGAGCACGCGGCCGACGGCAGTGCCGTCTTGGTCAGCTGGGACCCCGCCTGCCTAACCGCCGTCGAAGCCGAAGTTGAGTTCTACCGCCGCGCCGACCCGTCGCGGGTGATTGGCCGCATCGCCTATCAAGCCGTCGACACTCCCCAAGCCGCCCTTGCCCTATTGAACCAGAGCGCTCCCGAACACGCCGGGCTGGTGGGAGAAACCGCCGAGGCGCTTGCACCCGGCGTGCGCACGGCAGGTGCGCTTTTTGTTGGCGCCATGGCCGGTCAGGCCCTGGGCGACTATCTGGCCGGTCCCAGTCACGTCCTGCCCACGGGTGGGAGCGGCCGATTTCTCTCCGGACTCTCCACTCGCACCTTCATGCGGCGAATGTCGGTGATTCGGGCCAATGCCGACCTTGCGCCCAATCTCTTGCGACATGGCGCCGCGCTCGCCGACCTGGAAGGACTAAGCTTTCACCGCCAGGCTCTCAGCGAGCGCCTGGGCGACCCCGATGGTGAGGAGGGCGGCTATGAACCGAACGGCTAGCGTGCATCGCATAACGGAAGAGACCAATATCGATCTCGAACTGGACCTCGATCACCGGCTGGACACCAGCCGGGTCGAGACCGATCTTCCCCTGTTTAACCATTTTCTCACCGCCTTGGTCCGCCACAGCGGATACGGAATGCGCCTAAGCGCCCAAGGTGACCTCGCCGTCGATCCTCATCACTTGGTGGAGGACGTGGGCATCGTTTTTGGCGATGCTTTGAACCGCGCGCTGGGCGATGCCAAGGGCATCCATCGCTACGGTCAACGCTATTTGCCCATGGACGAGGCGCTGGTACTGGTGGTGGTGGACATTTCGGGACGCGGCCAGCTCTTCTGGCAGGGCGCGTTCCCGGATCGGCCGATCAACGGTGTGGCCAGCGAAGTCTGGCCGGAATTCTTTAAGGGCTTCGCTCAACACGGTCGGATCACCGTGCACGTGGTCTGTCAGGCCGGTACCAACGCGCATCACGTCATCGAGGCCTCGTTCAAGGGTCTCGGCCGAGCCCTGGCCGAAGCCACCCGCATCACTGGCGAAGCCACCGTTCCCTCCACCAAAGGCCTGCTCTAAGGTATCCCCAAGTAGGGAGGTTGTTGGCATGCAAGTAGCCATTGTCGATTACGCAATGGGCAATCTGGGCAGTCTGGCGGCGATGGCGGCCCGCATCGGGCACACCGCCGTGCTTTGGCGCCAGGGCGGACTTCCCCCCGGCACCGACTGGGTCATCCTGCCCGGGGTGGGCTCCCTGCTCAACGCCGTCAGCGAGCTTCGCCGGCGTGCCCTGGCCGGTCCTCTGGAGCAAGCATATCGCGACCAGGTCCCTATTCTGGGCATTTGCCTCGGCGTCCAGCTCTTCTTCGAGTCGGGAGAGGAAGGCGGTCATGGGCTGGGCTGGCTCGAGGGTACAGTTCCCAAACTGGCGGCGCCGAGAACGCCCCACATGGGCTGGAACACGGTCGCCCTTCGCCCCGGGACGCCGCTGTCCGACGCCTTTGACCGCGAGCCCGCCTTTTATTTCGTGCACAGTTATTCGGTCCTGCCCGCCGACCCGACGGTGATTTGGGGCGAGACTGACTACGGCCAGCGGTTTGCCAGTGTAATCGGTCGGGGTGCGTTGGTAGGCGCCCAATTCCATCCCGAACTGAGCGGCGTCGAGGGTCGCCGCTTTATTGAAGCGTTTGTGCGCGGAGTCGTAGCATGAGGCATATACAAGTGTGGCCGGCCGTCGATCTGCTGGCCGGTCAGGTGACCAGGCTCCGTCGGGGTGACTACGCCACCGCCCACCACTACCGGCTGCAGCCGATGGATGCCTTCCAGGCGTTGCTCGATGGCGGAATTTCGCGTCTACACCTGGTCGACTTGAGCGGGGCCGAAGCCGGCGCCTTCGAAGCCTGGTCGACCCTGGCTCAGGCGGTGCGGCTCGGGCTTGAGGTGGAAGTCGGCGGCGGTTTCCGCACCCCGGATGCGGTTGCCCGCGCGCTGGCCGAGGGCGTTCTGCGCGTGGTGGTGGGGACCCGCCTGGTCGAATCCCGGACCTTTGCCGACACCCTGCTCGAGCGCTTTGGCCCCGACGCGATCGTAGCTGCCGTCGACGTGCGCGACGGGCGCGCCAAGGTGCGGGGCTGGACGGACGGCGAAGCCGATGCCATTGCCCTCTGGGACCGACTTTATAGCCAGGGATTCCGGCACGTCAACGTGACCGACATTCAACAAGACGGCAGTCTCGCCGGTATACGGGAAGCATTTTGGAGGGCCTGGAGTCAACAGCCCGGTGAATGCGGGGCGGGTGGCGGCATCCGCTCGCGGGCCGACCTAGTTGCCCTGGCCCAACTGGGTATTCCCCGCGCCGTTGTGGGTAAGGCCTGGCTAGAAGGATGGATTGACCTGGCATCGATTTCAGAGGAGGAGTCGTAGTGTACCTGCCACGCATCATTCCCTGTCTGGATGTTCGCCACGGCCGCGTGGTCAAAGGGGTTAAGTTTCTCGAACTGGTCGATAGCGGCGACCCGGTGGAACTTGCGGCGCATTATGCGGCTACCGGTGCCGACGAGTTGGTTTGGCTCGACATCGTAGCCACCGTGGAGGACCTGCAATTGGCCACCGACCTCATCGTCAAGGCGCGCCGACGCCTCGACATCCCGCTTACCGTAGGTGGCGGCATCCGCACCATCCACCAGGTCGAAGCTTTGCTCACCGCCGGCGCCGACAAGGTGTCGATCAATAGCCAAGCCCTGGCCGAACCCGCCCTGGTGGCCGAGGTCGCCCGGCGTTTCGGCAGCCAGTGCATGGTGGTGGCGGTCGACGCCAGGCGAGAGGACGACCATTGGCAAGTCTATCGCCATGGCGGGCGAACTCGCACCGACTGGGAATTAGGAGCATGGCTGAGACGGGCGGAAGCACAGGGAGCCGGCGAATTCTTGCTGACCAGCATGGATGCCGACGGGACGCAGCAAGGCTACGACCTGCCCATGCTGGCATTTGCGCGCCAGCACGTTCACCGTCCCCTAATTGCCTCAGGCGGCGCGGGCAGTGTGGACGACCTCGAGCAAGCGTTGCGCCACGGCGAGGACGCGTTGCTGCTGGCTTCCATCTTGCATCAAGGCAATACCACTATTCCAGGGTTAAAAAGCGAACTCAGCCGACGGGGGGTCCCTGTACGATGGCCAATTTAGTGGAATTCGACCGAGAACTCTATCCGGTGGTAGTGCAAGACCGCAAAAGCGGTCGGGTGCTGATGTTGGCCTTTGCCGATGACGAGGCTTTGCACAAAACCCGGGTGACGGGCCTGGCCCACTTCTATTCCCGCAGTCGGCGCGCTCTCTGGCAAAAAGGTGAAACCTCGGGGCATATTCTACCCGTAGTGGAGGTGCTGGCCGACTGTGACCAAGACAGCTATCTATACCTGGCTGAACCCGTTCACCCGGTCTGTCATCGCAATACCCCTGGTTGTTTCGACCAGGCACCCGACCGCTTCGGCATGATGGAGACCCTGCAGAACTGGATCGTCGAGCGCCGAACTGGACCACCCGATCCGGAGTCGTACACCCAGCGCCTGCTCAACGCCCCCGTCGACCGCCTGTTGAAGAAAATCGGCGAGGAGGCGGGCGAAGTCATCATTGCCGCGCTGGCCGAAGAGGGACGACGCAACCAGGAAGTCATCTGGGAAAGCGCCGACCTCCTCTTTCATCTGACTCTGGTCTGGGAACGGCTCGGAATTTCCCCGGCCGAAGTCACCCGCGAACTCGTTCGCCGACATCGATCGCTGCCTCCGCCCACCTAGCAGTTTTTCTCCAAACGTGATTATACTAGTAATGGACAGTTGTCGCGTCTCACCGACTTGGGATCGATCGCAGAGCAAGGAGGTCAACCATGCCAGCATTACCGTATCGCCGTTCTTGGGGCTATGCCCCTGGGCGAAGCCTGACCTATCACCAGGAACAGACCCTGAACCATCGATTGGAAAAATACCACAATGTGCAGCACGTCAACTTTGTCGATGAGCTCGAGGTGACCCAGGCGATCCTGAGCAGAGCAGTGCCGTTCAGCGAACTGACGGTGGAAGAGGCTAACCGCATCAATGCCCACCTCGATGTCCGGATCGTGCTGCACACGTATTTTGCCGACCTTATGCCCGACCCGCCGGCCGATTTTGCCCATGAAATTGACGTTCTGTGGACAAATCGCCGGGTCACCAACCGGGTGGTGGCTCGCGCTGGCTGGGACACGGCCGAATACTTTTTCTCGCCCCACCCCAAGGTCAGGGAAGTCACATGATCGACGACAAGCCCCGAGTCTTAATCGTAGACGATGAAGAGAGCATTCGCGACCTTTTGGTCATAGGCCTAAGTCATCGCGGATTTGACACCGAAGCGTACGCCACCGCCGAAGAGGCCTGGTCAGAAGTCGGCCGCTACGCTCCCCACGCCGCCATCATTGACATCATGCTGCCGGGGGAAGACGGACTGCAACTTACTCGCAAGCTGCGCCAAGACCCCGAACTTTACATCTTAATTCTGACCGCACGGGATGCCACCGCCGACCTGGTGCAGGGGCTCGAAGGCGGTGCCGACGACTACCTGGCCAAACCGTTTGAACTCGACGAACTGGTGGCGCGCCTCCGGGCCGGGCTTCGCCGAGTGCAGCGCGATATGCCCAGCGAAGCGGAGTACGGTCCCTTGCGCCTCGATGATACTGCCCACCGGGTCACGGCGGCGGGCAGCGAGATTACGCTGACGGCTAAAGAGTACGAACTCTTGCGATATTTGCTGAAAAACCCCGCCCAGGTGCTGGCCAAGAGTCAGATCTTGTCACACGTATGGGGCTACGACTACCCGGGTGACGACAATTTGGTCGAGGTTCACATTTCTAGCCTGCGGGAAAAGATCGGGGACCGCCAAAAGCGTTTAATCCAAACCATCCGCGGTTTTGGCTATCGCCTGGGGGACTAGTCTTTGTCTAGCCGTAAGCTCGCTTCTCTCCTTATTTTCCGCCAACTCGTGCTGCTGGCCACCGTACTCGCCATCATCGGGGTGAGCCAGTGGCTTATTTTACGCAACGTGCTCTATCAAACCATGGCCCACACCCTGAAGGCATCGGCCGGTGTGCTGACGTCGTTCGCCCGCCGCGTCCTGATTGACCGTCTGATTTCTCAAAATTTGCCTACCACGGCGCCCGGGGTGCACATTCTACACATCACCCAAGTGCTGAATCATCGAATTTTTTCCCATTTGAAGGCGCCGGGTACCCAAATTGTGGTCGCCGACCTGAAGGGTCACGTGGTCTTGCGCTCGCCGGGGCTCCCCACCACCCCGCCGCTTACTCCATCTGCCAGTTTTTACCTTTGGAACCGCCGGTTGGTAATCACCGAGGCGCTGGGCCGCGGCAAGCTGGCCCTCGGTCATCTATGGATAATGGCCAGCGTTACCGCCATGAAGCATATCCTCATCGCCGACACCGAGATTTTTGGGTTGGTTTGCCTCACCGTACTCGTCATGTTTGCCATCCTGGGCACCTGGTCGGTACGTAACTCGCTGACTCCGCTGGGACCCGTGGTCGATAACACACTAAAGATCGCGAGTGGCGAGTACGGCCATACGGTACCCGTGCCAACCGAGCCCAGCGAGCTGCGTGAACTCAGTCAAGCGGTCAACACCATGTCGGTTCGCATTCACCAAGCTTTCGCCAAGGAGCGCGCCATCTCGGAGCAAATGCGACGGTTTGTAGCCGACGCCTCGCATGAACTGCGCACTCCGCTGACGGCGATCAACGGATTTTTGGAGTTGATTGGAACCGGAGAGCTGAGCCCGGCCGAAACCTCGCACGGGCTGAAAGCCATTCGACGCGAAAGCCAGCGCATGGCGCGTCTGGTCAACCAACTGCTGGCGCTCTCGCGCCTGGACAATGCCCCCCAGCATCAAGTCCAACTTGCCCCGATAGACGTCGGCCAGTGGATTGCCGAGCTCCGTCCCGCCCTGGCCGCAATTGGTCCCCTGCATCCGCTGATCGTCGGCGAGGAGGGCGGGATGCCATCTCCGCCGGCGGTAGAGATCTTCGCCGACCGCGACCGGCTCAGCGAAATGTTGCTCAATCTGGTGGACAATGCCGTCCGCCACACTCCCCCCGGCACGCCTATCCACATCGATTGGGGCACCGCGCACGCCTTCGGCTGGATCCGCATGCGCGACGAGGGCCCGGGATTCCCCGAAGATGCCTTGGACCGCGTGTTCCATCGCTTTTTCCGAGGTGACCGGGCGCGCTCGGGGGGAGGCAGCGGACTCGGCCTGTCCATCGTCGAAGGCTTGGCGAAAGGGCAGGGCGGCCGCGCCGAAGCTGGTAATGTGCCTCCTCCCGACCATGGTGCGGTGGTAACCCTCTACTTCCCGCTGGTCGGCACCGATGGCGACCTGGGCACGGTGAAATAAGCGCGTAAGACCTTTTCGGCCGGTTTGTCACGCGGCATATAGCCGTTATCCGCCCGTCCTCCCCGCCAGTGCAGATTGGACAGATTGGGCCACCAAAACCAAAACAGCCCTTTGAGTTAGCCTCGACGGTAAATGCTATGAACTCTCCCACCGCCGGCCGCCAGTCGCCTGGAGTCTTGGCCGCCCCGTCATCCGAGAAGTAACCCAATTTGGTGATGACGAATGGCCTTTGTGCCAGCCCCGCCCGCTTTCTCCAGGCGTAAATTTGCCCGGCCAGACGATTCCACGCCGAGCCTAGAGCGGCGGTAGTCGGCCGCGACCTCGAACCTAGAGGAAAATAGGCATCCAGTCCTACCACGTTGAGCCATTTCCAAAAGGTTACCCGCTGTTAATGGGTGTAGTTGCCACCTTGGTAGAGTAGCTGGCCCCCTTACGGAGGCCGAGCCCTCATCGAACCGTACGTGAGGTGCCGGGTAGACCGCAGGAATTTCACCTCCAGTAGTGGGTAGAAGGCGGCCTCGGCCCCCGTAGCCATAGCAGCAATCCCTGGGGCTCCGCCTTTCGGCGGAGTGTCCTTATTGAACCGGCATAGTGGCCTTGTGCCGCCAACCCCCGCAGAACCCGGCGTGCGGAACTACCGCACCGGGCTCCCCGAGTATCTTGCCTTAACGGCAATGTCCCTGGCTGGGTGGACATG